>NZ_JBIMEZ010000003.1:0-432807 GCF_051262695.1 Aeromicrobium sp. CF3.5
GTTCTCTGGATCGCACCCGGCGGCCACCAGAGCATCGATCTGCAGTGCTTCGTCCCGCTCGAGGGTGGAGACTCGCGCGTACCCGATCATGGCAATGGCAATGGCAATGGCAATACTGTCTCAGAAGCATGCGACGGAACACGTAGCGAGGCGATCAACTGAGACGGGATAATGAGAACGGCGGACTCTTGCGATCGCGGGAGCTGGCAACGTCGGCCGACAGTCGCGCGGGGCGTCTCAGGAACTTTGGGTTGCGAGACAGCAGTGTAGTGCTCCGCGCAGCGCCTAAACATACGTGTTCCTGGCCACAATGATGTGCTTGCGACTGACCGGGGTCTACTTCTTGTCCCACTCGCGCAACCCGTCAGATCACGCGGCCCGCGGCAGCCGCCAAACTGGCTAGCGCTCATCAGAGACCTCCCCTTGCGCGTGCCAGACCAACAACACCTACATCAATCAGGCAGACGGTTGTCCCGCGTAGTTCGCATCGCGAACACGTCGCGGGCAGCAGTTGCGCTGGAAACGATCGCGGCGATCGCGAGGGCAATCATGACGACGGCAAGGCCGAAGCCAATCCCGATGGCATCCGTGGTCGCGTAGTAGAACGTAAAGGCGACTCCTGCTTGGAGGATCGCTCCTGCGGCTTGCAATCCAGCTATCTTTCTTTGATTTCGTGGTGTCCGGCTCGACATGAGGGTGCCGAGAACGAGCCCGACTCCTGCAATGAGCGGTCCGATGACTTGGATCAGCTTGTAGGCGGTGCCGGAGAAAGATAGTGGAAGTAGATTTGAAAAGATCACGATCACGATCGCGATCAAGACGCTAGTAGCAGCCCACGTCAGCGCGGCGCCGCACCAGCGGGTTCTTGATGGTGTCATCTGCCATTCCAACCATTCGTGGTTCGGCTAACAACCCAGTAGTAGGTAGACGCCCTGCTGTAGCAGCTTTGGAGGTAACCGCCATACCCCCGAAGAGCGTACAAGCAGTTTTGCCTCATGTTGCTCTTAAGGTTTCGGTCTTCGGTGGCGCGTTGAGTTCGTTTCGAAGTGAGGCTGAGATTGTAGGTAGCTATGCGAGCGATGCCCATGTCGTGTCGTGCGCAAGGCCCCTTGAAACTGGCCGTGCCCCTGGCGTACTTGGCGGTGTCGGGTGAGCTGGTGCAGTAGTCGTGGCGTCCCGCGGGCTTGCACCTGGCAGTCGTGTGCGTCTTGCAGTAGATGTAGTTGCTTGGAACAGTGACAAAAGCCGCCCTCAAGGCCATGGCATTGGCCGTCGGTTGCTCTGTTGGTGAAGGAGCTGGTGCAGCTTCAGTGTTCGGCGTGGTGTCGGGGGGCGGTTCTGTTGTCTCGGTGTCACCGTTTAGCTCATCTTCTTCGGCGTCGAGCTGCTCTTGTGTTTTGAGGTTGGGACCGTTCCCGCCGACGAGATCTGAGAGTGTTTCAGCGATGTCATCGACGAGGTCTGAATCTGTCGCCTGAGTCAGATATGCGGTTACGAATCCGTCGAATTCGGGCGTCTGTGGTGAAATTCGCAGTCCGTTGTTGTCTAGATCTGCGGTTACATCCACCGTATTTCCGTCAGCAGTCACGGCTACCGGGGAGATGACAACGGGTCCAAAATCGCACGAAAGGCGCAACGCGACGGGGTCCTGCACTGAGCATCCCGTAGGCAGAGGGAGTGTGGCGGTTCGTGTGTCGGTTGCCGCAGTCGAAAATACGAGGTCATGAGTGTCGTACGGGGTTACGGCCGGGAGCGCTTCATCTTCGACTGAATCTTGGGGGTTGCTTGCGAGAGCTTCGCGCATCTCGCTTGCGACTCGATCCGCTTCACTGGGAATGTCGATGTCGACCTCGTCTGGCTGGCTGAACCATCCCTGCGTGTTGAGGAGGACGTGGGTTGACCCGGTGGTCGAGAGGTTCTTGAGGGTGATTGTTCCGCCGTATGATGCCTGAACGATTGATGTGGTCTGTCGCGGGACCTGATACGGACCTGCGAAAGCGACGTTCGAGGTTCCGTTCGCTCCACCAGGATTGTCGGAGTTGTAAACGGCCAGTGAGCCGCTTCCGGTCCAGTTCAATGCGGTAACCGTCATTGCAACCGAGCCTGCATCCTCAGGAATGCTCTGGGCCCCAGTGATCCGGATCTCGCGTTCCTCACGTGGGGCGAGAGCGCCACCGGCGCTGTTGCGCGAGTCCCAGATTCTTCTGTTGTCTTGGGGCGTGAAGCTTCCGCCTTCGGTGCCCGGAGTGAAGTAGCCCTGGACATCGATGATGAGGTCGGCCGTGGTGTTGGTGGTGATAAGGACCTTCATCTTGCCGTCGGGTCCAACCTTCACCGCTAGACCGGAGTCGGCGTCGTATCGGACGCGTAATCCAGCACCGAGGTGTTGCTCATTGAGATGGTCGTGTCGGAGGGTCCCACGCGAAGGCCGCCGCGTCCGGTGGTTGTGCCGCCTGCGTTACGGATGCGGAAATTGGCGAAAACTGCGGTCGCGTTGGCTGGAATCCCAGCTGTGCCAGCGAGTTGGACGGTGTACTGGGTGCCGCCCTGCATAGGGCTGACGTTCAGACCGACGCCCGTGTCGGTGCGGACCATCCGTTCCGGCTCGATCGGAACGAAACCACCCGTAGAGCTGGCGTCAGAGGTTTTGGTGAAGTACCCCTGCACGCCTACGTTGAAGTCAGTGTTTCCCGCGCTGCTGTAGACCTTGATCTTTCCGCTGTCGTTGACTCGCACGATGGCCGTGTTTGCTGCCCGCTCTTCGCTCCCACTTACCGACAAAATCCCCAGACCACGGCTGTCCTCAGCGGGGTAGGCATACAAGGTCGTATTCACGTTTGACTCTGCCGATAGATCGAGGACTACAGCTGACACGTTGGTCGTCGGGACTCCACCCTTCCCAGTGACTTGAATAGTGCGCTCAGACCCACCCGGGACCGTGCCCGATGCAGGTAGGCCTAGGCCCGACCGGGTGTCCGCAAGAAGCGCAGGGGTGACCGGCACGAACGAACCGCCCTCACCCGTGGTGGCCGAGGATGGAGCCGTGATGGCTGTCAACGCACCAACTGAAACAACGACCGCCACCAGCGACGCCACAACGCGACTGACCTTCAAGGGATCCTCCTGTATGAATCATCAGCCGCATGCTGATCGAGACAGACAGTAGTACAAAGCGAGCTCTTGAGCGGCGGAACTCGCGAAAGATGGCTCTTCGGGACTAGCCCCATCCAGCCCCATCCAGCTCGGATTAGAGATTGTCTCTAGACGAGCCGCCCTGGAGCTGCTCGAGCGGGTTGATCTCCCCAGGCGTTGAGGCACCCCATGTGGTGGAGGGTTTCGGTGCGCACATTGTCGGCGTGTCGCCACGATCTCAGCACCGCTGATCAACGCACCGAAAACGACCGTTTCTGAAACGCTTGTTCAACTCCTGTGGTTTCAGCGTCCGACTGACAGCGGGTGGCTAGGCTTTAGTCGCACAGAGGAAACGCGCAGCAGTCCTAGCCCAGATGATGCCGAACCGTTCAGCAGGCCCAACCGTTGTCGAACATCACGATCGACGTTGCCGCTTCGCTCTGACTAGTTTCCGAAACTCAGCCACAACTAAAGCAAGCAGCAAGATCAGTGCTAGAAGAATGATGAGCCATTTAATCCCCATAGCGGGAACCTGGGTCATGCTGTAGCCGGTTAATACGGCGAAGGCTGCTAGTAACGGAAGGGTTACCGCCGCACGCCAACTCATGAGCATCCGCTTCGCGTAGCACCCAAGGGGTCGTAGACGCCCGCCAAACTGGCTGATCCTGTACCCAGACCTAAGCCGACTAGCCCGGAAGCGCTGGTAACACTAAGGGCTAGTACGCCAACTTGGCCGAACACAACTCCGGTGCACCTCAGTTGGCCGCCGACGGTCGAAGACGAACCACCTGCGATGTAGCCGCCGCAGTTTGGGGTGTAGTAGCCCGTCGATCCGTTGGTGCCGCAGAGCGGATCCGCCGCGAGGCCTGTTGGGTCGAATCTATTGACCGGGTTCCCGCCGACGTAGTTGTAGCGGTTGGCGTTGGTGGGGTCGAGTGGTGCGTTGAGGGCGTCTTGCTGGATCCAGGATCCGGTGGTGGAGTCGTACCAGCGTTGGCCGAATTTGATGAGTCCGGTGGACCTGTCTTGGAGTCCGCCGCCGTAGGTGTAGGGGTTCTCAACGTAGGCGGTGTCGCCTGCGTTCTGGGTGGTGGTGGCGGTCCCGTAGGGGTCAAGCTCGTACAGGTAGCTTGTCGTGGCTCCTTCGCTGGTGAGGCTGACGGGATTGCCTTGCCCGTCATAGACGTACATGCCGGTCTGGCCAGTGCTGGCCTGCAGCATGACGGGCAGGCCGGTGTTGTCGTGAGTGACGTAGGCATCCACGAGTGCGGCGCCGTCTTCGGTCCTGCTGACTTCCTGGATGACGGGCAGGCCGTTCTGGTCAGGGGCTCCGTAGGCGTAGTCGTAGGTGACGTCGCCGGGTGTGTGCGCACGGGTGATCTCGTTTTGATCGGTGCCGGCGTAGGTGTACTCGGTGTCTTGCGTGTTGGCCGAAGGTCCAGATTCGGCGGTGCGGGACCTCATCTGTCCTGCCGTGTTGAACTCTGCCCCCATCCCGGGCCTGAAGCTCAGGTTCCCCGCCGGGTCGTAACCCCAGCCGCTGTTAGTGATCTGGTTCGCGTTGTTGTACGTGAGCGTTTGCGTTGATGGGTTCGAGCCGTTGACCGCCGCGGTGAGCCGGTTCCCGGCAGCGTCGTAGGTGTACGCGTAGGTCCGGGGGTTCGACCCGCCGGTGATGACCGAGCCGGTGAGTCGGTTGTCGGCGTTGTAGGTGAACTTGGTGGCTTGGCCGTCGACCGCGTTTTTGACCCATTGGATGTTGGCCCGGTCTGAGGTGGACGAGGTGGTGCACCCGCCGGCGGGGGTGGTGCCCGAAGAGAAGCAGTACGTCAGGTCGATGACCGAAGTGGGCGACGATGCTGGCCCACGCTCGGACTTCACTCCCACTACACGGCCCGAGGCGTCGTAGGTGGTTTTTGTGTGAGCCGACCAGGTGGTGTTGGTTGAGTTCGACTTCAACCACATGTCGGTGCGACGGCCGGAGTCGTCGTAGGCGAACGACATCCTTGAGGTGCCGCCGCCTTGCGGGTAGGTCATGTACTTGAGCCGGAAGGCGTCATCGTAGGTGTAGGTGATGGTGCCGTGGTAGTCGGTCTGCGTCTTCATGTTGCCGGCTTTGTCGTACGTATAGGACATCGTTTCGCCGCCAGCGGTGTTCTTCTTGGTCAACACGCGTCCCAGGACGTCGTACGTGTAGGTGGTGACACCAGAGACATCAGCGCGCGTCAGGATCTGCCCGTTGACGTCGTAGGTGTAGATGACGTCGTTGGTCGTTTCGTCGGTGTAATCCACGCGTGTGATGCGGTCGAGCTTGTCGTAGAGGTAACGGGTTGCCTCGCCGCGACCATCGTCAGCGCTGTACAGGCGACCGAACGCATCCCACTCATAATCACGGTTCCCCAAAGTCGCGCCGGACACGGGAGCGATATGGACCAAGTTCTTGGTCCAGTCGTAGAAGTAGCGTGTCTGCACCCCAGAAGCGGCACCAGGAGAGGCAGACGTCGCCACGGTGCCGTTCGAGTTGTACGTCACTTTGGCCTGCGGGCCTGTGCCCTGGGCGTTGGTCAACTGGTTTCCGGCGCCGTTGTAGGTGTAGTTCAAGGAATTCCCGGCGTCGCTGGTCGTCGATGACGGCAGGTGCGCGTTCGCGCCAGTGTTGTCATACGACGCGGTGCCAGTGGCGCCACCAGGAGACGCCGACGACGTCAGCGACTCCGCACCGTTGGCGCCGTAGGTGTTGGTCGTGGTTCCACCAGCGGCCGGAGTCTGCGTTGCGACCTGACCCAGCGACGTGTACGTCGCGGACCGAGCATGACCGTTCGGATCAGTGGCCGACGAGACGAGCTTGTCTGCCGTCAACGCATACGTCGTGCGCGGCACCGAAGCAACCGGCGCCGACTGGTCAGTAGTCGGATCAGCCACCAGGGTCTGCGTCGATGACGGGTAGGTCAAACGAGTGGTCGACGTGCCAGCGCCCGGGGCATTGGACTGAGTGACCGAGGCGGTCTTAGTGCCGGAGTACGCCAACGCGGTCGTGGCGTTCTTCGCGTTGGTGATCCGCACGACCTTGCCGTCATCGGCAGCAGGGTTGTAGAACGACGTCAAATCACCCTTCGTGTTCACGATCGTCTCCAGCTCGCCGGCGCTGGTGTATGCGAACTGGACCTGACGTGAAAGCGACCCCGCGGACTGCGTCAGCTTCGTGATCCGATTTTCACTGGTGGCGATCGTCAACGTCGACGTCGCAGTGCTGCCACGAGAGGACACGATGCTGGCCGGCAGATCGCCGTCGTACGTGAACTGGGTGAGGTTGTCGTTGCGGTCCTCAGACTTGGTCTGGCGACCCTCGGCGTTGAACGTCAGCGTGGTGTTGGACTGGTGATCGGTCAACGTCCACCCGGTGCTGCCGGTCTTGACCAGGTCAGCCTGATACTGCGCCGGTGCCGTATAACCGGTGCCGCTGGCAGCGAACACACCCGTTAGACCCGCCGGACCGTGGAACGTCACCGAGCCGTCGGAGTTCTCCAGCAGCCGGTTGTCGAACCCAGTGATCGACCAACCCGACCCGGTGTCACCTGTGACCGCTGAAGGCACATCGGATCCGAAAAGGCTCGAGTTGTACGCCACAGAGATCGGCACATCATTGTTCACACCAGGCAACGTGATCAGCTGGTCGGTGAACAGCGCGTTACCGGTACCCACGTCGACCGACACACCGGCCGTGCCCGACACCGTGAAGTCCAACCGTGTCGCATTCGCACGCTGCCCCGCCTCCGGCGCCGGATTCGCCGCCGCCGAGGCTGGAGCCTCCAGGCCCACCAGAGTCGCTAGAACGACCCCCGCTCCGACGATTCCTACAAGTGATCTACGCACGCGAGCCGAACCCGCCTCAGATGAACCCACAGCCGTTGACCTTTCAGACCAAAATCGGATGAGGCCGCGACCGAGGCTCACGATGAGCGATCAATTTGACAGACTGTCCCGCAGCGATCACGCCTATTCGACAGCACATCGTTGCCAGGCGCAAGGACTTTCTGGAGAACAGTTCAGGCTACGAGCAATCGGCGACATTCGGGCTCCCTCGCCGTTCGCGGTGCGGCGAGGCTGCGGCGGCGGCGAGGTCGGCCTGCGCACACAGCTGATGCGCTGCGGCATCCAGGCACCGGGTCGCACGCTGCGACGGTGCCTGAGTGCCGCTGGCTGGGCTCAACCAGATGTTCGTTCACCAGGTGGTCGTAACCCAGGACGGCCTGCTTGAACTCGCTGACCAGCTGCACGGCACTCAGGTCAGTTCTTAACCGGTTGCCACGGGTACAGCGTGTCGAGTGTCCCAAACCCGGTCGGGCGACCGCTGGCGTCGAACTGAATGTCGGAATGGTGGAGTGAACCGGAGCTGCGGGCGAATCCAGGTCCCCTGCGGCGGTGTTCCGATCACGGCGCGAGCGTGGCGGGCAGCGTCGCGTAGCCGCGCAGGATGCGGGTGGGTCGGCGCGTGGCTCCGGCCTCCAACCGCAGGTCTGGGAAGCGGTCGAAGATGGTGCGCAACCCCACCTCGCCCTCCATGCGGGCCAGCGCCGCACCCAGGCAGTAGTGCCGGCCCGAGGAGAACGACACGTGGTCGGCGGCGTTCTCGCGGGTCACGTCGAAGCGCTCAGGATCGGTGAACACCTCCGGGTCGCGGTTCGCCCCGGCGAGCAGGGTCGTGACCATGGCGCCGCGCGGCACGGTCACGCCGGCGATCTCGGTGTCCCGCGAGGCCATCCGGCCGGTCAGCAGCACCGGTGGGTCGTAGCGCAGGACCTCATCGACCGCGGTCGGCCAGAGGTCGGGCTGATCGCGCAACGTGGCCAGCTGGTCGGGGTGATCGTGCAGCAGGCGGATCCCGTTTCCCAGCAGATTGACGGTCGTCTCGAATCCCGCGGCCAGGACGAGCCCGGCGGTGGAACGCAGCTCCTCGTCGGTCAGGGCCGTGCCGTCGTCGTCGCGGGCCGTGACGAGCTGGCTGAGCAAGTCGTCGCCGGGATCGCGCCGCACCACCTCGATGTGTCCAGCCAGCCACTGCTCGAACTCGGCCAGCGATGACTCGACTCGATGGAAGGTCCGCCACCCCAGACCGAGGTCCAACGACGGCGCAGCGCCGGTGCCGAATCGCAGCACCCGGTCGTGGTCCTTCTCCGGGACGCCGAGGATCTCCGCGATGACGGTGACCGGTAGCTGGGCGCAGTACCGCTCGACCAGGTCGACCGGACGACGGGGATCGAGCCCGTCGAGCAGCTCGTCGGCGATCTGTTGGGTGCGCTCCTGCAGGCGTTGCACGGCACGCACCGAGAAGACGCGGGTGACGAGCTTGCGGTACCGGGTGTGGTTGGGCGGCTCGGTCACCAACAGCGAGGGCGGAGTCAGCGGGCCCAGCGGTGCGGACTTGAAGGCCCACCGGCTCACCGTCGCCAGGGGCCCACCCGGCCCGAAGTCGATGCCGCTTCGCATGTCGGGACTGGTCAGCACCTCCTTGACCACCGGTTGCGAGGCGGTCACGAAGGCGAACTTGGACCGGTGCAGCGGGCCCTGGGAGCGGATCTGATCGAACAGGTCGAGGGTCGTCGCCTGATCCCTCGTCTCGATGAGCCGCCCGTGCAGGTCGCCGCGGCGAGCCGAGCCGCGGATCGCCACGCGCGGCATCGCATGCCCCAGACCCCAACGGACCGTGCGGGCCGCGTGAGCCTCCACCTGTGCTGGCACTGACATCTGAACTCCTCACTCCACGCTCGATACTCAGGGGTATCGAATACTCAGGGGTATCCTATCCACTGATGTCAACTGCACCCGAGTCCCGAGCCGCCCGCCCCTCCCGCGACGAGGTGCGACGAGCACTGCTCGACGCTGCAGCCCAGGTGTTCGCCCGCCGGGGCATCGACTCCGCCAGCCTCGACGACGTCGCGGCCGCCGCCGGGTTCACGAAGGGCGCCGTCTACTCCAACTTCGGCAGCAAGGACGGTCTGGTCGCGGCACTGGTCGACGACCGGGTCACCGCCTATCTCGACCTGGGCCTCGGCGCCGTCAGCGATCTCGACGCGCCGTTCGACGGTCGGATCCAGGCCCTCGGCGACCAGCTGACGACGGCCTTCGACGCACAGCGCGACTGGACTCTGCTGTTCCTCGAGATGTGGCAGCGCGCGGTGCGCAGCGGGCGCACCGACAGCGCCTTCCTCCAGCGACGGCGAGAGCTGCAAGCCTCGATCACGACCGCGATCGAGCATCACTTCGGCGCAGCTGGCGCGGCCCTGCCGATGCCGGCCGGTGAGCTCGCGACCCTGCTCATGGCGTTGTCGAACGGACTGGCCATCGAGCGCCATGCCGATCCGAGCTCGGTCCCTGACGATCTGCTGGGGCGCGTGCTCACCCTGATCATCGGCGGGACCCCACCATCGGAGTAGCAGGAATCGAAATACCCCCGCGCCGTATCCCTCACCCTGTGCTCTGAGCGCCCGTCATCTGCGGGTGCCCGGTAGACTGGGCGGTGATGATGCCACGGGTCGTGCGACACGCGACGCCAGCTGGCCCGACGTGGCTGCTGGCGATGCTGGCTCCTGTCCTCATCCTGGGAATCGTCGCCATGCACAGCATGCTGGCTCAGTCACCACAGCCCATGCCGATCGCGATGGCGTCGTCGTCGAATGCGTCTGCGCCGATTGACGGGTCTGAGCACCCGACGTCTCACACCGCGACTGCGGCCCAGGCGATCGCCGATCCCATCGATGGTGGCCACGGGCACGAAGGCTCCATGCCCGACTGTGGCGGCCTGATGGCGATGTGTCTGGCTCTGCTCATGTCGATCATCGCGTTCGTGGCTGCACGGCGCACCGCCGTTTTCCGCGTGCTGTGGGTGCGACCTCTGCCCACCCACGTGCACCTTGGCGCTGCCCGCGCCGCCTTCGAGCAGCTCACACCCCTGCAACGCACTGCTGTCATCCGCTGCTGACAGGTGAGACCGCGACCCACCGGGTCGCGGAGCCCTCACCCCACCTGTCAAGCAGACCACTCAAGGAGAAGCACCCGTGCGTACACGAATGATTGCGGCGACCCTGATCGCCTTGGCAGCAGCGTTGCTGACTGCCTGCTCGAACAACGACGACTCGTCGGCCGAGGCCGGCTTCAACTCCGCTGACGTCACGTTCGCGACCGACATGATCCCCCACCACCGCCAGGCCACCGAGATGGCGGCGCTGGCGGCCTCACGAACCGAGAACGCCGAGGTCCTGGACCTGGCAGACCGGATCGGAGCCGCCCAGGATCCCGAGATCGACACCATGTCGTCGTGGCTGGAGTCGTGGGGCGAGGACGTTCCCGAGGACATGTCCGGCATGGACGACATGAGCTCGATGCCCGGCATGATGAGCGGCGACCAGATGTCACGACTTCGGGACTCCTCCGGCGAGGCGTTCGACCAGCTCTTCTTGACCATGATGGTCGAGCACCATGAGGGCGCCGTCGAGATGGCCCAGACCGAACAGACCGACGGAATGAGCACCGATGCGGTGTCGTTGGCCACCGAGATCGAGCAGACGCAAACCGCTGAGATCACCGAGATGATGAAGCTGCTCGCCTCCTGATCGAGGTGTCGCTGCCCGACGCCCCGAGGTCGACCCACCGCTCCACAGAACAGGAACCCGCATCATGGTCATGATCAACAACGTCCCCGACTGGCTGACACCGGTCGCCTGGGCCTTCATCATCGCCGCCGTCACCACGGCGGCCCTCATCGCGTTCGACATCTACGGACGAGGCAAACGGCACGACACCGTCGCGGAGGAGGTCGTCTGGGTGACGTCCGCGCTCTACCTCGGACCTTTCGCGTACCCGCTGTTCTCCCGGTACGGGCGTGCCCGCGGCGGTGCAGAACTGTCACCCGATGCGCCACCGATCTCTGAGGCCCCCTCGGCTGTCCATGGCCTTCCCGGCGGCGGTGCATCGGCCATCGCCCACCTCATCGGCGTCCCCCTGGTGGTCGCGTCAGGGCTCACCATCGCCGGAATCGACCTGTGGGTCATGATCGTGGTCATCGGTGTGCTGGCGATGGCGGTGCTGTTCGTGTTCGAGCGCACCACGGCGAGCTCCCGCGGCCACCGGCTGAGTGTCGGTGCCGCGGCCGGCGCGGCGGTGCTCACCGTCCTCGCCTTCGACGTCGGCATGGGCGGCTGGATGCTGCTGCTGCACTTCAACGAGTACATGCCACCCGCCACGGAGGGCACCTTCTGGTTCCTCATGCAGATTGGCATCGTGGCCGGCCTCGTGACCGGTTACCCGATGGTCGCCTGGCTCGCACGTCGGAACCGAACCGTCACTCCCCTGTGACCTTCAGCAGGTGACGGAACGTGCGTGCCCTCACACCGGGCCCAGTGAAGAGCCCGCCTGAGGAGGAAGGACAAGGCGCCCAGGACCGCAGCCATGACGAACAGCGCGACCAGTTGATCAGCGGTGACGGAGGCACTCGACGCGACCACTGGCCCCACCTCACCGTGGGATCACCGACCTCCCCACCGCCGTGAATCGACGGGCCGGGAAACGTCAGCCTGTCCGGGTGCGGAACGGTTCTCCGGTACTCTTGCGCGGTGCCGGGCCTCCACAAACGAACAAGGTCTGACCGACTGTCCGCCACCGGGCAGACCGGGACGAGCACCGAGACCCCCGGGCAGCGAGCCGACATCCAGGTGCTTCGCGCGGTCGCCGTCGGCACCGTCGTCCTCTACCACCTGTGGCCCAACAGGCTCACCGGCGGCTTCGTCGGCGTGGACATCTTCTTCACCATCTCCGGATTCCTGATCGGCGCACACCTCGTCGGGGAGCTGAACCGCGACGGGACGATCCGGCTCGGTCGATTCTGGGCTCGCCGGGCTCGCCGGTTGCTTCCTGCGTCGCTGCTCGTGCTCCTGGTGGTCGCCGTCGCCACGTGGACCGTGGTGCCACTCAGCGGTCGACGGCCCATCTTCGAGGAAGTCCTCGGGTCGACGTTCTACGTCCAGAACTGGGTGCTGGCGGGCAAGTCGGTCGACTACCTGGCCAGCGAGCAGGCGCCCAGCCCGGTGCAGCACTTCTGGTCGCTGTCGGTCGAGGAACAGTTCTACGTGACCCTGCCGCTGCTGATGCTCCTCGTGGCCCTGGCCTGCCGGAACCGACCGGCGCTGCGCTCGTGGATCCTTCGCGGGGTCGTGATCGTCCTGCTGCTGGCCAGCGTCACCTACTCGGCTCTGCTCACCGTCAGCAATCCCGGCGTCGCGTACTTCTCGACGGCGACGCGGGCCTGGGAGTTCCTCGCTGGGGTCGCGCTCGCGATGTTCGTCCCGCGCTGGTCGCGCGGTCTGGGGACGCTCATCGGTTGGATCGGCCTCATCTGCATCGTCGTCGCCGCCGTGACCTACTCGCAGTCCACCGCTTTCCCCGGTCTGGCCGCAGCTCTGCCGGTGATCGGTGCCGCAGCCGCCCTGTCCACCACGACAGGACCCTTCGCCCTGGCCGGTCGCATGCGTCCGCTCGTCTGGATCGGCGACCTGTCCTACGCCATCTACCTGTGGCACTGGCCACTGCTGGTGCTGCTCCCCTACGTCACCGGAGTGCCTCTGCGCACGGTCGACAAGCTGCTGATCGGCCTGGCCACACTCCTGCTCGCCTGGGCCACGACGCGCTATCTCGAGGATCCGATCCGCTTCTCCTCCTCGCTGCTCGCCGGACGTCGGCCTCGCGCGATCGGTGGCTGGATGCTCGCCGCCACCTGCCTCGTGGCGAGCTGCGCCTTCGTTCTCGACCAGGACGCGCAGAGCGACCAGGCGCAGCTGACCGCACGTGCTGAAAGGCTCCTCAGCGGCAGCACCCTCACCTGCCTCGGCGCCGGATTGGCGTCGGCGGCGCCGGGGTGCGATGACCTCGGCGAGACGATCGTCCCGGACCCCTCGGTGGTGAACCTCGACGACGTCAACCGGGTCGACTGCTGGGCCAGACCGCGCGAGGAGTCCGTGAACCTGTGCGCGATGCCGCTGCAGGGCGAGTCCCGAGCCGCGCCGTCCGACGACCCCCCGGTCCGGGTCCTGGCCATCGGCGACTCGCACAACAACGCGCTGCTGCCGGCCTACGAGCAGATGCACCGAGATCTGGGGTGGCAGATCGAGGTGGGCGGACACGCCGGCTGCGGCTGGCTGGACCCCGAGAGCGGGATCGAGGATCCCAACGCCTGCGAGATCTGGCGAGGTGGCGTTCGTGACCACCTCGACGAGTCCGAGCCGTACGACATCATCATCACCACGATCCGATCGATTCCGAACGACCCCAGCCCCGCCCGGCAGCAGGAGATCGTCGATCGGATCGAGTCGGCGTGGAAGCGCCAGATCGACCGCGGCACCACGGTGGTGGCGATCCGGGGCAACCCCTTTCTGGACAAGGACGTGGTGGCCTGTGTCGAGCGCGAGCGCGCAAGTGCCGACCAGCAGTGCGACCGGGACCGAGCTGGGGCACTTTCGCGGTTCGACCCGTTGATCCCGGCCGTCGACCAGACACCTGGCAGCGCGCTCGTCGACCTCACCGACCTGCAGTGCGGGAAGGACCGCTGTTCACCGGTCATCGGCAACGTGGCGGTCTACCGCGACGGCACCCACATGTCAGCGAGCTTCGTTCGCACCCTGGCTCCCGCCCTGATCGACCGGGTCGCCGACGCCGTCGAGGACAGTACGCGGCGAGCCGACTGAGCCCTGACGCACGAAGGGCCGGAACCTCTCGGCTCCGGCCCTTCGTGATCAGGTTTTCGATCGTGCTGTGCGCGAGGGGGGATTTGAACCCCCACGCCCTTGCGGACACTGGCACCTGAAGCCAGCGCGTCTACCGTTCCGCCACCCGCGCATGGTCCGAGAACTTCCGAACCGAAAGTCGAGTCTAACAGCACTGCGGCGAGGACTCGAACGGCCTCCCAGCCCCCTGGCGCGAAGCGGGTCGCGACCTGGCATGCGGCCCCGTGTCGCCGCGCCCGTTAGGATCGACCGAGCGACAAGCAGTGTCGCGCGTCCGATCGCGTGCATCCAGGAGGTGGCCCGACCATGGCAGGTGTCCTGCAGCGCTTCGAACAGCGCCTCGAAGGAGCCGTCACGGGTGCGTTCGCACGCGCCTTCCGCAGCGCCGTGCAGCCGGTCGAGATCGCTGCGGCTCTGCAGCGCGAGGTCGACAACACCGCGCACATCCTGTCGCGAGACCGTCGCCTGGTGCCCAACGACTTCACCGTCGAGCTGTCGGACTCCGACCACGAGCGCCTCGTTCCATTCGGCGACACGCTGGTGGCCGAGCTCAGCACGATGGTCCAAGATCACGTCACCGAGCAGCGCTACACCTTGGCCGGTCCGCTGGCGATCACCTTCGTCAACACTCCCGAGCTCGGCACCGGTCGATTCCGGGTCCGCAGCAAGACCAACGCGGCCGTCACCGGATCCGAAGGTGCCACGAACGTGACCACCCGTCCCTCCGACGTCACGCTCGAGGTCAACGGGGGCACCCTTGCCGTCCCCTCCACCGGCAGCGTCATCGGCCGCGGCAGCGAGGCCGACATCAAGATCGACGACCCCGGCATCTCCCGACGTCACGCCGAGGTCTCGGTGCACCGCAATGGTGGCGACGTCACCGTCTCGGTCGTCGACCTCGGGTCCACCAACGGAGTCGTCCTGAACGGGCACCGTGTCACCAGTGCCGTCGTCGCCGACGGGTCGGAGATCCGACTGGGCAACACCGTGCTCGTCGTCCGCATCGCCGGGGACCGGTAGGAAGCAGTCATGTCCGAACTGACTCTGACCCTCATCAAGCTGGGGTTCCTCGCCGTCCTGTGGCTGTTCGTGCTGTCGGCCGTCTCGGTCATCCGCTCGGACATCTTCGGCACCAAGGCGCCCAGCCCGGCCCGGGCCCCGAAGGCCGAGCAGAAGGCGGCGTCCAAGCCCCGCAAGCAGAAGCCCGCCCGTGGACGCAAGGCCCCGCGTGGCAATCCCACGACCCTGCAGGTGCTGTCCGGGGCCAACCAAGGGCAGAGCGTCCCCCTGGGCGAAGGACCCATCCTCCTCGGACGGGGCACCGACGCAGCCATCCGGCTCGACGACGACTACGTCTCCACCCGGCACGCCCGCTTCGCCACCAACGGGGAGCAGTGGTTCGTCGAGGACCTCGGATCCACCAACGGCACCTACATCGGCAGCCAGCGGGTCACCACGCCCGTCCCGGTCGGCCTCGGCATCCAGGTCCGCATCGGCAAGACCGTCGTCGAACTGCGGAAGTGACGATGACCGACCTCACCTATCGCTACGTCGCGCTCACCGATGTCGGTCTCCGACGCTCCAACAACGAGGACTCCGGATTCGCCAGCCCCCACCTGCTGGCCATCGCCGACGGCATGGGCGGCGCCGCCGCGGGCGACCTGGCATCGTCCTCGGCGATGCACGTCCTGCGTCGCCTCGACCGCGATCTCGAGGTCGACGCCCTGGCCGCGCTCGAACAGACCGTCCAGAGCGCCAATGACCGCCTCGGCGAGCTGATCCGCAAGGATCCGGCCGTCGAGGGCATGGGCACGACCCTCGAGGCCATGCTCTGGGACGGCGAGAAGCTCGCCGTCGCCCACTTGGGCGACTCCCGCATGTACCGGCTGCGCGATCACTACCTGTCGCAGGTCAGCACCGATCACACGTTCGTGCAGAGCCTCGTCGACGAGGGCAAGCTGACCCCGGCCGAGGCGCGCGTGCACCCGCATCGCTCCCTGTTGTTGCGCGCCATGCTCGGGCGCGATGACAACGAGGCCGACTTCTACTGGATCCAGCCGATGCTGGGCGACCGGTATCTGCTGTGCAGCGATGGCCTGTCCGACATGGTCGCCGACGAGAACATCGAACGTGCCCTGCAGGCCGACTCGATCGACATGGCCGCCACCGAGCTGGTTCGCATGGCCCTCGAGGCCGGAGGCCACGACAACGTCACCGTCGTCATCTCCGAGTTCGCCGACGCCGACGACGATCCGGACGAGAACCTGTCCTCGGCCGACGGGCAGCCGCAGCTGGTCGGCGCCGCCGCCGAGCAGTACCGTCCGTCCACCGACGGCGTCGACGCCGAGTCCGAGCAGACCTCCGACCGTCAGGTGATCGGTGACGGGTCGCCGCCGATCGCCGCTGCCGACGGCGAGTTCGACGAGGAGGCCATGCGCTACGCACCGCGCGAACCTCGTCGGTTCGGCTGGCTGCGGCGCACGGCCCTGCTCGTGGTGATCCTGGCGATACTCGGCGGCGCCGGATATGGCGCCTACCAGTGGAGCCAGACCCAGTACTTCGTCGCCGCCACCGACGACGGCCGCGTCGCGATCTACCGCGGCGTCCAGGCCGACATCCCGGGCGTCGCCCTGAGCAGCGTCGACGAGGTCAGCAGCATCGACCTCGACTCCCTGCCCGCGTACAGCCGCTCCCAGGTCGAGGACGGAATCGACGCGGCCGGTCGCACTGACGCCGAGGAGATCGTGGCCAATCTCGATCAGTTCGTCCGACCCGAGCCCGCACCCTCCGACGCGCCGACGGACGAACCCACCGACGAACCCACCAACGGGGAGGCGAGTCCCTGATGGCGCTCTCCCTGCCCAACCTCGTCCCCCGCAAGCGCCGCGGCGCCGAGCTGTTCCTGACCGCGCTCGCCGTCGCGATCAGCATCCTGGCCTACGCCGCGGTCGGCATCGGCACCACCGGTTCCATCCCGTCGGACACCTTCAAGCTCGGCGGCGCCGTCATCATCGTCGCGATCGCCACCAGCCTGATCGTGCGCAAGCTCGCGCCCTATGCCGATCCGGTGCTGCTCCCCCTCGTCATCTGCCTCAACGGCCTCGGGCTCGCGATGATCTACCGCATCGACCAGGACTGCACCGACTTCTGCCTCGGTGGCAACTACGAGCCGCTGGCCAATGCGCAGCTGATCTGGACCGCTCTCGGACTCGTCGCCTTCACCGCGGTGCTGTTCGTGGTCCGCGATCACCGCTCCCTGCAGCGTCTGACGTACTCCTTCGGACTCGCGGCCATCGTGCTGCTGATCCTTCCTCTGATCCCGGGCATCGGCCAGAACATCCGTGGCGCCCGCATCTGGATCAGCCTCGGACCGTTCAGCTTCCAACCGGGTGAGGCCGCCAAGATCGCACTCGCGATCTTCTTCGCGGGCTACCTGGTGGTGCACCGCGATGCGTTGGCACTGGCCGGCCGGCGCATCTTCAACGTCGACCTTCCCCGCGGCCGCGACCTCGGACCGATCCTCGCCGCCTGGCTGATCAGCGTCGGCATCCTGGTCTTCCAGCGCGACCTCGGGTCCTCCGTGCTGTTCTTCGGTCTGTTCGTGGTCATGCTCTACATCGCGACGGAGCGGCCCGGCTGGCTGATCGTCGGTGGCGGCCTGTTCGGCATGGGCGCCTTCCTCGGCTT
This sequence comes from Aeromicrobium sp. CF3.5, assembly GCF_051262695.1. NCBI lineage: Bacteria > Bacillati > Actinomycetota > Actinomycetes > Propionibacteriales > Nocardioidaceae > Aeromicrobium > Aeromicrobium sp. CF3.5. Next base: position 17,592 of record NZ_JBIMEZ010000003.1, read on the forward strand.
CAAGGCCTTCGGGCACGTCCAGCGGCGTTTCGACGTCTGGCTCGACCCGTTCGGCGATCCCGACAACAACGGTCAGATCATCAGCTCGCTGTTCGGACTCGCCCACGGCGGTGTGCTCGGACAGGGGCTCGGGCAGGGCAGTCCGCAGCTGACCCCGTTCTCCTTCTCCGACTTCATCATCGGCGCCTTCGGCGAGGAGCTCGGCCTGACCGGTCTCATGGCCATCTTGCTGATCTACGGGTTGATCGTCGAGCGCGGTCTACGCATCGCCCTGACCTGCCGAGACGCCTTCGGCAAGCTCCTGGCCGCCGGACTCGCCGTCTCGTTCGCGCTGCAGGTGTTCGTGGTCGTCGGCGGCGTCACGCGCCTCATCCCGCTCACCGGACTCACCACGCCCTTCCTGGCCCAAGGTGGTTCGTCGATCGTCATGAACTGGGCGATCATCGCCCTGCTCCTGCGCATCAGCGACCAGACCCGGCGTCCCGCACCCGAGATCTCCACGTTCGACGGGAACGAGGAGACCCAGGTGGTGAAGCTCCCATGAACAAGCCCATTCGTTTTCTGGCCATCGGCTGCATGCTGCTGTTCCTGGCCCTGCTGGCGAACATCAACTACGTCCAGTTCGTCGAGGCCGACAGCCTCAATGCGCGCAACGGCAACCAGCGCGTCATCAACGAGGAGTTCTCCCGCGACCGCGGACCCATCCTGGTGGCCGGCGACCCCGTCGCCCAAAGTGTCCCCAGCAACGACGAGTACACGTTCCAGCGCGAGTACCCCGAGGGACCGCTGTACGCGAACCTGACCGGATACTTCTCCTACATCTACGGCAACAGCGCGATCGAGAACTCCCAGAGTCGCGTCCTGTCCGGCAGCGACAACCGGTTGTTCGTCAACCGAGTCGTCGATCTGTTGTCCAACAAGCAGCCCAAGGGCGGCAGCGTCGAGCTGACCATCGACCCCCTGGCTCAACGCACCGCCGCCGAGGGCCTGGAGGCACTCGGTCCCGACACCAAGGGAGCGGTTGCAGCGATCAACCCGCAGACCGGGGAGATCCTGGCCATGGTCACCCAGCCCTCCTACGACCCCAACCGGCTGGCCAGTCACGACTTCTCGTCCGTCACCGACGCCTGGGAGTCGCTGACCACCGCAGAAGACCAGCCGATGCTGAACCGCGCCACCCAGCAGACCCTTCCTCCCGGATCCACGTTCAAGCTGGTCACGGCCGCAGCGGCGCTCGAGAACGGTGTGGTCGACGACATCGACGACGAGGTCAAGGGAGGCGCCCAGCTGTCCTTCCCGGGCATCGACTACACCCTGCCCAACGAGGGAGGCGGCAACTGCGGAGGCGACCCGATCACCTTCGAGCGCGCCCTCAACGTCTCGTGCAACGTCTCGTTCGGCTCGCTGGCCGGTGACGTCGGCCAGGAGGCAATGGCCGAGCAGGCCGAGAAGTTCGGCTTCGGCTCGGACGCGCTGGAGGGTCTGTCCCTGAGCGAGAGCCGGTTCACCTCCGAGGGCACCGATCTGGAGGCCCCGCAGCTGGCGCAGTCCGGCATCGGTCAGTTCGAGGTCGCCGCCACACCGCTGCAGATGGCGATGGTCACGGCGGCGGTGGCCAACGACGGCCAGGTCATGCGGCCCTACATCGTCGACACGATCCGCTCCCCCAGTCTCAGCGTGCTCGACCAGGCGCAGCCCGAGGAGCTCGACCAGGCGATGAGCAGCGAGAATGCGGCCAAGCTCCAGCAGGCCCTGGTCAGCACCGTCGAGCAGGGCACCGCCACCTCCGCCCGTATTCCCGACGTCGAGGTCGGCGGCAAGACCGGCACCGCTCAGTCCACACCCGATCGTCCGCCATACGCCTGGTTCGTGTCCTACGCGGGGGGCGACGATCCCGAGGTCGCGGTGGCCGTCGTGGTCGAGTCCAGCGACACCGCGCGCAGCGAGATCGCCGGCGGTCGTCTCGCCGGCCCCATCGCCCGCTCCGTCATGGAAGCCGTGCTGGGTCGATGAGCCCGACCCAGCGACGATTCACACCCCCCGTGGGCAATGTGACCCACGCACCGACGTCCCATATTTTCGAGAGGTACCCCTGATGACCGAATCCGGCGACGAGACGATCCGCCTCGGCGATCGCTACGAGCTCGGCGGACTGCTGGGTCGCGGCGGCATGGCCGACGTCCGCGTGGGTCGCGACCTGCGACTCGGACGCACCGTGGCCGTGAAGCTGCTGCGCACCGATCTGTCGTCCGATGACACCTTCCAGGCCCGGTTCCGACGCGAGGCACAGTCCTCGGCCGCCCTGAACCACCCCTCGATCGTGGCCGTCTACGACACGGGCGACTCGGTCAACACCCACGGCGCGCACGTGCCGTACATCGTGATGGAGTACGTCGAGGGCCAGACCCTGCGCGACATCATGCGTGGGGCCGAGAACGGCCGCAAGATCCTGCCCGAACGCGCCCTGTCGATCACCGGGGACGTGCTCAGCGCGCTGGACTACAGCCACCGGTCCGGGATCATCCATCGCGACATCAAGCCCGCCAACGTCATGATGACGCCATCGGGTCAGGTCAAGGTGATGGACTTCGGCATCGCCCGCGCCATTGCCGACACCTCGTCGGCCATGACGCAGACCGCTGCCGTCATCGGCACGGCCCAGTACCTGTCGCCGGAGCAGGCACGGGGTGAGACGGTCGATGCTCGCAGCGACATCTACTCGACCGGCTGCCTGCTGTACGAGCTGTTGACCGGCCGTCCGCCGTTCGTGGGCGAGAGCCCCGTCTCGGTGGCCTATCAGCACGTGCGCGAGGAGGCCAAGCCCCCTTCGGACCTCAACCCCGACGTCAGCCCCTCGATCGATGCAGTGGTGGCCAAGTCCCTGGCCAAGCGCGTCGAGGATCGCTATCAGAGCGCTGGCGACATGCGCCGCGACATCGAGCGCGTCCTGGCCGGCCAGGCCGTCGACGCGCCGACTGCTGCCACGGCAGCCATCGGCGCCACCGCCATCACTCCTGCCGTTGGTGCTGCGGCCGCTGCGACCCGTCCGACGGCCGGTCAGCGCAAGGCCGTCGCCGAGGACGAGGAGGAGGCCGGCCGACGCTGGTGGTTGGCCGCGGTGGTCGGACTCCTGCTGGTCGTCGCAGCGATCGTCGCCGTGTTGTTGGTGACGAACGGAAACGACGAGCCTGAGGTGACCACGGTCGACGTGCCGGCTGTCGCGGGCCGCGAGGAGCAGGTGGCCACCCGATTGCTGACCGAGGCGAACTTCGAGGTCGCCACCGAGGAGCAGGCCGATGCCGACATCGCGGAGGGTCGTGTCATCGAGTCCGACCCACCCGAGGGCACCGCAGCCGAGCCGGGCAGCACCGTGACCCTGGTGGTCAGCACAGGACCCGAGGAAGTAGCCATCCCGGACGTGCAGGGCTTCAGCTTCGACGCAGCCCAGGACCGACTCGAGGAGCTGGGCCTCACGGTCGAGAAGCAGACCGTCGACGACGAGGCCGAACGCGATCAGGTCATCAACACCAACCCCTCACCAGGGGAGTCCGTGCAGGTCGGCAGCACCGTGACGATCATCGTGTCCCGCGGGCAGACGACCGTGCCGAACGTGATCAACCAGTCGCAGGAGGATGCCGAGCAGGCCCTCCAGGACGCCGGTCTCGAGATCGGCGACGTCCAGCAGGACGCCGAGGCCGAACAGGAAGCCGGCATCGTGTCGGGTCAGTCACTGGCCAGCGGGCAGCGGGTGCCGCGCGGCACCGCGATCTCCATCACCGTGTCCGACCGGCCCGAGGAACCTGAACCCACGGAGACGCCGACCCCGGAGACGCCACCGACGCCCGACGAGGAAGGCGGGGACTGACACGACAACCCGGTCGGGTCAGGAGCTGCCTGCCGGCCTCGAGGCGAACTCGAGATTGACCTGGCCGGAGTAGGCCGGTACGTCGATGCGCGACGGGTCCGAGATCTCGAGACCGAGGCCGAACTCGCGAACGTAGTCCGCGTAGGTGGAGGTCGCTGGTGTGGTGCGGATCGCCTCCATCATCCCCGTGGTGTCGCCGACCGCCTCGATCACGTAGGGCGGGGAGTAGGGCACGCCTTCGAGCAGCACCGTGTTCCCGACGCACTTGATGCCCGTCGTGGAGATCAGCCGCTGGCCCTGCAGCGAGATCGCCTCAGCGCCGCCGGCCCACAGCGCGTTGACGTAGGCCTGGATGTCCTGCTCGTGCACCACGAGCACATTCGGATCGAGTCCCGGCCGCCCGGCCCCGCGCGGTGCGTCGGTCAGCGACACGCGGATGCCGGGACCCGACACGGGCGTGAGACCAGTGACCGGCTCCAGATCCTCGATGTCGGCACGCAGATCGTCCAGCGCACTTCCTCCCACCGCACCGGACAGCTCGTCGATGCGAGCCTGCAGCTCTCCGGCGCTGCCCCGGCGGTCCTCGACGCGTTGGGATCGCTCGGCCAGCAGGGAACTGACATCGCCGCCGGTGGGTCGCAGGTCGTTGCCGCGAGCGCTGACGGCTGCCGTGACGAACAGCAGGCCGGTGGCGGCGAACACGCCCAGGACCGACAGGGGCCACCGCTGCTGCGCGTGCAGCCCGCGCTTGGTGGCCGAACTGGGCATGTGCCCTCCTGATCGAGTGGGTCCGGGGCCTAGGCTAGTCCAGACCCCATAGAACTGCGGCCATCCGGCCGCTCCACCTGGAGGACCCCGTGGCGCGAGACAAGACCCCCAAGGGACCGGCACCGCAGCGCATCGGCAACCGCTGGGCCGGGCCCGCCATGATCATCGCGGCTGTCATCGGCCTGATCTGGATCGTGACGTTCTACGTCATCAACGGCCAAGTGGAGGAGTACCCGTCGTTTGCGCAGTGGTACGGCGACCTCGGCAACTGGAACATCGTCATCGGGATGGGATTCATCGTGGCGGCCTTCGGCTTCGCCACCAAGTGGGAGTAAGTCCAAGGTCGCATCGATCCCTCGCCCGAGTTATTCCCAGGTGTGGACTCACATGGGGATAACTACACGCGTGTAACTCGTCCCCAGCTGTGTGCAAACCTGTGGATGTCCTAGCCGGGTGTCAGCGCCGCGGTGCGCAGCACGAGCGCCGCCACGGACCCGACCACCAGTACGAGCACCGCTGCGATCTGGGCCTGTTGGCGATACTGCTTGGGTGAGTGGACGATGGCCGAGGCCAGCAGCAGGCCCGCGATGAAGCCGCCCAGATGCCCCTGCCAGCTGACACCGGGGCGGAAGCTCAGCACCGCGTTGATCGCCAGGAGGATCAACAAGAAGTTGACGTCCTGCTTGGCGCGCACCATCAGCACCAGGGCAATGGCGAACAGGCCGAACACCGCACCCGAGGCGCCCACGGTGGAGGTGCGCGGCTCGGACAGCACGTAGACGAACACCGACGCGACGACAGCCATCGTCAGGTAGGCGACGATGAATCGCCACGTGCCCAGCGCGCGCTCGACATAGGGTCCGAACAGGTACAGGGCGTACATGTTGAAGGCCAGGTGCAAGAAGCCCAGGTGCAGGAACGCCGAGGTCAGCAGCCGCCACCAGGCCCCGTCGGACACACCGAGGTAGACCGGTCCTCCGGCATCGAAGGGTCCCGACTCGGCGATCATCGCGCCTTGCCGGAAGATCTCACCGCTGCGGTCACCACTGGCCAGCTGCGCGACGAACGCGATCACGTTGATGGCGATCAGGGTCGTCGAGACCTTGCCGACGTTGCTGGAGACCAGACCACCGGCCATGGTGCGCGGAGACCGCACCGACTTCTTGCCCTCAGCGACGCACGACGGACAGTGAAATCCGACGGCGGCATCGTTCATGCAGTCCGGACAGATGGGTCGCTCGCACCGCTGACACGTGATGTAGGCCTCGCGGTCAGGATGCCGATGGCAATGCTGGGCGCCGCCGGGCTGCGACCCGGCAGCGTCGGTCATGCCTCGGTGCGCTCGATCGTCACCGACTCGAGGACCACGGGGGAGTCCGGAACGTCCATGCGGTCGGTCGGCACGGCACCGATCGCGTCGACGACGGCGCGGCTCTCATCGTCGGCGACCTCGCCGAAGATGGTGTGCTTGCGCGTCAGCCACGCCGTGGGGACCAGCGTGATGAAGAACTGCGATCCGTTGGTGTTGGGGCCGGCATTCGCCATGGCCAACAGGTAGGAGCGATCGAACTGCAGGTCCGGGTGGAACTCGTCCTCGAACTCGAAGCCAGGTCCGCCGCGGCCGTCACCCTGAGGATCGCCGCCCTGCAGCATGAAGTCCGCGATGATGCGGTGGAAGGTGAGCCCGTCGTAGAACGGCCGCGTGGCTGGCTGACGCGTCTTGTGGTCGAGGAACTCCTTGGTTCCCTCGGCCAGACCGACGAAGTTCTCGACGGTCTTGGGCGCATGATCGGGAAACAGGGTGATCTTGATCAGCCCGTGGTTCGTGGAGAGGTGGGCGGTCAGCTGCGTGGCCACGTTCGGAGTTTCCTTTCACAGGGAAGAATTCCCTTCAAGTGTCCCACGCCCCACGCGAAACGCCCGTCAACGGGCCGCGGCGCCGAGCGCTAACGTGTCACGCATGAGTGTTTCTGTGGATCGCCCCGATTCGGGCCTGGCCGTCATCACCTTCAGCGCACCCCCGGTGAACCTGTACTCGGCGCAGATGCACGCCGATCTCGATGCCGCACTAGACCAGATCGAGGCCGATCTCCCCCGTGCCCTGTTGATCCGGGCTGAGGGCAAGCTGGTCTCCGGCGGCGTCGACGTGGCCGCGTTCCGAGAGCGCACCAGCCGCGAGGACACCCAGGTCCTCTACGACCGGATGCTGGAGCTGCCCGAACGCATCGACGCACTCGACGTGCCGACCTTCTTCGCCGCGCACTCACTGACGCTCACCTGGGCCTTCGAGGTCGCGCTGGCCTGCGATCTGATCCTCGCCTCGGAGAAGGCCTCCTTCGGCCTGGTCGAGCGCGTGATCGGACTGACTCCGACGATGGGCGGCACCCAGCGGCTCGCGGCTCGCGCCGGTGTCGGGCGCGCCAAGGAGCTGGTGTTCACCGGCCAGACCTACGACGCCGCGACGCTCGAGCGGTGGAACGTGGTCAACCGGGTCCTGCCCGCCGAAGGATTCGACGACGCCGTCCTGGACTTCGTGCGGCACATCGCGGTCGGCCCCACCCAGGCGTTCGGTGCGGCCAAGGAGATCCTGCGGCACTTCGAGGCCGGCGGCGTCCCCGAGGCCATCGCCCACACCACCTCCATCGCCGCTGCGCTCTACGACACCGACGACCTCCAGCGCGGCATGGACTCGTTCCTCGCCGAAGGCCCCGGAAAGGCCACCTTCTCCGGGAGGTGATGGTTCCCCAGGTTACGTAGGTTTGCCAGCACTGCTCAGGGCAAATTTGCGGGGAGAAGTCACGGCTTTCCTGCCGGAGTCAGCCCGACACCTTCACGATGCGCGCCGCCGGCGACGCGACTGCTCGAGAGCCGAGCGGATCCGCTCAGCCGTCTGGGCGCGTCGCCTTTTGCCGAGATCCTCAGTCGTCCATCGACTCACACCGTAGTCGAGCGCACGGATGCGATCCTCGCGCCGCTTCTCCTCGACGAGGACCTGACCGACCATGTCTCCTCGATGTGGGTTGAGTCGGCCGTACTTGACGAGGCCGTCGAACTCTCCAACGTGGTGATGCTCGAGCCAGGTGAAGTCAGAACGCGCGAACACTCCGTCTGCGTCGCAAAACTCCACCTGCGGGGTGGGGATGGGCAACCCGTTGGTCGCGAAGAAGTACATCGACCTCACCTCGCCGACCGACTCGCAGCGGGGCTCGGCGCGGCGCAGGGCCAGACGCACCTGCAGCATGCCGGGCCACCGCTCGTGACGGCTCATCCGGTCCTCGAGCTCGGCGATCTCCACCAGTCCTCGTCTCAGGGCGAAGCTCGCAGTGACCATCCCTGACTCGACACCGGCCAGGGACGACGACTCCACGACAGCTCGACTGGCCACCACGACCGGGAGGCCCTCGACCATGCAGACATCGTCGTCGGGAAGGACCCGCCCCACGTGGTGGTCGATCCCCGACTCGATGCGACCACCCCGGCCGTCGAGTCGTGTCACGTGAACGGTCGACAGATCGACGCCGTAGGACACTCCGGTGTGCAGGATCGCCGCCGTCTGGTGACTCAGCACCACACCGTCACCGAGCTTGTCCACCACGGCCCGGGCGAGCAGGACGTGCTGCTGCTCGGGACTCAGGGCGTCGTAAAGCACCTTGGGCGTGTAGGAACCGTGGCGCAGCCTCACCAAGAGTCCGCTGCGCAGGGCAAGACGGATGTGCCGGTCCTGGAGGCCGGCTGCGAGAAAGTCATGTCGATGGGCGAATCCGCCCCGAGTGGCGCAGATGCCTGCGATGAGTTCGTCCATCCGTCGACGATCGCCATCATCGACTCGCGCGTCACTACCTCCGTCGACCCTTGGGGATAGGTGGGCGGGCGCCGCGATCCTGGGGACGACGACCACTCCAGCAGGAAAGCCGTCACTTCTCCTGGCAAATTTGCCCTGAGAAGTGCTGGAGAACCTACATAACCTGGGGAACCATCACCTGGTCGAGGCGGGGGCGGCGCGCAGGGCGGCGGAGGCGCGGCGTTCGGCCCAGAAGCTGACGAACGGGATCGTGGCGAACAGGGCCGTGGTCAGGACGAAGGCGGGCTTCCAGCGGTGGCGGCGGGCCAGCACGGCGATGAGCACCAGCAGGGCCATGAACAGGTAGCCGTGCACCATGTCGACCACGGTGATGAAGCCGGCGTTGCGGTTCCACCACGAGGCATCGCTCGTGCTGAGCTGGGCCAACCAGGCGGTGATCACGAAGATCAGGTTGACGCCGACGATCCAGGCAATGGCACGGTACGCAGTTGCAGTTCGACTCACGAGGTCAGGCTACCGAGCGCCGGCCAGTTCGCGGTCGTCGGCGGTCAGCTGCTCGGTGCACATGCGCCACCACATGAACACGACGAACAGCCCGAACACCCACCACTGCAACGTGTAGGCGAGATTCTTCAGCCCCACGGTCCAGGACACCGAGAGGTCGGGCGGCTGTGCCGCCTGGAGTCCGCCGGTCAGCTCGGCGTCGGCGCCGGTGGCGATCGCGAAGCCCGAGTACAGGTCGTACGGCAGCACGTTGGTCATCGCGGGAATGCGCACAGACCCGATCTGGCGGGTGTCGGGATTCCACGGAGTGCCGGCACCTTCTCCCTGCTGCAAGCTCGCATCGATGGTCACCGGTCCGGGGGGCAACGGCGGCGCATCGCCGGGCTGCGGAGCCCAGCCGCGCACGACCAGCAGCGCACTGCCGGACTGGGTCATGAATGGCGCCATCAGCCATGCACCACGAGTGCCGTCCTGCTCACGGTCGGTCACCCAGAACTGATCGGCGTCCGACGCGAAAGTGCCCTCGGCGGTGATCGGACGCTGCACCAGCCGGGGTTCGAAGGCATCATCGGGACCCCACAGACCAGCCAGCTCCACCCGAGGGACGTCGCGCTGGTCGGCGCGCTCATCGTCCTGACGCGAGTCGTACACACCCAGCTGCCACAGGCCCATCGTGACGCAGAAGACCAGGCCCACGACAGCCAGCACGTGCAGGGCGATCAGTCCCGGCCGCAGCCAGGCCCGCAGGGTTCTCACGAGGTGAAGGGCGCCAGGTCCGGGTAGAGCGGGAACCGCTCGGCCAACACGGCGGTGCGCTTGCGCAGCGCGTCGACGTCGATGTCACCGGGCACCAAGGCCTCGGCGATCACGTCGGCCACCTCCGCGAACTCCTGCGCACCGAAACCCCGGGTCGCCAGCGCCGGCGTCCCGATACGAAGGCCCGAGGTGACCATCGGCGGGCGGGGGTCGTTGGGCACGGCATTGCGATTGACCGTGATGCCGACCTCGTGCAGCCGGTCCTCGGCCTGCTGGCCGTCCAGCTCGGACTCCCGCAGGTCGACCAGCACCAGGTGGACGTCAGTTCCGCCACTGAGGACCTGGACCCCGGCAGCGCGCGCATCGTCCGACATCAGTCGGTCGGCGAGGATCCGCGCACCTTCGATGGTGCGCTCCTGACGGTCCTTGAAATCTGGTCCGAGCGCCATCTTGAAGGCCACCGCCTTGGCCGCGATGACGTGCTCGAGCGGACCGCCCTGCTGGCCCGGGAACACCGCCGAGCGCATCTTCTTGGACACGGCCTCGTCATTGGTCATGATGACGCCACCACGAGGTCCACCCAGCGTCTTGTGCGTCGTGCTCGTGACGATGTGTGCGTGCGGCAGCGGGCTGGGGTGCAGTCCGGCTGCGACGAGTCCGGCGAAGTGCGCCATGTCGACCCACAGCTTGGCGCCGACCTGGTCGGCGATCGCACGGAAGGCCGCGAAGTCGAGCACCCGTGGATAGGCCGACCAACCGGCGATGATCACGGTGGGCCGATACTCCAGCGCGAGGCGCTCCACCTCCTCCATGTCGACCAGACCCTGGTCGTCGACGTGGTACGCCACCGGGTTGTACAGACGGCCCGAGAAGTTGAGCTTCATGCCGTGGGTGAGGTGACCACCGTTGGCCAGGTCGAGACCGAGGATCGTGTCGCCCACCGTCGCGATGGCGTGCAGTGCAGCGGCGTTCGCCGTGGCACCGGAGTGGGGCTGCACGTTGGCGTACTCAGCACCGAACAGCTCCTTGAGCCGGTCGATGGCGATCGTCTCGACCTGGTCGACGAACTCGCACCCGCCGTAGTACCGCTTGCCCGGGTAACCCTCGGCGTACTTGTTGGTCAGCACGCTGCCCTGGGCCTCGAGGACCGCGACGGGAGCGAAGTTCTCCGACGCGATCATCTCCAGCGTCGTCTGCTGGCGGTCCAGCTCGGCATCGAGCAGGGCGGCGACATCGGGGTCGAAGGAGGCAAGCGACTGATCCAGGCTCATGACGTCCAGACTACCCGCGCCCCGTCGGGACCAAACGCCTCAGTGTTCAGGGAACAGTGCTCTCAGTGTTCAGGGAACAGTGACCCGCCACGCTTGGTCACCAGGACCGCTGCCTGGGTGCGCCGTTGCAGTCCGAGCTTGGCCAGCATCTGGGTCACGTAGTTCTTGATCGTCTTCTCCGCGAGGAACATCTCCTCGGCGATCTGCCGGTTGGTCAGGCCCTCGCCGATGTACTCCAGGATGCGGCGCTCCTGACGGGTCAGCTTGTCGACCGGATCGGCGACGGGCGCACCCGCACGGATGCGCTCGAGCACCTTCTGGGTGACGGTCGGGTCGAGCAGCGACTCACCCGCCGCGACGCGGCGGATGGAGTCGACGATCTCGATGCCGCGCACCTGCTTGAGCACATAACCGGCCGCACCGGCCATGACGGCGGAGAACATCGCTTCGTCGTCCTCGTACGACGTCAGGATCAGCACCGCGGTCTGGGGATGACGTGATCGAACATCGCGGCACACCTCGACACCGGTGCCATCGGGCAGTCGCCCGTCGAGCACGGCGACATCGGGCTTGAGCTGGGGAATCTGGCGCAGCGCATCGGCCGCCATCCCCGCCTCACCCACGACCGTGAGGTCGTCATGCTGCTCGATCAGAGACTTGATGCCCTGCCGCACGACCTCGTGGTCGTCGAGCAGGAAAACCGTGATCTTGTCGCTCATGCCTGACCCCCTGGAATCTGATGACGAGCTGCCTGCGAGCCGGGGACGGTCCACGTGATCGTGGTGCCCTCGCCCCGCGCGCTGCGCGACGAGCACCGGCCATCCAGGAGCTCGGCCCGACGCACCATGTTGCGCATGCCGTTTCCACCCTCGAGCTCGTCGCTCGCGGTCATGCCGCGACCGTCGTCGGTCACCACGAGCACGACGTCCTCGCCCACCGACAGGTGAACTGACACATGGCGCGCCCTCGAATGCTTCACGATGTTGGACAACATCTCGCCCGCGACCGCGACCACGTGCTCTCGGACCGTACCGGACATCTGTGTCGCGAGGGCGCCAGCGAAGGTGACCTCCGGTTCAAGACCCATCAGCTCACCGGCATCGGCGGCCAGCTGCGTCAGCTGAGCCACCACGTCAGGGCCGTCGACGTCATCCCGCTCGAGGCCGGCGATCGTGCGACGCAGATCCGCGATCGTCTCGTCGATGCCGTCGACGGCCGCGTCCAGCGACTCGACCGTCTGCGCGTCCTGGCTGGAGCGCGCCGTCTGGTCGAGGTTCATGCCGATCGCGAAGAGCCGTTGGATCACGATGTCGTGCAGGTCGCGGCTGATCCGGCCGCGATCCTCGACCACGGCGAGCCGGCGGTTGTCGCCAGACGTCCGCGCGATGTGCAGCACCTGCGCTGCCTGCTCGGCAAAACGTTCCGGCAGCTCGGGGTCGAGCTCCCACGCGTCCAACGAGCGCGAGTCCGCCCAGCCCACCACCAGGGTGCCGGTGTGGGCGACGTCGTCGGGATGCAGGCGATCGCGCATCGGCAGCATCTGCACCGTGCGCAGTGCCGGCCACTGCGGGGTCACGGCTGCGTCGTAGCGGCGGTCCAGCTCGGTGTGCGGCACCACGACGGCTCGGCCCGTGCGAGACGGGCGGCCCACGAGCGTCCCGAGCACCGGGACCACCTCGCCGAGCACCCCGTCCGGGTCGATGCCCGACACCGCTGAGACCACCAGGTCGCCATCGCCGTCCGGCAGCAGCAGGATGGCGCAGGAGGCCGAGGCCACCTCGCGCGCCTGGTCGACGACGATCTGTCGCGCGGACGTCGCCGACACCGGTCCGAGCAAGGTGGTGGCGATCTCGGCCGAGGCCTCCAGCCACTTGCGATCGCGCACCGACTTGTGCTGGACGAGTGCCGTGCTGATCATCAGCCCCGCCGAGCTGGCGAAGGCGTCGGCGACGGCCTCGTCGTCCGCGACGAACCCCCGTCCGTCGACCTGGTCGAAGAGGTAGAGATTGGCGACCACACGCCCATCGACCCGGATCGGTACGCCGAGGTAGGGCAGGGTCCCGAGCGGCGAGCTCGCCTGCTCGACCAGGTCGACCAGCACCTCGCGGCCCACCTCCAGGTCGTTGGCGCCGGCGACTGGCTCGGCGTCGACCAGCCCGTGGCTCACGAACCGGGCCAGCCGCTGATCGGCACTGCTGTCCACCACGTCGAGGATGCCGCGGCTGGCCCCGCCGACCCGGCACGCCTCGGCGACGATCCGCTCGAGAAGTCCGTCGATTGACAGATCCCGCGCGACGTCGGCCAGTCCGAACCAGGATTCGCGCCGGCGTCGCTGGTTCCCCGTGATGGAGCTCCGGGTGTTCGGGTCACGGGAGGTGTTCGGGTCACGGGAGCTCGGGCCGTGGTCCGACACGGTGCCTGCATCGATGCCCATGTCGACCCTTCTCGAAAGCCTGCTGAACACCTCATGGTACCGAGTCGCAGCACAGGTCGACCAGAACTTTCTCCTGATCGGTCAAGAGCAGAAGTCGGACCGCGAAAAAGGACACCAAATTGCAATCACACGCCGATCCACGGGCGTGTAGCGTGCCGAACGGTCTGGTTCATCGGAACCAGGGACCCTGACCCAGGAGGACCACCCATGAACCACGTCCGTCGAGGAACCGCGGTGCTCGCGGTGACCGCAGCATCCGCGCTGGTGCTGGCCGCCTGCGGCGCCGGCAAGTCCGGAGGGTCGGGAGAGGGCCTCATCGTCGGCACCACGGACCAGGTCATCTCGATCGATCCCGCCGGCGCCTACGACAACGGGTCGACCACGGTGCAGACGCAGGTGTACCAGTACCTGATGAACTTCGAGGCCGGCTCCACCGACCTCTCCCCGGACGCCGCCGAGTCGTGCGAGTTCGACGCCGACGACGGCACCAAGTTCGTGTGCACCATGAAGGACGGTCTGACGTTCGCCAATGGCAACGAGCTCACCGCCAGCGACGTGGCCTTCAGCTTCCAGCGCGTCAAGGACATCAACGACGCCAACGGGCCCGCCTCCCTGCTCGGGGCGATGGAGTCGGTCGAGGCGACCGACGACTCGACCGTGACGTTCACCCTGTCGGCCGCCAACGACCAGACGTTCCCGCAGATCCTCGTGACCTCGGCCGGTCCGATCGTCGACGAGGACACCTACCCGGCCGACGAGGTCATGTCCGACGAGGACGCCATCGAGGCGAACGGGTTCTCCGGTCCGTACACGATCGGCAGCTATGAGAAGAACCAGCTGGCCGAGTTCACCGCCAACCCCGACTACAACGGCGCCTACGAAGCGCCCCAGACCGACAGCGTCACCGTCAAGTACTACGCGAAGTCCGAGAACCTCAAGCTGGACATCCAGAACTCCGACATCGACGTCGCGTACCGGTCGCTGACACCCACCGACATCGAGGACCTGGAGTCGCGCGACGGCATCACGGTGCACACCGGCGACGGCGGCGAGCTGCGCTACATGACGTTCAACCTCAAGACGATGCCCGGCGACGACGTCGACCAGAAGAGGGCGATCCGTCAGGCCGTGGCGTCCTCGGTCAACCGCGCCGACCTGGCCGAGCAGGTCTACAAGGGCACCTTCACCCCGGCGTACTCCATGGTCCCCGAGGGCCAGGACGGCGCTACCGAGTCGTTCAAGGACGCCTACGGCGAGGCTCCCGACGAGGCCGCGGCCACCCAGATCCTCGACGAGGCCGGCGTCCAGACACCGGTCGACGTCCAGCTGCAGTACAACCCCGATCACTACGGTTCCAGCTCGGACCAGGAGTACAACGCGGTCAAGCGTCAGCTCGAGGCAACCGGCCTGTTCAACGTCGCGCTGCAGTCCACCGAGTGGGTCACCTACTCCGAGGAGTACAACGCCGACGCGTACCCCGTCTTCCAGCTCGGCTGGTTTCCGGACTTCCCGGACGCCGACAACTACCTGTCGCCGTTCCTGAGCCCGTACGACGACGAGCAGAGCGGCAACTTCACCAACTCGCACTACAACGAGATCGGTACCGAGTTCGAGGACACCGAGATGACCCAGCTGCTCGAGGCAGAGCGGGTCGACGCCGACGAGGCGTCCCGCGAGGCCACGCTCGGTCAGATCCAGGACCGGCTCGCCGAGGAGGTGCCGTACCTGCCGCTGCTGACCGGCAGCCAGGTCGCGATCGCCGGTGATGACGTGCAGGGAGTCGACGACACCCTCGACGCGTCCTTCAAGTTTCGGTTCACCTCGCTGTCGAAGTAGCACCACCACCCACTGAACGGGGCCGGTCCATCGGGCCGGCCCCGTGTCAGGTCACTGCCGTCTCACGTCCATGCGAAGGAGCCATGCAATGGCCACCACCGAGGCGCTCACCCCGACCGTGCCCACCCCCTCCGAGCCCTCGTCGCCCCGCAAGGGCGGGCTGAGCCCCCTGGCGCGCTACCTGCTGGTGCGGCTGGCGCTGCTGATCCCGATGATCTGGCTGTTGGTCACCCTGGTGTTCCTGCTGATGCGGGTCATCGGAGATCCCATCCAGGCTGCTCTGGGTGGACGGCTCAGCCCGGCGCAGATCGCCGAGCGCAAGGCCGAGGCCGGTCTCGATCGGCCGATCCTGACCCAGTACCTGGAGTACCTGGGTGGTCTGGTGCGCGGCGACTTCGGTGTCACGTTGACCGACAACCGCAAGGTCAGCGATATTCTGCTGGTCAACGGAGCCGCGACGCTCGAGCTCGCGTTCTGGTCGCTGCTGGTGGCGTTCGCCGTCGGCATCCCCCTGGGCCGTCTGGCCGCGCGGTACCGCGACCAGCTACCCGACGTGGCGCTGCGCCTGTTCGCGATCCTCGTGTACGCCGCACCGGTGTTCTTCGTCGGCCTGCTGCTCAAGCTGGCGTTCACCCCGTTCGGCTGGCCGTCCTCGGGGCGGGCCAGCACCACGACCGAGATCACCCTGCAGCAGGTGGAGCCGCAGACGAACATCATGATCATCGACGCCATCCTCTGGGGTGAACCGTCGCTGATCCTCGACGTCCTGCAGCACGCGATGCTGCCGGCGATCGCGCTCGGTCTGCTCACCGGCGGCGTGTTCTTGCGCCTGGTGCGCCTCAACCTGCTGCAGACCCTGCGGATGGACTACGTCACGGCCGCCAGGGCGCGCGGCGTCAGCGAGCGGCGGGTGCTGAGCAAGCACGCCTTCCGCACCGCGCTCGTCCCGGTCGTGACCGTGATGGGCCTGCAGGTCGCGCTGCTGCTCGGCGGCGCGATCCTCACCGAGACCACCTTTGAGTGGAAGGGTCTGGGCTACCAGCTGGCGGAGTACCTGGTCCGCCGTGACTTCCTGGCCGTGCAGGGCATCGTCACCGTGATCGCCCTGATCGTCGGCGTGATGAGCTTTCTGATCGACGTCATCGTGGCGTTCGTCGACCCCCGAGTGAGGTTCTGATGATGTCTCGCGGATCGATCAACCCGGGCTCGATGGTTCCGTCCGTGGTGCGCCATTCGCATGGTCTGCAACGCTTCATGCTGATGCTGGGCTTCGGTCTGCTCGCACTGTTCGTCGTCCTCGCGGTGTTCGCGCCGCTGCTGGCGCCGTACGACTTCAACCAGGCCCGCGGCGACGACGGCCTCCTGTTCGGCACCCAGCAGGGGCCGTCGCTGGACCACCTGTTCGGCACCACCGTCGGTGGCACCGACGTGCTCTCGCGCGTCATCTACGGGGCCCGCACCGCGGTCATCGTGATCATCCTGGCCGTCCTGTTGTCGGCCGTGGTCGGGGTGCCTCTCGGACTGATCTCGGGATTCCTCGGCGGCTGGCTCGACCGCGGCCTCGTGTTCGTGATGGATGCGCTGTACGCGTTCCCGTCGCTGTTGCTGGCCATCGTGGTCTCGATCGTGCTGTCGGGCGGGAGCAGCGGGGCGGTCGGGGGCATCGGTGCCGCCGCGATCTCGATCACCGTGGTGTTCGTGCCGCAGTACTACCGCGTCATCCGCAACGCCACGCTGTCGGTCAAGACCGAGCCCTACGTCGACTCGGCCCGGGTCGTCGGCGTGCGGACGCCGCGCATCCTGCGCAAGCACGTGTTCTCCAACGTGTCGCAGTCGCTGCCGGTCATCGCGACGCTCAATGCCTCCGAGGCGATCCTGACCCTCGCCGGTCTGGGTTTCCTCGGCTTCGGCATCGAGCCCTCCGCTGCCGCCGAGTGGGGCTACGACCTGAACAAGGCGCTGCCCGACGCCGCCTCGGGCATCTGGTGGACCGGGGTGTTCCCCGGCCTGGCGATCGTGCTGATCGTGCTCGGCGCGACGCTGGTCGGCGAGAGCCTCAACGACATCCTCAACCCGCTGCTGCGCACGCGCAGCGGCGAGGCCACGACGGCCGACGAGGCCGAGATGGATCGTCTGGGGATGGGCGAGTTCGAGGCTTCGTCGTCAACTGGGTCGCAGGCCGTGGAGGGCGCCGCGGTGCGCACCGCCGTGCTGTCCCTGACCGATCTCGACGTCACGTTCCGCACCGACGCCGCACCGGTGCGCGCCGTCAACGGCATCAGCTTCGACGTCGCTCCCGGCGAGGTCCTGGCGGTGGTGGGCGAGTCCGGATCGGGCAAGTCCGTCACGTCACGGGCCATCCTCGGGCTGTTGCCGTCGACCGCCGACGTCACCGGTTCCGCACAGCTGCGACACGGCACAGGTGACCCGCGCGAGCTGATCGGCCTGGGCAGTCGCGGACTCCAGCCGGTGCGCGGCGACCAGGTCTCGATGGTCTTCCAGGAGCCGTCCACCGCGCTGAACCCGGTCTACTCCGTGGGCTGGCAGATCGCCGAGGGCCTGCGCGCGCACGGCACGACGTTCACCGGGAAGGGCTCCAAGAAGGCCGCCCGCGCCCGGGCCATCGAGCTGCTCGAGCTGGTCGGCATGCCCGACCCTCACCTGCGGGTCGACTACTACCCGCACCAGCTGTCGGGCGGGCAGAAGCAGCGCGTCGTCATCGCGATGGCGATCGCGTCCGAGCCCGACGTCATCATCGCCGACGAGCCGACCACCGCCCTCGACGTCACGGTGCAGGCGGGCATCCTCGAGCTGCTGCTGTCCCTGCGTGAGCGTCTGGGCACCGCGATCGTGCTGATCACGCACAACATGGGGGTCGTGGCCGACGTGGCCGACCGGGTCGTGGTCATGTATCGCGGATCGATCGTCGAGCAGGCCCCGGTGGATCAGCTCTTCGCCCGGCCCGAGCACCCGTACACGCGGGCGCTGCTCCAGGCCGTGCCTCACCTCGGTCGCGGCGGGGGGCCCGAGCCCGTACCCACCGACACGGAGCCGGTGCTGCAGATCTCCGACCTCGTGGTCGAGTTCGCCGGTGGGTTCGGCCGCCCCGGCTTCCGAGCCGTCGACCAGGTCTCGCTGACCGTCCGCCGCGGTGAGGTGCTGGGCCTGGTGGGTGAGTCCGGATCGGGCAAGTCCACGATCGGCCGGACCGCCGTGGGTCTGCAACAGCCGACGTCCGGGACGGTGCAGGTCTCCGGAACCACGGTGTCGGGCCTGTCCGACCGCCAGCTGCGCCCCTTGCGCAGCCGGTTCGGCTTCGTGTTCCAGGATCCGGCCTCGTCGCTGAACCCGCGCATGTCGATCCTGGACTGCATCGCCGAGCCGTTGCACGTCCAGACCGACCTGGACAAAGAGGCGGTCGACCAGCGCGTGCGCGAGCTGTTGGACAGCGTCGAGCTCAGTGGCTCCTACGCCGAGCGGTTCCCGCACGAGCTGTCCGGTGGCCAACGCCAGCGAGTGAGTCTCGCGCGCGCCCTCGCGCTCGACCCCGACCTCCTCATCGCCGACGAGCCCACCTCGGCACTCGACGTGTCGGTGCAGGCGCGCGTCCTCGAGCTGTTCAGCGACCTGCAGCAGCGGCTGCAGTTCGCCTGCCTGTTCATCAGTCACGACCTCGCGGTGGTGGACTCAGTCGCGAATCGGGTTGCGGTCATGCAGCACGGCCAGCTCGTCGAGGTGGGTGACCGGGCGCAGGTGCTGGGCGATCCTCAGGTCGAGTACACCCAGCGCCTCATCGCGGCCGTGCCCGTTCCCGATCCCGTCGAGCAGCGCCGTCGACGGTCCGAGCGTGGCGCCCTGCTGCAGGATCTCGACTGAAGGTATGAGCTGAAGGGTCTGGGCTGACCGAGGCTTCGCCTGCCGGACTGGGACACGACTGGGACACTGGGCACATGGATCCGGTGGCGATGATCAGGCAACGCATCGGATCGGCACTGTTCGAGCGGGTCGCCGGCGAGGAGGGACCCGATCGGCGCGAGCGTATCTGGTCCAGCACTGGCGAGCGGCGCTTCGGACCGGACTCGGCGATCTTCCGGGTGCACATGGACGCGTCGATGTTCGTGGGAGGCATCCGTGCGCTCCTGCTGCAGTCGTTGCACCCGTTGGCGATGGCCGCGGTGGACCAGCACTCGGGCTACCGCGGCGATCCGTGGGGGCGCCTGCAGCGCACCAGCGGCTTTCTCGCCGAGACCACCTTCGCCACCATCGAGCAGGCCGATCAAGCCATCGCCGTCGTGCGCTCCGTGCACGACCGCATCGAAGGCGTCGCGCCGGACGGCCGCGCCTACCGGGCCTCGGACCCGCACCTGATCCGCTGGGTGCACGTCGCCGAGATCGACAGCTTCCTGCGCGCCCACGACCGCTACGGCGCCCAGCCCCTCGATGCTGCGGGCCGCGACGAGTACGTCGCCCAGACGGCCCACATCGCCCGCGGGCTCGGCGCCGTCGACGTGCCCGAGACCGTCGCCGAGCTGGACGCGGTGCTGGCCGACTACCGGCCCGAGCTGGCGAGCACCGCCGCCGCCCGCCGCACCGCCCGCTTCATCCTCGTGCACCCGCCGGTCTCGCTGGCCCAGCGCGCACCGTACTCACTGCTGTGTGCTGCCGGTGTGTCGATGATGCCTCGGTGGACCCGCTGGCCCCTGCGCCTGCCGTACCTGCCGGTCACCGAGGCGACTGCGGTGCGCGGTGCTGGCATCGCGATGACCAGCACGATCCGGTGGGCGATGTCGGCCACCCCCGCCACCGGGTGAGCGCGGTCTCCGAGGCCGTCGGCCGATCCCTGCGCCGCCGCCTGACGATCGTCGGCCGCGACCTGCGGGCCTTCCGCCCCGACCTTCCCTGGATGATCGGGGTGCTGCGCTCGTTCGTGGTCTCCTTCGTCGCCCTGAGCCTGGTGCTGTGGTGGCTGCCCGGCACCCAGGTCACGCGCGGCACCACGTCGGTCGCCGCACTCGCCGTGGCCCTGCTCGCGGTCGGCGCCCTGCTGCGCCCCTTGCTGACGCGGCTGACGGTCCTGACCGGAACGATCGGGCTGCTGGTCGCCGGTGTCCTGGCGCAGGCGGTGCTGCTGGGTGTGGCGCTCGCGGTGGTGCCGACGGTCGAGTCGTTCTCGTTCGCCGAGATCGTGGTCGCGTCGTGGGCCGTGGCCGTGGTCGCTGCCGGCGTCAACTGGCTGTTCGACGCCAGCAGCGACGAGGCGTTCTTCGGTCAGGTGCTGGGGCAGAGCGTCAGCCTCACGCACCGATACGGTCGCGAGTCCCACGGAGTGCTCGTGGTGCAGCTCGACGGCGTCAGCGCACCCCTGATGCGCCAGGCCATCACGGCCGGCGCCATGCCGACCGTCTCCAGGTGGCTGCGGTCGGGATCGCACCACATGGACTCCTGGCACACCGGGCTGCCCGCCACCACTCCGGCCGGTCAGGCCGCTCTGCTGCACGGGGAGATCATCGCCGTGCCGTCGTTCCGGTGGTACGACAAGGAGCTGGGACGGCTCGTGGTGACCAGCCAGCCGTCGGACGTCGCGGCGGTCGAGAAGTCGTTCAGCACCGGCGATGGTCTCCTGGCCCACGGCGGCGTCAGCATCTCGAACCTGTTCTCCGGTGACGCCCCCACCCGCATCCTCACGATGAGCGATGCGCGCATCCCGTCCAAGGAGCGCGCGACGGCCTCGTTCGCGGTGGGCCGCGCGGGGTTCGTGCGCTCGTTCGTGCTGTTCATCGGTCAGGTCGTCACCGAGCTCCACCAGGGCCGCCGGCAACGCCGACGTCACGTCGAGCCGCGCGTCAAGCGCACCGGAGTGTTCGTCCTCCTGCGCGGACTGACCACCGTGGTGCTGCGCGACCTGAACGTCTCGATCGTGGCCGAGCACATGGCCCGCAGCGCGCCGGTGATCTTCGTGGACTTCGTGGACTACGACGAGGTCGCGCACCACGCCGGGCCGAGCCGGCCCGAGTCCATGCGCACGCTGGAGAACCTCGACCGAGTCCTGCGATTCTTCACCGAGGTGTCCGAGGAGGTGCGTGGCTCCTACGAGATCGTGGTGGTCTCCGACCATGGCCAGACCCAGGGAACACCGTTCAAGCAGCTGACCGGGTCGACCCTGTCGCAGGTCGTGCACGAGCTCGCCGCCCAGCCGACCCGGGCCGGAGGCGACGACCGACCGGTCGAGCCCTGGGGCGCGGCCACGCTGCTGGCCAGCAGTGCCGCCGGAACGCGGGTCGCCGAGGTCGCCGCTCGGCGGGCCAGTCACCAGGCGGCCGCCGAGGGGGACCTCGACGACCTGGTGGTCGCTGCGTCGGGCAACCTCGCGCACATCTACCTGACCGACGAGCCCGGTCGGCTCACCGTCGACGCCGTCGCGGCTCGATTCCCGTCGCTCGTGCAGGGGTTGGCGCACCACGGCCACATCGGCCTGGTCCTGGGCCGGCTGGCCGACGGAACGGTCCGCGTGTTCGGCACCGACGGGTGGCGCGACCTCCGCGACGGTGAGGTCGTCGGAGGCGAGGGAGGCGATCCCACCGCGCCCTATGGATGGCGTGCTGCGGCCGATCTGTGCCAGCTGTCCACCCGCGACCACGTCGGCGACCTCGTCGCGATCGGCCGTTTCGACCCCGTCCTGCAGGAGGTCGTCGCGTTCGAGGAGCAGGTCGGCTCCCACGGAGGCCTCGGTGGCTGGCAGAACGAGGCTCTGCTGATCCACCCGTCCGGCTGGTCGCACACCGCGCCTCGCGACGGCTCGCTGACCGGACAACAGGTGCATCACGAGATCGTGCAGCGGCTCGACCAGCTCGGGCTCCGGGGGCAGCCGTGAGCACGCTCGCGGTCACCTGGTGGGGTCACTCCTCGGCCTCGATCGAGCTGGGCGCCGCGACGGTCGGCACCGACCCGCTGCTGACCGACCGCCTGGCGCACCTGGTTCGCCACGCACCGACGCCGCCGGCGCACGCCCGCGAGGTGGACGTGGTCGTGATCTCGCACCTGCACGGCGATCACCTGCACCTGGCGTCCTTGCAGCGACTGGATCCCGCCATCCCACTCGTCGTGCCGCGCGGAGCGGCCGCCGTGATGAAGAAGCTGCGGCAGCGCACGATCCTCGAGGTGGAGCCCGGCGACCGACTCGACGTCAGTGGTGTGCGGGTCGATGTCCGACCCGCTCATCACGACGGTCATCGGTTGCCCCGGAGTCGTGCTGTGGGACCCGCACTCGGTTTCGTGCTGGAATCGGGTGGTCACCGGGTCTGGTACCCCGGCGACACCGGCGATGCGGACCACCTGCGCTCCGTCGGGCCCGTCGATCTCGCGCTGGTGCCGATCGGCGGCTGGGGGCCGTCTCTCGGCGACGAGCACCTCGGTCCCGAGCAGGCGGCCGATGTCGCCGTCGCGAATCAGGCCCGGTGGGCCCTGCCCGTCCACCACGGCACGTTCTGGCCGTGGGGGCTGCGCCGCGTCGCCCGGGGCAACCACGAACGGTTGTTCATCGGTCCCGCTGGCCGGTTCGCGGTTGCGCTGGAGGACCGGCCGACCACCGCCCTGCCTGCCGTCCACGGCCGGCGCATCGTGCTGAGCGGGGACGAGTCATGAGTGTGGGCGCCCTGGTGGGGGTGATGGCCTTCGTGATGTTCGGGTCGGTCATCCCGATCGTGCCGACGGGGGCGGCGGTGAGCGCCGCAGTGGTCGTGGTCAGCGCCGATCGTCCGTGGGAGATCGTGATCGTGATCGCCGTCGGTGCGCTCGGCGCCTACCTGGGCGACATCATCACCTACGGCGCGCTGCGACGGTGGGGCGAGCCGCTGGCCCAGCGGGTCGGCTGGCTGCAACGGGACAACCCGCAGGCAGCGCTGGCCAAGCTGCGCGAGGGGATCGAGCGCAACGAGATCCGCACGCTGCTGGTCTCGCGGCTCGTGCCGGGAGGACGCATCCCCGTGTTGGTCGCGGCTGCGCTCGGCGGCTACCCGTGGAGGCGGTACACCACCGCCGCGGCCGGAGCGGCCCTGCTGTGGTCGACCACCTACGCCGTGATCGGCCTGGTCGGCAACACGTTCATCGACGACCAGAGCACCGCGACGATCGCCGTGGTAGCAGCCGCCATAGCCCTGACAGGCGTCGTCCAGCTAGCCCAAGCAATCCGCCGACGAGTCACGCAGGCCCGGTGAGGAGTCACGCAGGCCCAGCGACGAGTCACATACGCCCGCTCCAGCGGGGACGGCCTCGCTTCTCTAAGTCCCCGCACCGCTGTCCAGCAGCCAGTGGTACTGCATGCGCAGGGCGCGCTCGATCGCCCCGACGGCTGCGCCGAAGCCAAGACACAGGTTGAGCCAGAGCGGTAGCTCCACCGGCGACTCGAAGCTGCCGATCGACGCCGCGATCTGAGGGACCTGCGAAATGGGTTCGGCCGCCTGCAACAGCCCGAGGAAAAAGCCGACGGTCAGCATGAGCACCGAGATCGCCCCGATGAAGGCACTCGCGGTGGGGTGTCGACGAGCGAAGCGCATCCGGCGCCCCTCGGCCGACTTCGGATGGGGCACCAGCTGCCGTTCCGTCCCGTCGAGCGCGACGAAGTGGCACCGTCGCATGCCACCTTGACTGATGCGAACCTCGATGTGACCGCCCTCGACCGGAAACCTCGCCGGCAACCTGGACTTGAGTCGCAGCGCCCCATCGAGGTACAGCGCTGCCCTGACGATGGAATCGCTCTCGCCGCCGTGTCGGACCTCGACGGTGTGCACCACGTGATGCCCACCCACCTCCAGCGTGATCGACAGCACCGACCGCCGCATCATCTGCCACCATCGGAAGGGCTTGAGCGGGCGCCCGTCGGCGGGTTTGGAGCGCCTCGACAACCGACGATCGTTCCATCGGGGGCTCATGGCGCGGGCGTCCGCGCGGGACCGCTCGTGCGCGTCATCCACCAGACGATCGCCGTGGCGACGATGATCCCGGCGCTCGGAATCAGGTTCACGATGGAGCCGACGGCTGACCCTCGGCCTTCGAGCTCCCCACCCAGGTCGAGGTGCAAGGTCGTGGCGAGCAGCAGGGCCATGTTGTAGACGCTGTGGAGCACGACGGCGACCTCTAGACCTCCGGTGCGCCAGGTGACGACCGCCATCGACGAGAACAGGACCAGGTAGGACGTCAGCAGGTACGGATCAACCGTGCCGTGGACCAGGGAGAACAACACGGTGGTCACGACAATGCCCAGCACCAGACCGACGCGAGCCCTGCGAGCCCATCCCCCCACCACGCGGAACATCAGGCCCCGGAACCCGTACTCCTCGCCCGCCGCGGCGAGCGGGCTCACGAGGAGGCCACTGAGGAACATGACGATCAGATCTCCGTCCGTCCACTCGATCCTCGCGCCGCCCTGCAACGCCGCGATGGCGACCGCGATGAGGACGGGTGGCCCGAGCACGAGCAACGCCTTGCCGAGCACACCGAACCGGAACCGTCCCGTGACCGAGTGCAGGGATCCGGGCGACACTCCGTAGAGCACGCGCTGCAGCAGCATGGCCCACGGGATGAGCAGCACCAGGGACAGTGACCCGGCCACGTGGCGCAGCGGCGTGAACTCCTCCGTACGCCCGAACACCTCCTCATCGATCACCTTCGACAGCTCGACGAAGATCAGCGAGAATCCGATGAGGCCCGCGAAGAGCAGCACGATGGTCAGCAGACCACGCCCGATCCGACGCTTGTCACCGGCCAGGACTCGGTGGTACTCGACACCTCCCGGCACGCCTCGCACCGGTGAAGGCAGATCTTCGCGTGTCAGCCATGGCTGCTCGGTGGTCGTCATGATGCATTCCCCTCTGGTCCTGTCCGGTGCTGTCCGCACTCGGAGTCGTTCAGACGATTGGCATCTTCCTTCGTCGTGGCAGATCCGCGGTAGTACGCTGTGCCAATGCCTCATCGGAGATTAGCACGCTGTACTACCGGCCCTGACGGAGGGACGTTGCAGAATGTCTGAATCTGCACCCAGCACGAGGGACAAGATCCTGATCGCAGCCGCCACGATGCTCACGAAGGATCCAACCGCACGGCTCAGCGTCCGGGCCGTCGCCGCGCGCGCCGGCGTCAGCGCCGGATCCTTGCGGCACTTCTTCCCGACCCAACGAGCACTGATCGACACCGTGGTCGCCGGATTGCACACGCTCGATCTGCCCGACAATCCGATGGACACCGCGAACAGCCCCTCCGAGCGCCTCGCGGCTTGTCTCCATCTCCTGCTCGCCGAGGTCGGCGCGGGAGAGGCGGCCCGTCAGTACCTCCACACGCTGCACCGCGCCTACGTCGCCTCCCCCCCGGACGAGGACTCGATGCACACGTACGCCGCGCTCGAACGCCTCGCCGTGCACCGAGTCGAGCGTTGGCTCGCCACGCTCCGCGACGAGGGTGCGCTCGTGACGGCCGACCTCGAGCACCAAGCGCGGTTCCTCCTCACCGTCGTGAACGGCCTCGCACTCGAGCGTGCACTTCCGGGAGCGCCGGCTCGGCTCGCCTACGAGGCGTCGACCCTGGAGATCGCCGTGTCATCTCTGATGACGACGGCGGGAGGGGATTCGGCCCCATCATCGGCGTGAGCGGCCGTCGCCCCAACCCGAGTAGATGGCCACGGACGAACAACGACGTGGTATCCGCTGCCACCGCGGCCGTGTCGGATTGAATGTCGCCATGGAGATGATCGGCCCGGAGGACGACGAGACGCTGACCGCGCTGCGCGAAAGGCTCGAGAGCGTGATCGACGAACGGCGAGCGGCCCTGGTCGGTCACCTCGACGACCTCACCGAGGAAGAGGCGCGGCGCTCACTCACTGGTGCCCTCGCTGACGACCGTGCTGGGTCTGGTCAAGCACGTGAACTATGTCGAGCGGTTCTACCTCGACCACCTGGTCAGCGGCCGCTCACTGGCCGAGATCGGCGTCGCCTCCACCCCGCACCGTTCCTTCATGCTCGCGAGGGCAGACACCATCACCTCCGTCACGGAGGCGTACCGCGAAACCTGGGAGGCCTCGCGCCAGGCGGTGGCCAGCCGGCTGCTCGGCGACACCGTCGACGGCGCGCGCGGCGAGCGAGCCGTCTGGTCGCTCCTGCTCGAGGTCGTCCGCGAGCTCGCTCACCACAGCGGACACGCCGACATCCTCCACGAGCAGATTCTCGCTGCCCGTGAGTAGCCCAGACCGGCTGCCACGGACTACCCCGTTGCGGGTCCTCAGGCGGGGGGACGCACGAACGCGCTGGGGGTGATCGGGAGGTCCCGAGCCCTCACGCCGGTCGCGTGCCACGCAGCGTTCGCGATGGCCGCCGCCGTGCCGACGATGCCGATCTCCCCGATGCCGCGACCCCCGAAGGGAGTGGCGAGATGGTCGTCCTCGTCGAGCCACTCGACCTCGATGCTGGGCACGTCGGCGTGCGACGCGACGTGGTAGGTGGCGAGGTCCTGCGTCACGACGTGTCCCAGACGGGGGTCTCGCACCGACTCCTCGTGCAGCGCTCCGGACAGGCCCATCACGAGCCCGCCGTAGAACTGCGATCGCGCGGTCATCGGGTTGATCACCCGTCCCGTGGAGTACACCCCGAGCATCCGGGACACGCGTGGCTCCCCGGTGTAGCGGTGAACCCGAACCTCGGCGAAGACCGCGCCGAAGGAGTGCAGTGCATGGTTCTCCATGTCGGGGTAGGCCTCGGCGACGGAGGTCGATTCAGCTCCCGGATCGGGGCGCTGACCGTGGTCGCGCCGGAGCTGCTGCACGGTCTGGACGATCGCGGTGCCCCACGACCCGGTGCCTGCCGACCCGCCGGCCACGGTGGCCGCTGGCTGGTCGGTGTCGCCGATGCTGAGGTCCACGGCACCGGGGTCGACCTCCAGCGCGTCGGCCGCGATCTGGCTCAGGACGGTGCGCGCTCCCGTGCCGATGTCGACGGCGCCGATCGAGACGGCATAGCGACCGCCGTCGAGCGCGACGACTCGGGCGGTGTTGCCCGGCATCCACAAGGTGGGGTAGGTCGCCGCGGCGACGCCGGTGCCCACCCACCAGTCGCCGTCTCGGACGGTACCCGGCGTCGCCGAACGCTCGGCCCAGCCGAACCTCTCGGCGCCTCGCTCCAGACACTCCACGAGCCTGCGACTGTTCCACGGCTTGCCCGTCTCGGGGTCGACGTCCGGCTCGTTGCGCACCCGCAGCTCGATCGGGTCGACCTCGCACGCGACGGCCAGCTCGTCCATCGCCACCTCGAGGGCGTACATGCCGGGCATCTCACCCGGGGCCCGCATCCACGACGGGACGGCGACGTCGAGCGCGGCGACACGATGCGTCGTGCGACGACTCGGGGCGGCGTACATCATGCGCGCAGCAGTCGCGGTCTGTTCGGCGAACTCCTTGATCCGCGAGGTCTGGCTGATGGCAACGTGCTCGATCGCGAGCAGCCGCCCGTCGGGCTCTGCACCGAGGCGAAGATGGGAGATCGTCTCGGTGCGGTACCCGGTGAGAGCGAACATCTGCTGGCGTGTCACGGCGAGCCGGACCGGGCGCCCGTCTACGGCCATCGCAGCGAGCGCGGCAGCCATCTCCGGGGCGTGAGGCAGGCCCTTGCTCCCGAAGCCGCCGCCCACGTACGGGGCCACCACCGTGATCTGTTCCTGCTCGAGACCGAGCATCGGAGCGAGCGCCGCCGCCACCGCGTGCACGGCCTGGGTCGAATCCCACATCGTCAAGGTCGACCCGTCCCAGCGAGCCGTGCAGGCGTGCGGCTCCATCGGGTTGTTGTGCTCGTGGGGGGTGGAGTAGGTGGCATCCACCTGCACCGCCGCGTCGCGCATGGCCGCATCGACGTCGCCGGTCTCGAAGTCGGTCTCGTGTCCGGCGTTGACCGACTCCGGAGCATAGGTGTCAGCGTCCTCGAGCGTCACGCGGTGTGGCTCGGCGTCGTAGTGCACCGTCGTCAACCGGGCTCCTTCGCGAGCCGCCTCGGGTGTCTCGGCGAGGACGATCGCCACGATCTGCCCGCGCAGGCCGACCCGATCGTCCTGCAGGATGGCCAGCTCGCGGTCATCGGTGTCAACCAGTCGTGGGGCGTTCTGGTGGTCGACGACCTGGACGACTCCCGGGTGCTTGAGAGCAACGCTGGCGTCGACCCGCACGACGCGGCCGCGAGCGATCGTCGACTGCACCAACCACGCAGTGAGCGGCGAGTCGGTGCCACCTGCCTCGTGCTCCATGGCGTAGACGGCGCGGCCGGTCACCTTTTCCCGGCCGTCGACACGATCATGGTGGGTTCCCATCGACCGGGCCGTGATGGGGGTGGCTCGGGTGGTCATCGGGCGCCTCCCTGCCGGACGGCGAGCTGATTCAGCACCAGGGCCGTGGCGTTCGCCACCATGGCGATCTTGAAAGCGTTGTCCTCGGTGGTGACCGCGTCACGCAGCTCCTCGGCTGCCGCCTCGCGCACGGCGTCCTCACTGAAGGTCTGTCCGCGCAGCAGCTCCTCGGCGCGGGTGGCGCGCCATGGCTTGTGCGCCACGCCACCCCAGGCGATCCGCACGTCTCTCACCGTGTCGCCGTCGAGCTCGAGCGCCCCCGCGACGGAGACCAGCGCGAACGCGTACGAGGCGCGATCGCGTGCCTTGTAGTACGTCGAGTGGCGCGTCAGGTGACTGCTGCGCAGCTCGACGGCGGTGATCAGCTCGCCGTGGGCCAGCGTGGTCTCGACGTCGGGGTGATGACCGGGCAGGGTGTGCAGGTCGCCGATGGGGAGTCGTCGTTCGCCGTCGGGCCCCAGCACGACGACCTCGGCATCCAGTGCCGCCATCGCGACCGCCATGTCCGAGGGGTGGGTCGCCACGCACTCGGCGCTGGTGCCGAGCAGCGCGTTGTACCGCCCGTACCCCTCCAGCGCCGAGCAACCGCTGCCGGGATCTCGCTTGTTGCACGGGGTCGTGACGTCCTGGAAGTAGACACAACGAGTGCGCTGGAGCAGATTGCCCCCGGTGGTCGCCTGATTGCGGATCTGACCTGAGGCCCCCGCGAGCAGGGCGCGCGCCAGCGCCGGGAAGCTGCCGCGCACCACGGCGCTCGCGGCCAGGTCGCTGTTGCGCACGTTGGCCCCGACACGAGTCCGGCCCTCGACCGTCTCGATGTCGTCCATCGGCAGCTGGCTCACGTCGACCAGGACACTGGGCGTGGACACACCCAGCTTGAGGTGGTCCACGAGGTTGGTTCCGCCACCCAGGAACCGGGCCTGGGGGTCGCCGGCCACTGCACTGACCGCTGCGCTCGCATCCGTGGGACGGAGGTACGTCAGCTCCTTCATCGGGTCTCGATGCCTTCCTGTGAAGCGGCCTGGCGGATGGCGTCGAGGATGCCGACGTAGGCGCCGCAGCGGCACAGGTTCCCGCTCATTCGCTCGCGAATCTCCTCGTCGGTCAGGGCGATCTCGCCGCCGAGGGTCAGGTCTTCGGTGACATGGCTCGGATGGCCCTGTCTCGCCTCGTCCAGAACGGCGACCGCCGAGCAGATCTGACCTGGCGTGCAGTAGCCGCACTGATAACCGTCGTGATCGAGGAAGGCCTGCTGCATCGGGTGCAGCTCAGCGTCATCACGCGCGTCGTCGGCTAGGCCGCTCGCGGTGACGATCTCGTCTCCGTCGTGTGCGACGGCCAGCGCCAGGCACGTCAGGTGACGGCGTCCGTTGAGCAGGACGGTGCAGGAACCGCACTGACCGTGGTCGCAGCCCTTCTTCGCCGCCGAGACGCCGAGCCGCTCGCGCAGGGCGTCGAGCAGCGTGGTGCGCGTGTCGACATCGAGCTCGCGCTCCGCACCGTCCACCCGCAAAGAGATCCGCGTGTCCATGAGTCACCTCTCAAGCAGGTACTGGGTCCGTGCAGAACGATAACTGCGGGTCGGTCCGCTTGCCGATCGCTGTCTGTGCGCCCTCACCAGCTGGACCTAGCCGATGTGCTCGCGCACCGCGTCGAGGAACCCCTTGGGCTCGTCGGTCCAGAGGTAGATGCGGTCGACGACCTGTTCGCCTCCTTTCGGCGGAAGACCCGGAAGGGTGATGGTCGTCGGTCTTTCCAGCACGACCTCGACGTTGGTCTGGTCGGTGATGCTCATGACCAGTGATCGGCCTTCGTGGTCATCGATCACGCTCGGGGTCTTGGGCTCGTGGTTGCGGTTCTTCGGTCCCACGGAGTACACGTCGTCCCAGGTGACGTGAGCATCCAGGTCGAGGCCGTTACGGACTCGGATGCCCTCGGTTCCGACCGTGTGGGGCCGCATGAGGTGAGCACACAGGAGCCCGGCCATCCAGACCAGTCCCCAGACGCCGAAGATGAGCAGGGGGATCCTGAGCCAGAGCCACTGGTGCACGATCAGGTCGATGACGACGACCTCGACGGCGGAGAGCACGATGAAGATGATGAGAGCCGCGAAGCTCTGAGCGTGGTAGTGGAACCCCTTGGCGTCGCGCGCCTTCCACGGTCTCCGAGCAATCGCGCGGCCGATGGCGGCGTAGATGATCTTCTCGATCCCCATGCCTCGGGCCAGCAGAGCTCGGGTGCGGCTCGGATCGGTCTGCGGGGTCTGGGTGGCGGGGCTCATGAGCCGTCCTCCGCTTCCGCCTGCTCCGCACTCATCAGTGCGGCAACACGGACGATGATCGCGTCGATGCCCTGTTCGAGTCCGTCCCAGTGCTCCGGCTGGACGGCGTCGCGCAGCTCTGCCTCCAGATGAGCGTGTTCCTCCCGCATCCGGTCCATTGCTTCCTCACCGGTCGAGGTGAGCGTCACCAGCACGGCGCGGCGGTCGGACGGATACGGAACGCGCTCGACGTATCCGTGCTGCTCCAGCGCGTCCACGAGGCCAGAGATGTTGCGGGGCGTCACCGACAGCGCCTCGGCGAGGGCTTGCTGCGTGGACGGTCCGGTCAGCGCCAGCGTCCACAGAACTGCGACCCGCGACTCCGTGAGAGGGGTGCCGGCGAAGGCTCGGGCCATGTCCTGCTGGAACATGCTCGTGACGGCCATGAGCTTGTCCACGATCGAGGGGTCCATATCGTTACCGTACTACATGAAGTAGATAGGTAACTATTCAGAGCAGAAAAATGTGTTCACCCTTGTAAACGGGGCGACGTCTCCGTGTGCGTAGACCGTCAGAACGAGACCGGTGGCGGCTGTCATGACAGCACGAAGGCCTCGCCGGGATCCTCCAACAGCCTGCCCAGCATCGCCAGCGCGTTCGACCCCGGCTCCGGCCGGCTGACGTTGCACCTAGCGTCGAAGCTCCGCACCTTGATCCCCGGTGCCAGCGCAAAAAGTGGTGGAGCCTAGGGGACTCGAACCCCTAACCCCCTGCTTGCAAAGCAGGTGCGCTACCAATTGCGCCAAGGCCCCTCTTGTGGTGCTAGACCGGATCAGTACCGGCCGCCCACGCATCGGCCGGGGCCGATGTCTTGCGGCGTCCGAGGGTCCATGCGATGCCTGCGGCCGTGAGGCCGAGGGCGATGATCTTGCGCATCGAATCCTCCTCGAACAGTGGGCGTACCAGGACTTGAACCTGGGACCTCTTCCTTATCAGGGAAGCGCTCTAACCGAGCTGAGCTATACGCCCGCAACAGCGATGAACGTTACCGTACGACCCCGTGCGGAGACGAACCGGCTCAGTTCTGCCCTCAGTCCTGCGATGTGTACGTGACCTGGAAACCGCCGAGCAGCTGCGCTCCCAGGTTGTACAGGTGCGCTGCGATGGTGGCCAGCACGGTCGCGATGACCACGTTGAGGGCCGACAGCACCAGGGTCAGGCCCACGAGGCGACCGAAGCCCAAGTAGTCGGTGATGCTGAACGCCGTGGCGTCATCACTGAGCACCGAGGTCACGCTGTTGTCGACCGTGTCCCAGATGCCCAGCGCCTCCAGCACGAGCCAGAAGATCGCCACGGCCACGACGGCCACGACCATGAGAGCCACCGAGATGGCGAAGGCCATGCGAGTGACCGACCACGGGTCGACGTGCGACAGGCGCAACGTCGCCGCACGTCCGGCTCCGCCACCGAACTGCTCGTTCTGCGCAGGCGCGGGTGCCGCCTTGGGTGTTGCTGCCGGCTCGTCCTTGACCGCCGGGATCACGGCCGTCGAGGACGCCGAGTTCGACGTGCTGGCCGCGTAGTCATTCGCCGTCAGGGCACGCCCGGTGGACGTTGTGGTCGTGGCAGCCGACGCAGGACCACGCGTCGTCTTGGCCTCTGCTGTCTTGCCAGCTGCGGTCTTGCCAGATCCAGTCGGGGCAGCTGCGGTCTTGGCCGCAGAGGCCTTCTTGGCCGCCGGAGCCTTCTTGGCCGCCTGCGTGCCCGTCTTGGTGGAACCGGCCTGACCTGAACCAGCCGGACCTGAACCAGCCGGGCGGGGGCGACCCTTGTCGGTCGTCTCGGGGCTCTCGTCGCTCACTGGTCCTGCACCTCATCGCTCGGGTCGGTGGCCTGCTCGGGCTCCGCGACGGCCTCGGCAGGCTCGGTGTTGCGGGCGATGGTCACCACCCGATCCGACCCCTTCAGCGTCACGAACTTGACCCCCATCGTGCCACGGCCGGTCGCATTGACCCCGGAGACGAGGCTGCGGGTGATCTGTCCGCGACTCGTGACGCTGATGACGTCATCGGAATCGACCATCACCAGACCGCCCACCAGCTCGCCGCGGTTCTCGGTGATCTGCATGGCCTTGATGCCGAGTCCACCGCGACCCTGCAGGCGGTAGTCCTCGATCCGCGACTTCTTGGCGTAGCCGCCGTCGGTGATCGTGAAGACGAACAGCTGGTCGGTCTCCAGCACGGCGTCCGCGTCGTCGACCTCCTCCGGGCGACGAATTACGCTCATCGACAGCACCGAGTCGTCGCCACGGAACTTCATGCCCGTGACACCGGAGGTGGCTCGGCCCATGGGTCGCAGCTGATCGTCGTCGGCGCGGAAGCGGATGGCTTGCGCCTGCCGCGAGATCAGCACGATGTCGTCCTGCGCGTTGACCAGCTCGGCGCCGATCAGCTCGTCGTCCTCCTCGCGGAAGTTGATCGCAATGACACCGGACTGGCGCGGACTGTCGTAGTCACCCAGGCGGGTCTTCTTGATCAGGCCCTTGCGGGTGGCCAGCACCAGGTACGGCGCCTGCTCGTAGTCGCGGATCGCGAGCACGCGGGCGATCTGCTCGTCCGGCTGGAACGACAGCAACCCGGCGACGTGGCCGCCCTTGGCATCGCGCGCAGCCTCGGGCAGGTGGTACGCCTTGGTGCGGTAGACCCGGCCCGCCGTGGTGAAGAACAAGATCCAGTGGTGGCTGGTGGTGGCGAACACGTGATCGACCACGTCCTCGCCGCGCAGGGCCGCGCCGCGCACTCCCGACCCGCCGCGATGCTGCACGCGGTACTGATCGATGCGGGTGCGCTTGGCGTACCCACCCTTGGTGAGCGTGACCACGACGTCCTCGTCGGGGATCAGGTCCTCCATCGACAGGTCGCCGTCGGCCGGCACGATGGGCGTGCGACGGTCGTCGCCGTACTTGTCCACGATCTCGGTCAGCTCGGCCGAGACGATCTCGCGCTGGAGCTGCTCGCTGTCCAGGATCTCCTGGTAGTGCGCGATGAGCCGCTCGAGCTCGGCGAGGTCGTCGATGATCTTCTGACGTTCCAGTGCTGCGAGCTGGCGCAACTGCATGTCGAGGATGGCACGTGCCTGGATCTCGTCGATCTCGAGCAGGTCCATCAGACCCGAGCGCGCGACCTCCGCCGACGGGCTGCTGCGGATGAACGCGATGACGTCGTCGAGGTTGTCGAGGGCCTTGACCAGCGCGCGCAGGATGTGGGCGCGCTCCTCGGCCTTGCGCAGACGGTACTCGGTGCGCCGCCGGATGACCTCGATCTGGTGACTGATCCAGTTGGTGATGAATCCGTCGAGGGTCAGGGTGCGCGGCACCTCATCGACCAGGGCCAGCATGTTGGCGCTGAAGTTGCTCTGCAGCTCGGTGTGCTTGTACAGGTTGTTCAGCACGACCCGGGCCACGGCGTCGCGACGCAGCTCGATCACGATGCGGCGACCCACGCGCGAGCTGGACTCGTCGCGCAGGTCCGAGATGCCCGCCATGCGACCGGAGTTGACCAGGTCGGCGATCTTGCGCATCAGGCTGTCGGGGTTGACCTGGTAGGGCAGCTCGGTGACCACCAGCTGGATGCGGCCCTTGGCGTCCTCCTCGATGCCGACCACGGCGCGCATCGGGATGGAGCCACGACCGGTGCGGTACATGTCCTCGATGCCCTGGTTGCCCACGATGAGGCCGTAGGTGGGGAAGTCGGGGCCCTTGACCCGGGCGATCAGGGCCTCCAGCAGCTCTTCGCGGCTGGCCTCGGGGTGGGCCAGCGACCACAGGGCGCCCTCTGCGACCTCGCGGAGGTTGTGTGGCGGGATGTTGGTGGCCATGCCGACCGCGATGCCGGCCGACCCGTTGACCAGCAGGTTGGGGATCCGTGCCGGCAGGACCGAAGGCTCCTGCGAGCGGCCGTCGTAGTTGGGGCGGAAGTCGACGGTGTCCTCGTCGATGTCGCGCACCATCTCCATGGCGATCGGAGCGAGCTTGCACTCGGTGTACCGCATGGCGGCGGCGCCGTCGTCGCCCGGCGCCCCGAAGTTGCCCTGCCCCTGCACCATCGGCGCACGCATGACCCAGTGCTGGGCCAGCCGGACGAGGGTGTCGTAGATCGCGGTGTCGCCGTGCGGGTGGTACTGACCCATGACGTCACCGACGATGCGGCTGCACTTGTTGAAGCCGCGGTCGGGCCGGTAGCCGCCGTCGAACATCGCGTAGAGCACCCGGCGGTGCACCGGCTTGAGACCGTCGCGCACATCGGGCAGGGCGCGCGACACGATCACGCTCATGGCGTAGTCGATGTACGAGCGCTGCATCTCATCCTGCAGCTCGACGGGTTCGATCCGGTCGCGCTCGATCGGGGAGTCAGTCACTGAGTGGTCCTTCGTTCAGTCGGATCGGGCATCAGATGTCGAGGAATCGGACGTCTTTGGCATTGCGCTGGATGAAGGAGCGGCGCTGCTCGACGTCCTCGCCCATGAGGATGGTGAACATGAGGTCGGCGGCCGCGGCGTCCTCGAGGCTGACCTGACGCAGGATGCGGGCGTCGGGATCCATCGTGGTCTCCCACAGCTCGGAGTCGTTCATCTCGCCGAGGCCCTTGTAGCGCTGGACCGGGGCCTCCTTGGGCAGGCGGTGACCGGCCTCGCGACCTGCGGCGAGCAGGACGTCGCGCTCGCGGTCGGTGTACGCGAGCTCGTGGGCGGAGTTCGTCCACTTGATGCGGTACAGCGGAGGCTGGGCGAGGTAGACGTGACCGCTGTCGATCAACGGCTTCATGAAGCGGAACAGCAGGGTCAGCAGCAGCGTGGAGATGTGCTGGCCATCGACGTCGGCGTCGGCCATCAGCACGACCTTGTGATAGCGCAGCTTGGCCATGTCGAAGTCCTCGTGCACGCCCGTGCCGAGCGCCGAGATGATGGCCTGGACCTCGGTGTTCTGCAGGATCTTGTCGATGCGGGCCTTCTCGACGTTCAGAATCTTGCCGCGCAGCGGGAGGATCGCCTGGGTGCGTGGGTCGCGGCCGCCCTTGGCCGAACCACCGGCGGAGTTGCCCTCGACGATGAAGACCTCGCACTCCTCGGGGTTGCGGCTCGAGCAGTCCGCCAGCTTGCCCGGCAGTCCGCCGGCGCCCAGGAAGCCCTTGCGGTTGCGAGCCAGGTCTCGAGCCTTGCGGGCCGCCATGCGGGCGGTCGCGGCGTCGATCGACTTGCGCACGATGACCTTGCCCTCGGCCGGGTGCTGCTCGAACCAGGCGCCGAGCTCGGTGTGCAGGACCGACTGGACGTAGGACTTGGCCTCGCTGTTGCCGAGCTTGGTCTTGGTCTGGCCCTCGAACTGCGGCTCCTCCAGCTTGACCGAGACGATCGCGGTGAGGCCCTCGCGGATGTCGTCGCCGGACAGGTTGTCAGTGGCCTTCTTGATGAGCCCCTGCGTCGTGGCGAACCGGTTGACGGTGGTGGTGAGCGCTGCTCGGAAGCCCTCCTCGTGCGTGCCACCCTCGTGCGTGTTGATCGTGTTGGCGAAGGTGTGCACCGACTCGCTGAAGCTGTCGTTCCACTGCATCGCGATCTCCAGCGACAGGCCCTTGGCCTCGTCCTCGGAATCGATCGAGATGATGCCGGAGTGGATGGGCGACTTGCTGCCCACGTTGATGTGATCGACGTAGTCGACCAGCCCGTTCTCGAACTTGAAGCGAGCCTCGCGCTCGATCGAGTCGATCTCGGTGTCGCCCTCGGCGGCCTCCATGGCCTCGGCACGCTCGTCGCGCAGCACCAGCTCGAGGCCCTTGTTCAGGAAGGCCATCTCGCGGAAGCGGGTCTTGAGGGTCTCGTAGGAGTACTCGACGGTCTCGAAGATGTCGGCACTGGCGTAGAAGACCGTGGTGGTGCCCGAGTCGCTGGTCGCCGCACCCTGGGCCAGGGGCTCATTGGGCTCGCCGTAGGTGAAGGACTGGTTCCACACGTAGCCGTCGCGCTTGACCTCGACCTCGAGCCGGGTGCTCAACGCGTTGACGACCGAGACCCCGACGCCGTGCAGACCGCCGGAGACCTTGTAGCCGCCGCCGCCGAACTTGCCTCCTGCGTGCAGAGAGGTGAGAACCAGGGTGACGGCCGGGATCTTCTCGGTGGGGTGCTCGTCGACCGGGATGCCGCGGCCGTCGTCGACGACCCGCACGCCGCCGTCGGGCTGCAGGACGACCTCGATGTGCGTGGCGTGACCGGCGAGTGCCTCGTCGACGGAGTTGTCGACGACCTCGTAGACCAGGTGGTGCAGGCCGCGCTCACCGGTGGAGCCGATGTACATGCCGGGGCGCTTGCGGACCGCCTCCAGACCTTCCAGCACCTGGATGTTCTTGGCGTCGTAGGACTGCTCAGGATCTGGGGTCTGGGTCACACGATCAGTATACGGGCCCATTGCGTGCGTCTAGTGCTGAATGGCTCCTGCCTGTGGACCGTGTCGTGAGCCGGGGGGTGTGCTCAGAGCCCCGTAACGGGCCCTGTGACGCAATAACAGACCCGGTGTCGAGGCCCCAATCAGCCCCGGGCATCTCGGGCCATCCATCCGGCTGCGGAGTCCACTCCCCGGTATTGGCCCGCATCAGGCACTCTTGATCCATGATGCCGTCCCGTGAGCGCCGTATCTCGACCGTCGTGTCGGTCGGGTGGATCGTGGTGTCCTCGCTCGTGCTGTGGGCCACGATCCGGATCGCGGTCGGCACCACGGCGGGCCAGCAGTACGACGATGCCGCGATGAGAACCTTCTCGGCCGGCCGCGAGGCTCGGATGGCCCTGCTCAGCGTGCTGGGTCGGGTCTCGATCGGTTTGATCCTGGTGGTCATGGTCGCGTGCATCATGACGGCACTGTTGCGCGGCCGCCTCCAGTGGGCGGTGGGCGCAGTCGTCGTCATCGCCGGCGCCAACATCACCACCCAGCTCCTGAAGAACCTGGCCCTCGATCGTCCCGACCTGGCCGGGCTCGGCACGCTGAACTCGTTGCCCAGTGGTCACACCACCGTGGTCGCCAGCGCCACGGCCGCCGCGCTCCTGGTCGTGCCGCCGGTCTTTCGTGCGCCCCTCGCCCTCGCCGGGGCAGCAGCCACGACCCTGACCGGCGCCTCGACGATCGTCGCCGGATGGCATCGACCCTCCGACATCGTCGCGGCGCTCGCGGTGAGCCTCGCCTGGGCCGCCGTCGTGTCCCTGGTCGTCGCGCGCCGGCTCGTGCGCGTGCGCGGCACGGCCTTCGGCTCCCTGGTCGGGGCTGCAGTCGGAGCGGTGGGGTTGATAGCGCTCGGAGTTCGTCCGGACATGGGCTGGGACGGAGCACTCGACGCCGGCGCCGTGCTCGGCGGCACCGCCCTGGCCACGGCGATCTTCACCTGGGCGGCCACCACTCTCGGTTTTGACGATGTTCCCCGTGAAACATCGCCTCCGCCGCTCGACGACGCCTCAGCCGTACGTGTCTCTCGGCCCGCGCTGGCCTCGGATCGACCGTGGTCCTGAGTTCCAGCTCGGCGCCTGGGGTCCACGGATGTCGATCCGCACCACCGCGCCGTCGCCCAGCAGCTCGTTGAGGCGGGCCACGATGCGAGGCGCCAGCAGCTTGAGCTGGGTGGCCCACGCCGTGGTGCGCGTCTCGACCCGCACGACCGCATCGGCGTACCCCACGACGCGGGAGTGCTGGGCGACCTCGGGCCCGACCAGCGAGCCCCAGTCCTCGAGCACGCGTTGGACGTCGAGCTGACGACTCCACCCGCGCTCGCGGATCAGCTCACCAAGCGCGTCGGAGATCGGGACGGCATCCTCGCGCCGGGTCCGTGGGCCCACGGTCGGCGGCGGCCGGCGCCGACGGCGCTGGGGAACGGCCGGCTGCCCGGGCGCCCGGCGATACCGGTCGGCCACGTCGCGCGCCAGGTCGAGCGGATCAGGTGGGGTCTCGTCGTCCTCAGACACGCGTGACACCACCGTCGCGGACCTCGAAGCGCTGTCCCGCGAGCTCGGCAGGCACATCCTCAGCGACCGCTGCGGTCACCAGCACCTGCTCTGCGGTCGCGACCAGCTCGGCCAGCTGCTGACGCCGACCTCCGTCGAGCTCGGCGAACACGTCGTCCAGGATCAGGACCGGGTCGTCGCCCTCGGACCGAAGCAGGTCGAACGAGGCGAGCCGCAGGGCCAGCGCCAGTGACCACGACTCCCCGTGGCTGGCGTAGCCCTTGGCCGGCAGGTCGCCGACCGACAGCACCACCTCGTCTCGGTGAGGTCCGACCAGACTGATGCCGCGATCGAGCTCGTCGCCGCGTCGACGACCGATCTCGGTCAGCAGAACCCCCGCGATCGCGTGCTGATCACGTTCCTCGGCATCCATCGCGGTCGACGACCGGTACACGGCCGTGACGTCGCGGCGGTTCGCCGAGGCCCCAGCAGCGACCCGTAGGTGTGCCTCGACGAGGTGCGGTCCCAGGTCGTCGAGCAACGTCAGTCGCTGCGCCACGAGCTCACCACCCAGGCGAGCGAGGTTCTCGTCCCAGATGTCGAGGGTCGCGACCTCGACGTTCCTTCTTCTGCCAGCAGATTTCAGAAGAGTGTTGCGCTGCCGCAGCACTCGGTCGTAGTCGGCCTTGACGCCGGCCAGACGCGGGGTGCGCAGCACCAGCAACGCGTCGAGGAAGTGTCGGCGGTCCGACGGATCGCCCTTGACCAGATCGAGGTCGCCGGGCGAGAACGTCACGGTGCGCAGCACGCCGACGAGATCGCGGACGCGTGGCAGGTCACCGCGGTTGATGCGAGCACGGTTGGACTTGCCCGGGATGATCTCCAGCTCGAGCAGGGCCGTGCGATCGCCTCGCACGACCTCGGCCCGCACCACGGCGCGCTCGGTCCCGGCGCGCACCAGGGGCACGTCGCTGGACACCCGGTGCGAGTCCAGGCGTGACAGGTACTCGATCGCCTCGACGAGGTTGGTCTTGCCCTGACCGTTGGCACCGATGAACGACACCGCGCCCGGTTCCATCCGGACGTCGGCCTCCGGGTAGGACCGGAAGTCGTTCAGGGTGAGTCGGGTGACATGCACGAGCCAGGGTCAGGCATCTCTGGGGGCATGACCGGCCTCGGCGGCGGCCTGCACGGCGTGGCCACCGAACTGCTGGCGCATCGCGGCGACGGCCTGCATGGCCGGCGACTCGTCCTGACGGGAGGTGAACCGGGCGAACAGTGACGCCGCGATGGTGTGCACCGGGACGGCGTTGTCGATGGCCGCCTCGACGGTCCAGCGTCCCTCGCCGGAATCGTCGGCGTAGCCACGCACCTGGCTCAGGCTCGGATCGTCCTCCAATGCCTTGACCAGCAGGTCCAGCAACCACGACCGCACGACCGTGCCCTCGCGCCAGGAGTCGAACACCGCCGTGACGTTGTCGACCAGGTCGACCTTCTCCAGCAGCTCAAAGCCCTCGGCGTAGGCCTGCATCATGGCGTACTCGATGCCGTTGTGGACCATCTTGGAGAAGTGGCCGGCACCCACGCGACCGGCGTGCACGAAGCCGGACTCGCCGGGCGGCTTGAGGGCGTCGAAGGCGAACTGGACCTTGGCGATGTCCTCGGTGGATCCGCCCGCCATGAGCGCGTAGCCGTTCTCCAGGCCCCAGACTCCGCCGCTGACGCCGCAGTCGACGTAGCCGACGTTCTTCTCGGCGGCCATCTCGGCGTGCTTCTCATCATCGGTCCAGCGCGAGTTGCCGCCATCGACGATGACATCGCCGTCGTCGAGCAGGTCCAGGAGGTCGGACACGGTCGAGCGGGTGATCTCACCGGACGGCACCATGACCCACACGACGCGCGGGGCCTGCAGCTGCTCGACCATGGCGGCCAACGAGTCGACGTCGGAGACGTCGGGATTGCGGTCGTACCCGACGACCGTGATGTCGGCATTGCGCATGCGGGTGCGCATGTTGCCGCCCATCTTGCCGAGTCCTACCAGTCCGATGTTCATCGTGACTCCCGTGATTGAGGGTGTTTCAGCTCTGGAGACGGACCGGCATGATCAGGTACCGGAAGGCGCCATCGGGGTCGGCACCGATCTCGCCCACGCCGGAGATCGCAGCGGGCTTGGTGTGCTGCGTGAAGGACAGGTGCACGACCGGCTCACTCATGACGCCGAGTCCCTCGAGCAGGTACGTGGGGTTGAAGCCGATCGAGATGTCGGGTCCGTCGATCGTGGCCTCGACCGATTCGGAGGCCTGGGCCTCGTCGCCGCTACCGGCCTCGAGGAGCAGGACACCGTCGGCGAACGTCAGGCGCACCGGGGTGTTGCGCTCGGCCACCAGCGCCACCCGCTTGACCGAGTCGACGAAGGCTTGGGTCTGGACGTACGCCACGGTCTCGGCCTGCGCCTGGAACAGCTGACGGACCCGCGGGAAGTCGCCCTCGAGCAAACGCGTCGTGGTGCGCCGGCTGCCATTGCCGACCATGCCCTCGAACCCGATCAGCCCGTCACCGGCATCGCCCGAGGACACCGCGATCGTGACGTCGCCGCCCGTGGTGAGCGCGCGGGCCGTCTCGTTGAGCACCCGAGCCGGAACCAGCGCCTGGGCCGACAGGTCCGAACGCTCCGGCGACCAGGTCAGGTCTCGCAGGCTGGCGCGAAAACGGTCGGTGGCCATCAGCGAGATGGTGTCGGCCTCCAGCTCGAGTCGCACCCCGGTCAGCAGGGGCAACATGTCGTCGCGCCCGGCAGCGGAGCTGGCCTGGGCGACCGCTGTGGCGAAGGTGGACGCAGCGACAGTTCCCGATGCGGTGGGCATCGCCGGCAGCTGGGGGTACTCCTCGACCGGCATGGTCTGCAGGCTGAAACGGGCGGAACCACACACGACCTGGACCTTGGTGCCATCGAGCGAGACGTCGACCGGCTTGGCCGGCAGGGACTTGACGATCTCGGCGAGCAGACGACCCGACACCAGCACGCGTCCGTCGGCGGAGACCTCGGCAGGCAGGGTCGCCCGCGTGGAGGTCTCGTAGTCGAAGCCCGACAAGGTCAGGCCGTCGGCCGTCGACTCGATCAGCAGACCGGCCAGCACCGGGACGCTGGGACGGTTCGGCAGGCTGCGCGCGGTCCACGCGACAGCGTCGGCGAACGTGTCGCGTTCGATGCGGAACTTCACGTCGTGCGGCCTTTCGAGAGGGTGCGACCGGGTCGGCTGTCGTCGGTGTGCATCCTGCCACGGCGACGGTCGATCGCGGTAGGCCGGTGCTGGGCTCCGGCGACGGTCCACAGGTTCGTGCTCTGGTGATTTCTGCTGGTGTCATGGTGATGAAGAAGAACAGTAGTAGTCGTAGCCTCTGTGGACATCGTGGACAACGTCGATCGATTCTGCGATGTCGGCGCATGTGCCCGTGGACAAGCTGTGGACGATGGCCGGGTGGAACTACAGGTGTCTGTGGACGAAGCTGAGCGGTTCACATGTCGTTCACATCGAGACACCAGATGTCCACCTCGGATGGAGACTTTTACACAGGCTCGTACACAGGTGTGCATGATGGTGTGGTGACACGCCGCCGATTGCAGGAGACGTGGTGTTCGAGGGCCGATGATCACGGCCGACGTGCCTGCTGCTTGATCCGCACGGTCAGCTCGGTGACCTGCTTGTAGACCGCACTCTTCTCGGCCATGAGCTTGCGGATCTTGCGGTCGGCGTGCATCACGGTGGTGTGGTCGCGCCCGCCGAACTCCTGACCGATCTTCGGCAACGACATGTCGGTGAGCTCGCGGCACAGGTACATCGCGATCTGCCGGGCCAGCACGAGATTTCGGCTGCGGTTGGTGTTGCAGAGCTCCTCGATCGTGAACTCGGAGTACGAGGCTGTCTGGGCCATGATCATG
Organism: Aeromicrobium sp. CF3.5; assembly: GCF_051262695.1. NCBI lineage: Bacteria > Bacillati > Actinomycetota > Actinomycetes > Propionibacteriales > Nocardioidaceae > Aeromicrobium > Aeromicrobium sp. CF3.5. Next base: position 60,376 of record NZ_JBIMEZ010000003.1, read on the forward strand.
GCGACCGAGATGTCGGGCTCCTCGCCCTCGGCGATCAGGTCCTTGAGCACGATGTGCGCCAGGCTGAGATCGACCGTGGTGCCCTGCAGGTTGGCGAAGGCGGTGGCACGGATCAGCGCACCCTCGAGCTCCCGGATGTTGGTCTGCACCTTGCTGGCGATGAACTCCAGCACGTCGGCGGGAGCGGTGAGCTTCTCGGTGGCGGCCTTCTTGCGCAGGATCGCGATGCGGGTCTCGAGGTCGGGCGGTTGGACATCGGTGGTCAGACCCCACTCGAAGCGGTTGCGCAGCCGGTCCTCCAGGGTCGTCAGGTTCTTGGGCGGACGGTCCGAGGTCATCACGATCTGCTTGTTCTCGTTGTGCAGCGCGTTGAAGGTGTGGAAGAACTCGGTCTGCGTGGACTCTTTGCCCTCCAAGAACTGGATGTCGTCGACCAGCAGGACGTCGACCTCGCGGTACTTGCGCTTCAGAGCGGCGGTCTGGTTGTTGCGGATCGCGTTGATGACGTCGTTGGTGAACTCCTCGCTGCTGACGTACCGCACGCGTGAGGAGGGGAAGAAGTTCAGGACGTAGTGCCCGATCGCGTGCAGGAGGTGGGTCTTTCCGAGTCCCGACTCACCGTGGATGACCAGCGGGTTGTAGGCGCGACCGGGTGCCTCGGCCACGGCGACCGCGGCTGCGTGGGCGAACCGGTTGGACGCCCCGATGACGAAGTTCTCGAACAGGTAGCGCGGATTGAGTCGCGCCTCGGCCGCTCCCCCGACCCGAGCCGGCCCGAGGCGTGGTGCTCCGGAGTCCCAGCTGGGCGTGAAGGTGTCCTGCGTGTCGTCGTCCTCGAGGTCCTCGGACTCCTCGTCGAAGTCGTCCTCGTCGACCACGGGCTGCTGGTTCTGCTCGACGATCTCCGGCTCGATGGTGACCACCAGGCGTGTCTCGCTGCCCAGGCGCTGGCTGAGCGCGTGCTCGAGCGCCGGTTTGACGCGAGTCTCCAGCTGGGCACGGGTCAGGTCGTCGGGCACGGCCACGAGCAGGATGTTGTGGTGCAGCGTCATCGGGTGGGCGGCGTACACCCAGACCCGAGCTCCTGGGGAGAGCGTGTCGACCGACTCGGCCCAGACCGCCCGCATGCGCTCATCGTCTGCTGCGGCGTCCGTGGATGGTTGGGCCGCATCGGTCATCGAGTTCCTCCGGATCATGTCCACATGGTTTTCCACACAGTGTGCGCGCGGCAAGGGGACGGACCAACGGCTGTGGAAAAAGGCGGTACCGCGTGACGCTAGCAGCGTCGAGCGAGCGCCACAACCGCATTCTGAGAAGTTGTCGTCTTGGTGCGGCGTGTCTACGACGATCATCGGTCCGGTTCGCAGTATTGGGTCGGTTTGACCGCAATCACGGGCCCCCGTACCGTTGCAGTCTCGTCTTCGGACGACCTATGTTGTGCGCCCACGACTGGTGGGTGTCATCTGAGTGTCTTCCCCCGCGGACCACCTTGGTCCGTCGCAGCCTGTGAGGAATCATCGTGAGCAAGCGCACCTATCAGCCGAACAACCGTCGTCGCGCCAAGAAGCACGGCTTCCGCCTGCGCATGCGCACGCGCGCCGGCCGCGCGATCCTGGGCGACCGCCGCCGCAAGGGCCGCGCCAAGCTCTCTGCCTGACGGTGCTGGACCCGATCGTGCTGGGACCCGAGCACCGGATGCGCGACAGCGCACAGTTTCGACACACGGTGCGTCGAGGTCGTCGCGCTGCGCAGCCCACGCTCGTCACCCACGTGGTCGCGGGCGGTGGTGAGCGCACGTCGGTCGGGTTCGTGGTCAGCAAGGCGGTCGGATCGGCCGTGGACCGCAACCGGGTCAAGCGCAGGCTGCGTCATCTGATGCGAGCCCGCCTGGACTCGGTGCCGGTGGGTTCGCAGATCGTGGTGCGGGCACTCCCCCCCGCCAGCCGGGCGAGCAGCGAGGCGTTGGCCGAGCAGCTCGACCGGGCGCTCGTGCGTTCTGGTTCTGGCGCGTGAAGTACGTCCTCGTGGCACTGTTGCGGTTGTACCGCTTTGCCATCAGTCCTCTGTACGGCGATGTGTGCCGCTACTACCCCACCTGCTCGGCGTACGCGTTGGAGTCGGTGCAGGTGCACGGCGCCGTTCGGGGCTCGTGGTTGTCGGTGCGCCGCCTGGCTCGATGCCATCCATGGGCCGCTGGCGGCTTCGACTATGTTCCACCCCGTAAGCACTCCCGTCATGCTGGAGCCCAAGAAGCACCCCAGCGTGAGTTCCAGTACGAATCGTCCACCCAAGGAGAACAGTCGTGGGTTTCCTAGGCGACATCGGCTCGGCCATCATGACGCCGCTGTACTACGCGGTGTCGGGCATCCTGCTGGTCTGGCACGAGCTCTTCTCGCAGGTGCTCCCCGAGACCTCGGGCTACACCTGGGTGCTGTCGATCATCGGCCTGACCGTCACCATCCGCACCCTGCTGATCCCGCTGTTCGTCAAGCAGATCAAGTCCAGCCGCAACATGCAGCTGTTGCAGCCGCAGATCAAGGCGCTGCAGCAGAAGTACAAGCACGACCGGCAGAAGCTGCAGCAGGAGCAGATGAAGCTGTTCCAGGACACCGGCACCAATCCTCTGGCCTCGTGCCTGCCGCTGATCCTGCAGATGCCGGTCTTCTTCGCGTTGTTCCGCGTGATCGACCGGGCCGCCCAGCTGGGTGACGACGGTGGCGGCCGGGGCTTCATGACGGACCAGGACGCCGAACAACTACAGGGCGCCACACTGCTGGGTGCGCGCATCGCCGACACGTTCATCAACACCGACCTGATCGGCACTCGCGTGCTGACCATGACGCTCGTGGTGATCATGGTGGCGACGCAGTTCATCACGCAGCGCCAGCTGATGGCCAAGAACATGCCGGCCGATGCACTCAGTGGCCCGTACGCGCAGCAGCAGAAGATGCTCCTGTACATCCTGCCGTTCGTGTTCGCCATCAGCGGCGTGATCTTCCCGCTGGGCGTGCTGTTCTACTGGGTCACCTCGAACATCTGGACCATGGGTCAGCAGTTCTACGTGATCCGCAACAACCCCGGTCCGGGCACCCCGGCGTTCAAGGCCAAGCAGGAGCGTGACGCCAAGAAGGGGCGGACCGTGACCGAGGATCCCCTCGAGAGCGCGAAGCAGGCGGAGATCGAGGCCAAGCCGAAGCCGACCCGCAACCAACCCAAGAACAAGGCGCGCAATCAGCGCAAGAAGGGCGGCAAGCCATGAGCGCAGACGGATCCAAGCTGGAGAGCGAGGGCGACATCGCAGCTGACTTCCTCGAGGAGCTGCTCGACATCGCCGATCTGGACGGAGACATCGACATGGATGTCGAGGGCGATCGGGCTGCGGTCGACATCGTCGGAGGTTCGCTGGGTCACCTGGTGGGCGAGGGTGGCGAGACGCTCGACGCGCTGCAGGAGCTGACCCGCCTGGCCGTGTATCGCCAGACCGGCGAGCGCAGTCGCCTCATGCTCGACATCGGTGGTTTCCGCGCGAAGCGGCGCACCGAGCTGGTCGCGCTGACCCAGACGGCCGTCGAGAAGGTCAAGGGCGGCGAGACCTCGGTGTCGATGGATCCGATGAACCCGTTCGAGCGCAAGGTCGTCCATGACGCGGTGGCCGAGGCGGGACTGGCGAGCGAGTCGGCAGGCGTCGCACCTCATCGATACGTCGTGGTCCTGGCCGGTGCTTCCGCCAGCGAGTCCCCCGTTGAGTCTCCCACCGACGACAGCTGATCGCCCACGCATGAGTGATGACGTTTCACGTGAAACACCCCCGCCGGAAGCGGCGGGGGTGTTCTCGTCTCGCCTGCCGGTGATCGAGGCCTATGTCGATCTGCTCGCGACCGAGGGAGTCACCCGCGGGCTCATTGGTCCGCGTGAGGTGCCCCGGTTGTGGTCGCGCCACGTGATGAACTCGGCGGCTGTGCTCCCTCGGGTGCCCGAGGGTGCGACGGTGGCCGATGTCGGAACGGGGGCCGGCCTGCCCGGACTGGTGTGGGCGATCGCGCGACCAGACCTGTCCGTGACGCTGATCGAGCCGTTGTTGCGTCGCACGACATTCTTGGACGAGGCGGTCGAGCAGCTGGATCTGGAGAACGTGACGGTGCTGCGGTCCCGCGCTGAGGATGCGAGTGGCAGCTTCGACGTCGTCACCTCCCGCGCCGTGGCGAATCTCGACAAGCTCGCCCGGTGGTGCATGCCCCTGGTGCGCAAGCCGGGTGGTGTGATGCTCGCGCTGAAGGGTCAGTCGGCGGCGGAGGAGGTCCAGACGGCGACGGCGACACTCCACCGGTTCGGCGCGAGCACTATCGTGGTGACGACCTACCCCAACGGCGACGAGATCCCGACCACCGTCGTTGAAGTCACCACATGACGTATGTTCCACGTGAAACAACTGAAAGGGGTCCGGTGACTCACCCGCCCGTCTCATCAGCTCAGGCATCCACTCAACCTTCCGAACACCAGACCCCGTTGGCCCACGAGGCCCAGGCGCACGTGGAGCTGGCCCACCGGGTGGCGTCGACGCCGACCTTCGCCCGCCCCGCCGACACACGCGTGTTCGTGGTGGCCAACCAGAAGGGTGGGGTGGGCAAGACCACGACCACGGTCAACATCGCCGCGGCCATGGCGTTGCGTGGGTTGCGCGTGCTGGTGATCGATCTCGACCCCCAGGGCAATGCCTCCACGGCGCTCAACGTCCCGCACCACGAAGGCGCGGTCGGGGTCTACGAGGCCATCGTGGAAGGCACGGACATCGACGAGCTAGTCAGTCCCGCACCCGATCTGCCCGGCCTGACCGTGCTGCCCGCGTCGATCGATCTGGCGGGCGCCGAGATCGAGCTGGTGTCGCTGGTGGCCCGCGAGTCACGCCTCGATCGCGCCCTGCAGTCCTACCTGGCCGACTCCAAGGAGGCTGGCGACCCGATCGACTACGTGTTCATCGACTGCCCTCCGTCCCTGGGACTGCTGACCGTCAACGCGATGGTCGCCGGACGCGAGGTCCTGATTCCGATCCAGTGCGAGTACTACGCCCTGGAAGGCCTGGGGCAGCTGATCCGCAACATCGATCTGGTGAAGTCGCACCTCAACCCGTCGTTGGACGTCTCGACGATCTTGCTGACGATGTACGACGCCCGCACCCGCCTGGCCTCGGGCGTGGTCGATGAGGTGCGCTCCCACTTCGGCACCACGGTGCTGCGCACCACGATCCCCCGCGCGGTCCGCATCTCCGAGGCCCCCAGCTATCAGCAGACGGTACTGACGTACGACCCCTCCTCCAGTGGCGCCTTGTCCTACCTCGAGGCCGCCCGGGAGATCACCGCGAACACAGGAGCCCACTCATGAGCGCCCCCCACTCCCCAGGCAGGATCGGCAAGCCGGGCAAGAGCCGTGGACTGGGCCGCGGCCTCGAGGCTCTGATTCCGGCCAATGCCTCTGCGGCGCGCGAAAGTGGTCTGACGCCGGTCGAGGGTGCGCGCTACGCGGACATTCCCCTGGACCAGATCGTGCCCAACCCGCGGCAGCCGCGGTCGGTCTTCGATCAGGACGACATGGCCGAGCTGGTGCACTCGATCCGCGAGATCGGGCTGCTGCAGCCGATCGTCGTGCGTGAGGTCGGCCCGGAGCGGTTCGAGCTCATCATGGGTGAGCGCCGCTGGCGCGCGCACGGAGAGGCCGGCCTGCCCACGATCGGTGCGATCGTGCGCGATACCGATGACGCGGACCTGCTGCGCGACGCGTTGCTGGAGAACCTGCACCGCTCCGAGCTCAATCCGCTCGAGGAGGCGTCGGCCTATCAGCAGCTGCTCGAGGACTTCGGGTGCACCCACGACGAGCTCGCCGAGCGCATCGGCCGCTCGCGTCCCCAGATCAGCAACACGCTGCGCCTCCTGCGCCTCACCCCCACGGTGCAGCGGCGCGTCGCGGCCGGCGTGCTGTCGGCGGGCCATGCTCGCGCCCTGGTGAGCGTGGCCAACCCCGAGATCCAGGACCGGCTCGCCAGCAGGGTCGTGGCCGAGGGCCTGTCGGTGCGCGCCCTGGAGGAGATCGTGTCGGTCGGTCCCGACGACTCCGGTCCCAAGAAGCCGGTGCGCCGGGGACCCACGGTGTCGGCACCCCGCCTCGCCGAGATCGCCGATCGACTCTCCGATCGCTACGACACTCGGGTCAAGATCGATCTGGGTCGAGCCAAGGGCAAGGTGGTCATCGAGTTCGCCACCGTCGAGGATCTCGAGCGCATCGTCACGATGATGGGGCGCGATGCGCCACGTGATGAGCAATAGATTCATTTCTAAATAGAGAAAGCCCCTTGTCGATAAAACGACAAGGGGCTTTCTCTATGAATCAGGCGAATTCGGACAACTCGCCCAGAATCGCAGACTTCGGACGAACTCCGGTGAGGGAGCGCACGAGCTCACCCTTGTGGTACAGGTTCATGGTCGGCAGACCGATCACCTTGTACTGGGCGGGGGTGACGGGATTGGCGTCGGCGTCCATCTTCACGATGGTGAGCGCGTCGCCCTTCTCCGCGGCGATCTCCTCGAGGATCGGGGCGAGCTGGCGGCACGGGCCGCACCAGCTGGCCCAGAAGTCGACGAGCACGGGGCCCTCGGCGTCGAGGACCTTGCTCTGGAAGTCTGCGTCGGTGACGGCGGTGATCTCTGGCATGGGGTTCTCCTGGTGGTTGGTGGGCTGAAGAAGGAAGTCAGTCGACGAGCGCCGCGTCGGGCGACGGGAGACCGGCCTGGTCACGATCGGCCAGGAAGCGCTCGGCGTCCAGCGAGGCCGCGCAGCCGGTGCCGGCTGCCGTGATGGCCTGGCGGTACGTGTGGTCGACCAGGTCGCCGGCAGCGAAGACACCGGGCAGGTTGGTGCCGGTGGAGCCCTCGGAGACCAGGACGTAGCCCTCGTCGTCGAGGTCGACCTGACCGGTGAGCAGCTCGGAGCGTGGATCGTGGCCGATCGCGATGAACAGGCCGGTGGCGTCCAGGCGCCGGGTCTCGCCGGTGACGGTGTCGCGCAGGGTGAGTGCCTCGAGCTTCTGGTCACCGTGGATCTCGGCGACCTCGCTGTTCCAGGCGAACTCGATCTTGTCGTTCTTGATCGCCCGATCGACCATGATCTTGGAGGCACGCAGCTCGTCGCGCCGGTGCACCAAGGTCACCTTGCTGGCGAAACGTGTCAGGAAGGTGGCCTCCTCGACGGCGCTGTCGCCGCCGCCGACCACGACGATGTTCTGCTCGCGGAAGAAGAAGCCGTCGCAGGTCGCACACCAGCTGACGCCGCGGCCGGACAGACGATCCTCGCCCTCGATGTCGAGCTTGCGGTAACCCGAGCCCATGGCCAGCACCACGGCGTGCGCCTGGTACGTGCTGCCGTCGGCCAGGGTGACGGTCTTGATCTCACCGGTCAGGTCGACCGAGGTGACGTCATCGGCCACCAGGTCGGCGCCGAAGCGCTCGGCCTGGGCGCGGAAGTTGTCCATCAGCTCAGGACCCATGATTCCCTCGGGGAATCCGGGAAAGTTCTCCACATCAGTGGTGTTCATCAGCGCGCCGCCGGCGGTGACGGAGCCTTCGAAGACCAACGGCTCGAGGTTGGCTCGGGCGGCATAGACGGCGGCGGTGTAGCCCGACGGGCCGGATCCGATGATGATGAGGTTGCGGATGTCACCCATGGGGCGAACTCCTGTTCCTAGGGACGAGTAGTGCGACTATCTGGTCCAACGCAGTCTAGAGGCGCATGATTCCCCGCCGATCGCCTCGTCACGAACGCCCTCGCATCGAGATCTCACGGATCACACCGCGGAACTCTCCGGGCGTGACCTCGGGCAGGCGGGTGAGCCACACGACGACGTACCGACTGACGATGCCGCGCGGCAACGAGATGGTGGCGTCCTCCCCGGCCCGCTCGACGCGGGCGACCCGTTCGAGGCCGTCCAGGCCCTGTGGCGCCTCGACCGCATCGTCTGCAGCGGTGTAGATCTCCAGGTCGGTGGGCTCGCCCCCCAGCAGCACGCGCAGCGACGAGACCTCCCGTGGGCCGCCCAGGTCGACCACGAGGCCGACCCCGTCCTTGAGTCCGCCGAGCTCTGCCTGCCCGAAGTACATCGACGTGCGCCATCCCGTGGTCGGATCGCCGTCGAGGGCCAGGGGCGTCTCGTCGCGATTCTCCTCGCCATCGGTGCCCTGCGGGTCGAAGTCGAAGGCGTCCTGCAACGGCAGGACCCGCACGGGCGAGGAGTCGTCGATGCGATCGGCGGGGGACTGTGTGGACCGATCGGCCAGGAAGCCCAGCACGCCCAGGATCGCCAGCGTGCCGAGGACGCCGATCAGGATCAGGGCCCGATCACCCTTGGTGGCCCGGCGACCTCGGGCCGCCGCACGCTCGAGCGTGCTGGGTGGCGCCGGTTCGTGGGCTCTGGGGCGCCGCCGGGGAGGTTCGAGTCCCGGTGGCGGTCCGGCAGGCACGATCACCGGGTCGAGACGCAGCAGGTCGGGTGAGGAGAAGCCGACCAGGCTGGGATGCTCGTCGACCAGGTCCTCGTCCTCGCCGGTCAGTCGCAGCACGCGGGCGATGCCTGCTGCCGTGGTCAGAGGGGATTCGTGATGCCGAGGCGGGTCGCCGAGGATGCGGTCGCAGACCCGGTCGATCTCGCGGGAGACACCGGCGCGCACCTGGCGGGGGCGCAGGAGGCGGCCGTGCTCGGTGGGCGCCGGGCGCAGACCATCGACCGGTCCCCCGGGCCAGTGGCCGGTCAGCGAGGCGTACAGCAGGCGACCGATGCCCTCGACGTCCTCGCGCTCGTACTCGGCTCGGTCGGTGTCGGCCTCGTCGAGCGGCGACAGGGCGGTGGCGACGCCTAGACCCACTACGCGCACCGCGCCGGACTGCTTGAGCAGCACCTGGTGGGGACTCAACCGCCGGTGGTAGACGCCGAACTCGTGAGCGTGGGCGATGGCCTCGGCGACATCGGCGACGACCGTGGCGGCACGGCGCGTCGGCAGAGGTGACTGCAGCAGCACCTGGTCGAGGGGGAAGGCGCGCGCCCACTCGCGGACCACCAGGTGGTGAGCCTGCTCGTCCTCGATCAGGTCCAGCACGCGCAGGAAGCGCGGATCGGTGACGGCGGTGGACTCACGCGCCGCGTCCAGGAAGTGCGCGGCCCGCTCGTCATCACTGGGCAACAGCTCGAGACCGACGTTGCGGTTCAGGATCTGGTCGTGGGCCCGCCACTTGGTGGATCCGAGCTTCTCCGAGACGAGGTCCTGCAGCTCGTAGCGTCCGGACAGGACATCGCCGGAGGCCAGCGCCCGGCGCTCACTCATCGGTCCTCCTTCGCAGCGTTGTCGTCATCGTAGGACGACAGGGGTCAACGCCGGCGCAGGGTCGACACGAGGTAGCCGAGCTGTTCCATGCGCAGCAGCCTGGCGGTCACCAGATAGGCCGCAGCGCCGGGGATTCCAGCGGCCAGGGCGATCACGATCGAGGGGCCGGGTGTCCCCGCCTCGAGGCCGACTCGGTCCAGTCCGAGCACGATCGCGATCATGACGATCGCGGCTACGGCGCACGAGGCGACCAGCCGCGCGACGAAGGTGAGCATCTCGCGATCGACCAGCGACCCGATCCGCCGAGAGAGCAGAGTGACCGACAAGATCGCCCCGACCACGTAGGCGAGCCCGTAGGACAAGGCGAGCATCGCGGCGATCCAGGCCGGCTCGGCGGACTGGGTCAGCACGAGCGCGAACGTGATGTTGCTGAGGGCCACGACGACCTGGATGAAGAACGGGGTGCGCGTGTCCTCGTCGGCGTAGAAGCCGCGCAGCATCATGTAGTGGATCGTGAAGGCGATCATCGCGAGGCTGAAGGCGGCGACCGTTCGACCGACGACCTCGTGGTTCTCGCTGAGGGCGCCGATCGAGATGGCGCCGGCTGCAGGGATGCCGAGCACACCGACGGCCACGGCCAGCGGGGCCACGATGGCCAGCACCATCCGCAGGGTGCGGGCGAGCTCGACGCGGACCCGCTCGTACTCGCCTGCGGCGGCGTGGGCCGACATCATCGGGATGATGGCCGTGGCCAGCGAGACGGTGATGACGCCGTGCGGCACCTGGCTGACCAGGAAACCGATCTCGTACACGGCGGAGCCGCCGGCGGCCTCGTTGGTCGCCGCTCCGCTCAGGGTGCCGCCGGTCGCGATGCGGTTGATGGTGATGAAGGCGATCTGGTTCGCCACGATGAAGCCCAGCGTCCAGGCTGCGAGGCGCGCCGTGTGGCCCAGCCCGACGCCGCGCAGGTCGAAGCGCGGTCGGTACCGGAAACCGGCCCGGCGCAGGAACGGCACGAGCAGCAGCGCCTGGATCGCGATGCCGGCCGTCGAGCCGATGCCGAGCAGGAGCGCCTGGGTGTCGGTGAACCCGTCGGTGCCGTTGGAGGAACCGAACGCGATCAGGTAGCCGACGATGATGCCGCAGGCGACCACGTTGTTGACCACTGGCGCCCACATCATCGGGCCGAAGCGCTCCCGAGCGTTGAGCACCTGACCGATCAGCACGAAGGCGCCGTAGAAGAACACCTGGGGCATGCACAGGTACATCAGCAGCTCGGCGGACTCGCGCTGGGCAGCGAACTGCGCCGTGAACAGGTCGGCCTTGAACACCAGTCGCAGCACCAGGGGGACCGCGAGCACCAGCAGTGCCGTGGCGATCGCGAGCACCATCAGTCCGAGCGTGATGACGCGGTTGGCGTAGGCGTCACCGCCGTCCTCGTCGCCGCGCATCGCCCGCACGAGCTGGGGCACCAGCACCACGTTGAAGATGCCGCCGGCCACGAGGATGTACATGGTGTTGGGGATGGTGTTGGCGTTGTTGAACAGGTCGGCGTCCAGCGCCGTGCCGATGGTCCAGGCCAGCAGCGCCAGTCGGACGAATCCGCTCAGTCGCGAGGCGATGGTGCCGAGCGCCATCCAGACACTCGCCCGGGCCAGGCGGCGACCACGGGCGTCGTCCGCCTCGGGTGACTTGTCGATATGCCCACTTGCCGATTTGTCGACATGTGTACCCGAGGTGTCGGTGGTGACCCGCGGTTCGGCGTCCGGCTCGACGTTGCGGCGGTGAGATGCCGTGGGCTCACTCATCGGCGGCTCCGTCCGGGCTGGAATGGGTGCGGAAGCGCCGTGTCAGTGCGAACAGCACGAACAGTCCGGCGGCCCCCATGGTGGCCCACAGGACGACACCGACGCTGCTGGATCGGACGTTGAACTCGCTGGCCTCGCCGAACGGCTCGCCATCGGGGGTCAGTAGCTGGGCGGTGACGATGGTGGCGTTCTGCTGCGCGAGGTCGACGTCCACGGTCAGGGTCAACCGCTCGCCGGCCGCGATCTCGACCGGGTCCTGGTCGGGAAGGTCCAGCGCGGGGTTGCTGGTCCGCAGCTCGACTCCCACGGACACCGACTCGCGGCTGCCGTTGCTGATGGTCAGGGGGAACGCACCCTGTGAGCTCGACAACGTGACGGAGCCGGGCCCCATGACGGTGATCGCGGCGATGTCGTCGCGGAAGCCCGAGGCGAGCGCCTGGGCGATCTCGACCCCGGTGTCGGCCATGCCGCGCCACCGGACGCCGAGCAGCGAGGCCACGCTGCGGGCCCGTGCCGCATCGACCGAGCGACCGTCGTTGGCTGCAGCCGCGAGGATCTTGCTCTCGTCGAGGGCGCGGTCGATGGCGCCGGTCAGTCGCGGGGGGATGGGCTCGGCATCTGCGACGGGCTCGATCTCGCCGGTGTACACGCCGGTCCTCAGGTCGTCCAACGCGGTGGGCTTGATGAAATCGACTGCCGGAACTGGATCGGTGGCGTTGCGGGGACCGGGATCCCAGCCGGGGTCGACCACGGCGAGGGCGGCGCTGCGCGAGGAGGAGTCGCCGTCGCGGGCCAGGGAGGCCAGCGCGGCCGAGGCCAGCACCCGTTGGCGCAGGGTCACGGCGGTCTCGACGCCGGGCAGGTTGGCGGTGAGGTCCTCGTCGACGAGCAGGTCCTGCGATCCGTTGGGGGTCTGCACGTTCAGGGCGGGGCCGAGGTCGGTCTCCCAGTCGGCCAGATTGTCCGAGTCGAGGAGCACCTGGCGATCGTCTCCGCCGGCGAGCGTGCTCAGGAGGTCGGCGTCCGCAGTGCCCGAGGTCGGCCACGACAGACGATTGGTGGACAACCCGAATCGTCGGATGGCCGAGCTGGTGGCGTCATCGCTGACTTCGAGCAGGCGTTGGCCGCGAACGCCGTCGCGGCTGAGCGCCAGCACGTCGGTCCGGTCGAAGTCCAGGGTGCGTGACGACGGGCCCGCGGCCAGGGCGATCAGATCGTCGCGGAAGAGCGCAGCGCTCTGACGGTCGCCGTCGTCGACGCGCGGGTCGCGTCCCTCGGCCAGGTCGTCGACCGCCATGACGAGTGCCGGATCGACTGCGACGCCTCGTGAGCCGGGAGTCTGCGCCCTGGCCGCATCGAGCAGGTTGCGCAGCTGGCCCGCAGCACTGATCGACTCGATCAGCGTCGAGACGTCGACCAGGGCTCCCTGGGCGTCGCGGGCCACGGGCATCACGAACGGCCAGACGACGGTGGCAGGGGCCTGGGCGTGGTCCGCGGTCATGCGCGGCAGCAGCGTCACGGCGCGAGAGACTGAGTCGGCGCTGCGTTCTCCCTGGTCGTCGGTGGCGAGGATCTGCACGCCCACCGGGTAGACACCGTCGATGGCCGCGATGGGCAGCTCGTCGCCTGGCACGCGCACCCGGAAGGTGCGGGTGTCGCCGGCCGGCAGGTCACCGATCTCGTCGAACTGGCCGATGGCCACCACTCGGGGGCCGGCATAGCCGGGATTGCTGCTGATCGAGCCGCGGAGCCCCTCGACATCGGTCTGCGGTTGGCGCGGAATCACCAGGTAGGCCTGCACGTCGGTCCAGGGAGTCTCTCCGGTGTTCGTCACTTCTCCGGAGAGCGTGACGGTCGAGTTCTCGTCCAGCACGGAGGGGCTGACTCCGGTGATCGTGGTGCGCAGCGATGCGTCGTCGGCGGCCGCGGCCGGCGCGACCCAGGCCGACGACACGGTCGCCATCAGGACGAGAGTTGCGACGACTGCGAGGACGCGGGCGCGGGCGCTCGCTCCTCGTCGCTTCGTCACCAACTCATGTTAGACGCCGGGGCGATGGACTCGGGCATTCACCGCGGGCCGAGCGACGCCGATAGGATATGGCCTCGTGTCCGAGAACTCCTTGACTGCGCAGCAACGGCAGCGCCTCGATGCGCGTCTGGACGCGACCCCGTTCCTGGTCGAGCTGGGCCAGGCCTTCGCGGCGGCGGGCCACGAGCTGGCGGTCGTGGGCGGCCCGGTGCGCGACGCGGTGCTCGACCGACCGGGCAATGACTGGGACTTCACCACATCAGCGCTGCCCGAGATGATCGAGACGATCGTGGCCCCGTTCGCCGACACGACGTGGGACATGGGCCGCGAGTTCGGCACGATCGGGCTTCGGCACGCGGGCCATGAGCTGGAGATCACCACCTATCGCAGTGATGAGTACGACGCCTCCTCGCGCAAGCCGCAGGTGCGTTTCGGTCAGACTCTCGACGCCGATCTGTCGCGGCGCGACTTCGCCGTCAACGCCATGGCGGTCAGGTTGCCGTCGCGCGAGTTCGTGGACCTGTTCGGCGGCCTGGCCGACATCGAGGCCCAGCAGCTCCGCACGCCCATTTCCGCGCAGATCTCCTTCAGCGACGATCCGTTGCGGATGATGCGAGCCGCCCGGTTCTCGGCCCAGCTCGGTTTCGCGGTGGCCGACGACGTGCGCGCCGCGATGACGGAGATGGCCGACCGGCTCGAGATTGTTTCGGCCGAGCGCATGCGCATCGAGCTGGACAAGACGCTGCTGGCCGCCGATCCCGTAGCGGGGCTGCGGCTGCTGGTCGACACGGGGCTGGCCGCCCAGATGCTGCCCGAGCTGCCGGCCCTGATCCTCGAGCGCGACGAGCATCACCGTCACAAGGACGTCTACGAGCACTCGTTGATCGTGCTCGAGCAGGCCATGGCCCTCGAGCACCGCCTGGACGAGTCGCCGGACCTCGTCATCCGGCTCGCTGCCCTCCTGCACGACATCGGCAAGCCCAAGACCCGCAGGTTCGTCGAGGGCGGCACCGTCACGTTCCACCACCACGACGTCGTGGGCGCCAAGCTGGCCCGCAAGCGACTCAAGGCGCTGCGGTACAGCAACGACGTGATCGACCAGGTCGCGATGCTGGTCGAGCTGCACCTGCGATTCCACGGCTACGGCTCCGGGGAGTGGACCGACTCGGCGGTGCGCCGCTACGTCCGTGACGCCGGCGACCAGCTCGAGCGCCTGCACATCCTGACCCGCGCCGACTCCACGACCCGCAACCAGCGCAAGGCCGCCCGCCTGCAGCGCACGTATGACGACCTCGAGGCGCGCATCGCGGTGCTGGCCGACCAGGAAGAGCTCGCCTCGATCCGGCCTGACCTCGACGGCACCCAGATCATGGAGATCCTCGGTATCGGCCCGGGCCGCGAGGTCGGCGAGGCCTACCGCTTCCTGCTCGACCTGCGGATGGACCGTGGGCCGTTGGGTGAGGATCAGGCTGCTGAGGCGTTGAAGGCGTTCTGGTCTGCTCGGTCTTGAATGACGTCAGGGTCGGTTGCGACCCACCACCGGGTTGAGCTCGGAGGCCGCGAGGCCTCCTGGCTCCACCCCGGGCAGGAAGTCGCGCCAGGTGCCGCTGATCAGGGTCGGGGACTCCACGACGCGAGCCCCGTCGGCGAAGTAGGTGGTGGCCAGTGCCCGCCGTGGCTGGGTGGTCCGGTTGGGCCCGGCGGTGTGGAAGCACAGTGCGGAGTGGAAGGAGATGTCGCCGACGGCGAAGGGTCGTGACTCGACGGCCACCTGCCGTTCGACGAATCGCTGGGCGACCGCCTCGTCGTAGGACGTGCCGACCTTGTCGAAGTCCAGGTCGGCGACCTCCTCGAGCACGCGTCGACCGCGCGCGAACGACAAGGGCCCCATCAGGCCGGGGATTGCCGACATCGGGATCCACGCGGTGACGGCCTGCACCGTCTGCAGCGGGAAGTGTTCGGCGTCGTGGTGCCACGGTGTGCGGCCGCATCCGGGCTCCTTGGACAGGGCGTTGTCGTGGTACAGCCGCACGGCGGGCTCCTCGAGCAGCGCGGCGGCGAGCCCGCCGATGCGGGGCGAGAGCGCCACGGCACGCATCAGGTCGTCGTGGAGCCACATCTGCTCCAGGGCGGTGAACCGGCCGGCCACGTCGTCGCCGTGCTCGGCCTTCAGCAGCGCCTCGAGGCGCTCCGCGAGCCGCCGCACGACGGGTGGGGAGAGCACTCCGGGCAGGCGAACGAAGGCCTCGCGGCCGAAGGCCTCGACCATCGACGGTTCGAGGTCGTACGGTTCGGCCAGCTCGTGGACGAGCTCGTCGTCAGTGGCCGGCGTGACGTCGGGCAGGCCGGGCCCCTCGACGAGCTCGGTGGGGGCATCCGCGTTCTTCGCGAGGGTGACGTACCAGTCCCACCAGTCCTGGTCGTCGCCCGCCCAGTCCTGTTCCAGGCCACCACTGCGGTTCTTCTCGGGGAGCCGGTCGTTGGTGCCGATCTGGTTGTTCACAGCCACAGCAGGGACGCCTCGTGCTCGAAGGTGTAGGAGCCGCTCTCGTCCCGGCAGGAGGCGAGGTAGTCGCCCAGCACAGGAGCCTGTTCCATCTGGGTCAGCGACACCGAGTCGTCGAAAGCGCAGCGCTGAAGGAAGCCCTCGATGACGGTCCGGTCATCGCTCCCGGTGCGGTAGGTGATGCGCTGATCGCGCACGTCGGCACCCGCCCGGATCAGGGCATCGCGTACCTGCTCGGCCGAGGTGTACGGCGTGGCGTCTTCCACGCCAGCACGGAAGGCGTCGTAGAAGGCCAGGTAGTGCGACGTCGCCGTGGCCTGGGCGATCAGGCCGAGACCGCCGGGGGCCAGGGCGGCGACGAACCGCTGCGCGGCGACGTCGAGCTCATCGGCGGGCAGGGCGTACAGAGCGTGCGTGGCCCACACGACGTCGTAGCCCGCGTGCTCGTCGGGCAGGTCCTGCAGCGTCATCACCAGATCGTGGCGAGGCACGAAGGGAGGAGCCAGGACACCGCGTGCCTCCTGGACCGAGAAGGCCGACGGGTCAAGCAGGTCGTAGGCGACGTCGGGCACCTCGCTCAGATCGGTGTGGAGGCGCAGGGCCGTGGGGAACTTCCCGCTGCCGCAGGCCACGTCCAGCAGCGACCAGCCCTCGTGGGCTTGGTCGCCGAGCACCTGTGGCCAGTCGGCGGCCAGCGCGAGCTGGCGGTAGTCCTCGGTGGCCAGGGCGTAGAAGGCCTCCATGCCGGTGCGGCCAGCCTCGCTCCAGTGCTGGAGGCTGCGCTCCGCGGTGGATCCTGTGCTCACGCTGCTCCTCGCCGTGCCTCCCGACGGGTGGCAAGCATGTTTGTGTCGTGCGTGTTTGACTCTGGTTGATGCCCAACCTATCCCCGTCCATCTCATCCCAGCAGGCGGTTCTCGACCAGTTGCGCGCTGCTCGCTTCGGTGAGACTCTCCTGCCGGATCTCGCACCGGACGCCTACGCTCGCGGCCACGCTGCCTTCGAGGCGCGCTCGGACCAGCGCTCGCTGATCGGCGACCACCTCGCCGCTCGACTGGCCAACCGCGACACCGGACCGGTCGCGGTGCTCTCCGTGGGCTGCGGCGACGGGTCCCTCGACGCGCCGCTGGCAGCTGCCCTGGTGGACGTGCTGCCGGCTCGACCGATCCGCTACGTCGGCATCGACCCGTTCATCGGGAGCACGACTGCTTTTGCCACCGCGTTGGCCGACCTGGGGCGGCCAGGTCTATCGGCGGAGGTGCACACCACGTCGTTCGCTGATGCTCCTGTGAGCGGCCTGTTCGACGTCCTCACCTTCGTGCACTCGATGTACTACGTGCCCGAGGTCGGCTCGGCGCTGAGGGCTGCTCACGCACTCCTGAAGCCGGGGGGTGAGCTGCTGGTGCTCAGCGCGCCCCGCGGGGCCCTGAATCAGCTCGTCGACGTGCTCGCCCCTCCGGTCGAGGGTCACCAGCAGTGGTTCAGCGAAGAGATCGCGGCCGCGTTCGCCGATGCGGGCCTGCAGACCGAGGAGACAGTCACGCTCGACGCTCTCCTTGACCTGGAAGCCGCGAGCGACGAAGTCCTCGACTTCACGGTCCAGGCCCGACTCACCCCCGCGCTGCGATCTCTCGTGCGTGACTACCTCGACGCGGTTTCGGTCCTTCACCCCACGTCCGGCGTCCCGCACGT
Source organism: Aeromicrobium sp. CF3.5 (assembly GCF_051262695.1). Lineage (NCBI taxonomy): Bacteria > Bacillati > Actinomycetota > Actinomycetes > Propionibacteriales > Nocardioidaceae > Aeromicrobium > Aeromicrobium sp. CF3.5. Next base: position 77,773 of record NZ_JBIMEZ010000003.1, read on the forward strand.
TCCTCACCCGGTGGACGTCTACCGGGTGCGGAGGGCTGTCTGAGTGTGGTCGACGAGCCAGTGGTCACTGCATCTGGTTGTCGGGATTCTCTTGGTCATAGCTGTGGCGCGACTCCGCGATGACGCCGCGGTGAGCCAATGACCAGTCGGCGAGGGCTTTGACGAGATGCGTCAGGCTCGCGCCGACCTCGGTGAGTCGGTAGTCGACCTGCGCCGGCACCGTTGGGTAGACGGTGCGAATGACGAGCCCGTCGCGCTCGAGGCGGCGAACGGTCAGAGTCAGCATTCGTTGCGAGATGCCGTCCACGGCACGTTGCAGCTCGCGGAATCGGCGGGCTCCGCTCGCCAGCTCGACGATGATCAGGACCGACCACTTGTCGCCGACGCGGTCGAGCACGTCGCGGATCCCGCAGTCGGGGTGCTCGGGCAGCCCGCATGGCTCCAGGTCTGCGGCCGAGGCGGTCACACCGGTGTGCGTCACTGACATCGAAGTGCCTCCTTGTGGGTCTTTCGCGGACGATCCAGACTCGCTGGGTAGTTACTCATCAGAACCACCTAGGAGCCATCAGATCATGATTCTCGTGACCGGAGCCAGCGGACACCTCGCACGGCTCGTCCTCGCCGAGCTGAGCGCTCGCGGCGTCAGTGCCGTCGGCGGCAGCCGTGCCCCGACACACCATGATCGGCCGATGGACTTCGACGATCCAGACAGCATCGATCTCCAGGGCATCTCGACGCTGGTGCTCGTGTCGGCCGGCTACGCGGAGGACGACCAGGTGATCTCCAGGCACGGCGCAGCCATCGACTCGGCGGTCCGATCGGGCGTCGAACACATCGTCTACACGAGTGTCACGGGTGACGGTGACCACCTCGCGCTCGCGCTGGCACACCGGGCGACCGAGAAGATGGTGAAGGACAGCGGCCTGGACTGGACGATCCTTCGCAACGGCCTCTATGCCGAGCTGTTCGGTGCTCTGCTCACGTGGACCGACGGCCGGTTGGAGTCAGCCTTCGGCGACGGAGCCCTGTCAGCAGTCCCACGCGAGGACCTTGCGATCGCCGCGACCACAGTGGCTGCGGACCCTGCCCGTCATCGCGGGCGGACGTACGAGTTGGTGGGCGTGCCGATCACCGCTGATGACGTCGCCCGGCGTCTCGGCGTCGAACACCGGTCCGTGACGTTGGCCGGCTACCGGGAACGGCTGCTCCAGTCGGACGAGCTGATGGCGTTCCAGCCACCGATGCTCACATCCATCGCCTCTTCTGTCCGTCACGGCTTCATGAATGGGACATCGCCCGATCTGGTGACCCTCCTGGGACGCCCTGGCGCGGACGCTCTTGCCGTCGCGGCCGACGTTGCACAAGCCTCGAGCTCGAACGTCTGACCCTGGCGTCATCATCGGTTGTGTCCGGACCTCGGTCAGTGCGGCTGGGCCATCACGACGAGCCAGCCGTCGTCCTCAGGAGACTGGTCGGTCCACTCCGGCGCGAGTCCCGCCGCGCTGAGGGCGTCGATGAACTCGTCCTTGGTTCGAAGGGCGCGGTAGTAGGAACTGCCGGACGCACCGACCTCCCAATCGGTGCCTTCGCCGCGAGGTACTGACACGAGGAACCGGCCCCCCGGGTGCAGAGCGTGGGCGACCTTGCACAGGACGGTGTGTAGATCCTTGGGCTCGACATGCTGGAGGACGTGCAGCACGACGACGGCATCGTAGGGACCACCGAGGTCGTCGTTGATCGCGTCGAGTCGATCGACTTCCTTGCCGCGCGCATGCTGCAGGTCGATGAACGCCTGGGTGATGTCTGTGCGGCGAACCGTCAGCCCGGACTCCTCCAGCTGGTCGGCATCCCAACCCGGGCCGGAGCCGATCTCGAGGACATGACCTGCAGGGACAGCCTCCGCCAAGCGCGTCAGTGCCCCGGCGAGGACCCCGCGGCCGGACGTCTCACGGGCGTAATCGACCGCAATCTTCTCGTATGACTCAACCGTGCGGGCATTCGGTGAGGGCTCCATGACCAGAGCCTAGGCAGGACCTTCGTGCGTGCCGTGTGTGGGACTAAACTTCCCGCGTCGCTGCTGGTTTCCTTCTCAGGCGTCTTGCCGGGCGAGCTGACGGGTGTGACCGGGAATCTCTTGCTCGGCGAGTCCCTGGATGATGTCATTCAGCGACATGGACTGGTCGACGAGGCAGGCGCCGTTGGAGACCAGCAGGGCTGGCACTGGCGCGGCGAGCTCTCGGGTGCTGAGGGCCGCGACCAGGATGCCCAACGCCTGAGCCTGCACGCGGATACGTTCACGCAGCTGTGCTGCATCGCCAGCTAGCGAGGCGGCGTGAGCCAGCGTCCACGCGTCCTGGGATGAGCGGTTGTCGTAGATGCTTCTCAGGCCGGTCGTCACGGTCGCCACGTTGGTCAGGGTCAAGGTGGTCACCAGCCAGACGTGCGCAAGGATCTGTTCGGTGTCCCACTCGCCCGTGGGCTGGGTCGGGGCAGGCTTTGCTGTCAGGAAGGTGTCATAGGCCTGGCCGAGCGCGATGGCGAGCTCGTGTGCGGAGTTGTCGTCGTCTGGTTGATACGTCGTGTCGTCAAGCATGCGCGTTGCCCATCGTCCACGGTGCTTGCGGGAGCACCGCTCCTGTCTCGAGCAGCGATTTGAGGTTGGCCATGACCGCGGGCCAGCCGTTCGAGATCCCGCGCAGCATGTCTTCGTTGGGGAGGTTCTCGTGCGTCACCGTCAGTCGCACGATCTCCTCGTGCGCCTCGATCGTGAAAGTGACCAGCGACGGCTGGCGATCTTCTTCGGGCGAGTCTTCGAACGTGATGGCAAGGCGAGTGGGCGGATCGGCCACGATGACCGTTCCGACCGCGTCTGTCCCCGACCCGTCGAGCCGTCGATGCTCCCATCCGGAGCCGGCTCGCCAGTCGGACACGTTGGAGTGGCCCCAGTACAGCGCTGTCGCATCCGAGTCGGTGAGCGCATCCCATACCTGTTGGGCGCTCGCGCGGATGTAGGTGACGTACACGTACGTTGGAACCGAAGCAGTCGGATGCTCCGAATGTGAATTGCGTGTAGAAGACACCGCGTTCTCCTCAGCTTGTTGTTTGATCGCGCTCAGCACCGCAAGTCGCGGCTGATCGAAGTCGGCGAGCCAGCGCTCCCCGATCTCATGGATCGGTGTCACGTTCAAGAAGTGCAGGCGATGTCGACCTGACCGCACGACGGTGATGAGATCGGCGCGCACCAGCACGTCGACATGTTGCGTTGCCGACTGGCGAGTCATCTCGACGTGCTCGCACAAGGCGCCGAGAGTCTGGCCGTCGTTGTTGCGCAAGCTGTCGAGCAGTGACCGCCTGGTCGGGTCCGCAAGCGCCTTGAACACCGCCCCTGTCTCGTTCATGCCCACATTATGCAGGTATTTACCTGCATAATGTCAAGGGATCGGCTGAGCACGTGCCGAATTGCCCCGCTGTCTTCTATCGGGACAGGAATGCGACACGGCGACCTGTCGACCTGAGCGAAAGGTTCGGATGGACGACTGCCCGCCCCAGCGTCTTGAGCATTCTGGTTTCCTTCGGCCCTGTGCTGCCAGTAGGGTGCGGAAGCGTGAGTAGCGCCCGCAACCCTTTCGAATCGGTGTGGTTTCTGCCTATCTTCCTCGGCGCGGGCACTGTTGTCGCGGTTGCAGCGGGCGGGCTGGCCGCTGGTTTCGACGTGTTGCCACTCGTCCCGATAGCGGTTGTAGCTGGCGTGATGATCGGGGCTGTGTTCCTTCTGATGACCGTTCGTCGAGATCGAACTATGGACCGGGTGGCCGGCGGGAACTCACCAGACGACTCCTTCCGGGTGACCAAGCAGGCGTTGCGTGGCGACTTGCCCGCCGACCACGCGGAGCGAAGGCGCGCGCTTGAGATCGCAGAGTTCTGGCAGGCCCGCCAGCACCGCTTCGGGCGCATCCTGATTCCCGTATGGGTCGTGCTCACGGTGCTCGGATTGGGACTCCTCGTGGTGGACTTTTCGATCTCGCTCGCAGTACAAGTGGGCAGCTTCGGCCTAGTCGCCGTTCTGTGGTGGCTGCAAGAACGCCAACTACGGCGAAGGGTTCAGGAGCTGCGTTCCGGCGGTCATGACGGAGGTCAGTGAGCGGCCCGTGCCGGCGCAGGCCAGCATCGTCCGGTGGCGGGCCCGGGACGCAGTCCATCGGGGGTCAGCTCCCGACGCCGGCCTTCTGCCCCTCGCCCTGTGAACCGCCGCGATTCGATGGCGGCCGACGTCAGGGGCGCGCGTCACGTCCGTTCGTCCATCGGGGTCATGGGTGGCATGAGGTGCGTCAGGTCCTGCGTCATGTGTCCCCAGCGGCTCGACTGACGCATCCGCTCGCCCTCGGCGGTGCGCTGTCCGTCGCTCCACAGACGCGGCCAGCCGCGGGCGAAGGTCAGGGTCCCGCCGGCGGCGAGCAGGCCCGTACCGATCGTCTGTCGCCGCCACCGGGGAGAGACGTAGACCTGGTCGCTGAACCCGGAGTGCGGGTACCAACGGAAGGCTGCCAGCTGGTCCTCGTTCGTCACGCCGACCTGGTGCAGGGCGACGCGGTCCAGCAGCGTGCCCGGCTCGACGCCGTGGCCGGTGAACGCGAGCAGCGTGGTGGCCGGCGGGTTCGAGCTGGGCTGCCTGAGCTCGGCGAACCACAGCGGCGGCGCCTTGGGGGCCGAGTGTGCCGTGACCTCGAGGCCGACAACCTCGCCCTCGGGTCCGTACCGCGCGTACCCGAACGCCTCGGTGCCGACCTGCTCGACGGCCTCAACCTCGCTGAGCTCCAGCTCGGTGCCGTCGGGATGCCGTGAGGACTGAACCACGGCGGCCCAGGCCGCTGACCCGTCCGGGCGGAGGGCCCGGACGTGCCAGAGGCTGAATCCGACGGTCTCTTTGTCAGCGCTCACGCGTGACGGCCGGCCGGCGACGTGACCGTGCGACCACGCCGCTGCCGGCCGCGGCCAGCAGAGCGCCCAGGCCCAGCAGCGAGAGGTTGGGACCACCGGCATCGGGCAAGGACGCGTTGCTCGCGCCCGCCTTCGCGGCGACCTTGCCCTCACCGGACGCCACGTCTGCTGGCTCCTCCGAGCCCGGTGTCGCCTCGGGGTCGGCCGGGTCGGCCGAATCGATCGGATTGGCCGGATTGACCGGGGGCGTCGGATCGACCGGGTCGGTGGGAGGTGTCGGGTCAACAGCGCCGGCTCGGACGGTGATGGTCAGCGTCTCCGTGGTGGAGCCATTGGAGTTGCTCACCGTGTACTGCACGGGGACCGTTCCGCTGAAGCTCGCGGCCGGCGTGTAGCGCAGGGCCAGCGATCCGGCCGATGGGACGGCCAGGACCCCGACGGGCTCATCGGGGGTTGCCGGCTCCTCCTCGTCGACGGGTGGTTGCGCAGGAGCGCCCTCGCCGACGATCTCGATGGTTCCCTGTCCCGCCGGCAGCGGCGTCACGCTCAGGGTGGTGTTCGGGTCCTCGCTGTCGTCGTTGGCCAGCACGTCGATGTCGATCGGCTCGCCACCCTCGTCGGCCGTGGCGGTGTCGGGCTGAGTCTCGGGCAGGATCGAGCCCGGCGTGGCGAAGCTCGCGAACGTGTCCGCGCAGGCGCCGGGCGCCTCGGAGTCACACGGCTCGATGACGACGGGCTCGGGGTCGGGCAAGATCGCTTGGCCCTCGGGCACACCGGTCTGGGTGATCACCACGCGCTCGCCCGGCTCTGCGGTGGCGCCGAAAAAGCCCCGGAAGCAGTCCGAGCTCCCGTCCGGACCCGTCGGGGTCGTGATGCACGTGGTCGTGCGCTCCGTGCCGTCGGGTGCCGTCGTGACGATCTCGAAGGTGCTTCCCGCGGTCGTCGTTCCGGCGGGAACGAACGCGCCGCTCTCGATTTGCACGCCGATCCGGTACTTCTGATCGCCGAAGATCGGCACGAGAGGGTCCCGCACGTTGAAGATCAGGTCGGCGGTCGTCGTGCCGTTGGTGTTGGTCGCCTCGAAGGTCACGGTGTCCGTGCCGGCGTAGTCCTCGACGGACGTGTACATGAGGGTACGTCCGTCGGAGCCGAGCGTGGCCGTGCCGTGGGAAGGTCCGGAGACGATGCGCACCGAGGTGTTCGGGTCGCCGATGTAGTCGTTCGCCAAGAGGTCGACATCGATCGTCTCGCCCTGGAAGGTCTGCGTGGGGTAGTCGCTGTCGCGGACGCTGGGGGCGGGGCCCTCGACGAGGTAGGGGACGTCCTTCGGCGCCGCGGAGCACTCGTCCACGAGGCAGGGCTCGATGGTGACGTTCTGGATCGGTGTGCGCGAGGCACTGGTCTCGAGCTCGACGCGCTCACCTGCAGCCAGCTGGAACGTTGAGTTCCCGTTCCCGTCGACGCAGGAGCTGGAGGACGGAGCGCTGGGCGAGAAGCCGATTTCGGTGTTGCAGAAGATGTAGTCGACGAACTCGGTGCCCCGGTAGACGACGCCGTTGGTCTGGACGAACTGAGTCACCCCGTAGCTCTCAGGAAAGAACTGGCCCGGAGCCCTCGTCACGGTGAGCGTGAAGGACTGGGCGCCGTACTCGGCCTCCTCCGCGGTGATCTCGGGCTCAGCGGCCTGCGGCTGCTCGTCGGTCGACGCCGGAGCCGGTACCTGCTCCGGCGCGTCAGGCGTGGCCTGGACCTCGAGAGCCGGGGCGTCGGGAGCCTGCTCCTCTACCTCCTGCTGCACAGGTGGGGGCTCTTGCTCGGCTGCAGTGGGGGCGACCTCCGGGGCCGGTGCGGGAGCAGCGGTCTCATCGTTGGTCGGGAGCTCGGTGCTCTCCGGCGCGAGGTCGTCGGCGGCGAACGCTGACGGAGCGCCGGCCGTCATGGACGCGAGGGTGGCGGCGCCGGCCACCGCGACGCGGCCGAGGGTGGTGCGCAGGGCAGGACGTGCTGAGGTCTTCATACGGCTCCGGAGTCAGGCATGATGCTGCCCCGAGCGGAGCTGCGGGGTTGAGTTTAGGGGCAAGAACGGGCCTCAGGGGACAGAACGGCTCAACTCAAAGAACTTGTCCCGCCGCTGGTACATCAGGGCGCTGGGAACGTGGCTCCTGACCAGCGGTCACGCAGAGTGCTTGGCATCGTTAGTGCGATCTGCCGCGATTCGGCCGTGGACATTCGGCCTGAAGCACCAGCGGAACCGTCCCGGGTCATTCGCGGTGGAGTGACGCACCCTTGCCGAAGAAACGGAGTAGGTATCCGATTCAGCGATGGCGGTTGCCGCCACGGCAACCCCGCCCGACCCGGAGAGTTGTCAGGCACATGGGATGAACGGCTGTTGGCGACCGTGGACACCGACGCTAGTCACGAACGACGCCCGGGCTACGTCACGTGCAGGCATCACTCATATCGGCGCGCACTCCGTCGCGACGACTTGTGCGTCTGTTGCCCCTGCTTCAGCGCAATGTCGACGGTCAACGCTGTTGCCAGCACGAGAGATCGCAGAGGCTCGTCCAGGGCCTTGTGGATCTCGACGACGTAGTTGTCGGCCTTCGTGAACCTCTCTTTCGCCCACCCCGCCCAGGTCTTGGTGATCCGCGCGACCTCGCTCCCGGTTCGGTCCTCTACTGCGAAGTCCCAGGAGCTCCAGCCCTCTGCCTTCATGGAACCCACCGACCGGCCGCCCGACTCAAGCGTGAACCGGACGCCGCCGATGACCCCCAAGCTCTTCTGGATGATCCGACCGACCTCGTCACCGTGGGCATCGTGCACGATCACTGTCGATTTGGCGAAGTTCGCCGGACGAGTGAGGGCCAAGACCACTCGGTCGTTGGGATCAATCACCTGCAGTCGTCGTGTCCTGTTCTGCGCCGGACGCATCGACACCGCGTTCGCCATCATGCCTCGGGTGAGCTCACGGACAGCGCTGACCTGTCGACCGCCTTGGTCACAGATGGCGTACTCGACCCTGTTCCCGATCAGCTTCGCCTTCTGATTGACCACCAGAACCCGCTCGGTGAAGAGCATTCCTCCCCCTGACTGATCCGGGGACGAAGCGGTTCGGTTCGCCTGTCGCCCGGCACTCTTCTTTGGCTCGTTCGCGCTACCCTGCTGATCGGCGACATGAACCACAGGTTGAGGCGGCACCGGTGGGTCAACCTTCTGCATCCCGCTCGAGGTCACCCGCTCAGTCCAGACCTCTCCGTCCCAGTAGCGCCGCTCATGGCGACCGAACGGATCCGGATACCAGTCAGCCGGGACACTAACGGTGACGGGGGGATCGGTTGACGGAATGCCGTCCGAGGTGACGTGCTCTGTCCAACACGCCCCGTTCCAATACCGTTGCTCGTACCGTCGGAAGGGATCCGGGTACCACTGAGCGGGAGAGGTTGGCGGCACGCAATGACGGTACTAAACAAACCTGCCTCGATGGTCGCGCTTTCGGTTGGCGAGCTTGCGGCGCGGGAGGGTCGGCGAGGAATCGGATAACCGATCCGGATCCGCCGTCGCGGTGCCGCTTGAACAAACGCGGTGGAAGGACGCGTCCGCGACGCTGGCCCTCCGATCTCTCGGTCTCAATACCCGAGCCTGGGATCTGGGCGGATGGAATGATCCACCTCATGTCTACTTCTGAGCAGGCCAGTTCGACGTTGCGCGAAATGGGTATCCAGTTGCCCTCCTTGATGAGCGTGCGCATAACCATGACCTGCAAGAACCACGTCACAGAAGGCGACCTCGAACTCGCGCAGGGGACCGGGTTCCTCTTCAACTGGCAGGACCGCCCGTACCTGGTGACAAATCGGCACAATCTGACGGGCCGACGCCAAGACGACGGATCTCCTCTGAACCGTCACGGCGCAACTCCCGACACAGTTCACATCGCGCACAATCTGTCGCCGCGAGTCGAGACCGAAGCTGGCCAATTTTCACTTGGCTGGGAGAGCGTTCCTGAGATCCTGCTAGATGACAGCACAGGCGATCATCGTTGGTTCGAACACCCGTCACTAGGCGCCCATGTCGATGTTGTGGTCCTCCCGATCTCCCGTGTTCCAAACGGCGGAATGATGCTGGCCTACACGACAAACGGATTCAGTCAGCCGATCGGAGTCGGTCCCTCCCAGGACCTCAGCATCGTTGGCTTCCCGTTCGGGGAGTCATCAGGAGGCAATGTCGCTGTCTGGGTTCGTGGATCTGTAGCGTCCGAGCCAGTGATGGACCACGGCGGATTGCCGAGGTTCCTGATTGACGCGCGCACCCGTCCCGGACAGTCCGGCTCCCCGGTCATCATCTACTCCGCGAGCGGGGTCGTGAACGACGCTGGAGGCATCACGGTAGGAGTTGGACCGCATCAACGCCTTGTGGGCGTGTACTCAGGACGCACGAACGAGCAAAGCGACCTCGGGCTCGTGTGGAAGGCGTCAACGATCGTGGACATACTTTCCGCAGCGGACACCGCCTCGCTCCCACCCGTCACTGGCTTAGCAGCCTGGGCGAACGTTGACTCGCCCCGCTGAGAGGTGAAGGCCCCAGGTTTGTTGCGCTGAACCACGAACTCGCGCGCGCCGCCATCGCGGTGAAATGACGCGCTTGCCCAAGGGGCATGACACAGCACGAATAGGTTGAGTCTGGACCAGCCGCCCGAGCGTGCGAACCCCGAGGCAGCGGCCCTACCACCCGAAGAACCTCGAGTGGATGCGAGGCCGCTGCTGCAGTCGGGCTCAGTGCGAGCTGAGCATTGCCAATACGTCGTCGAACCGGCCATCGGCCTCGGCGAAGCGGAGAAACTTCACGCGCTCGACCAGAATCTCACCTGACTCCGGGCGGTCCGCGATCAGCGTCATGACCTCGCTGAGATAGTCCTCCAGCGGCATCGCGCGCTCATCGTTCGTCTGGCCCATCAGCGCCGTCTGGACGGCCGGCGGGACCAGTTCGAGCACCTGCACCGACGACTCGGCGAGCTGCACCCGCAGGCTCTGCGTGTACGAGTGGATCGCCGCCTTGGTGGCGTTGTAGGTGGGGGTGAACGGCAGTGGGACGAACGCCAGGCCTGAGGACACGTTCATGATGACGGCCTCGTCCTGGGCCACCAGGAACGGGACGAACGCGTTCAGCATCCGGATGGGTCCCAGCAGGTTGGTGGTGATGGTGTCCTCGGCGACCGATAGCGCGCTGCCGTCGAGCAGGTTCTCAGGCAGCATGATGCCCGCCATGTTGATCAGTACGTTGAGCTCGGGGTGGGCCGCGGTGACGCTCGCATGAGCGGCAGTGATGGACCCCGGATCGTTCACGTCCAGGACGATCGACTCCATCCCTGGATGCGCGGCGACGATCTCTTCGAGCAGGTCAGCGCGACGACCGGCGATGATCACCGTGTTGCCTGCTGCATGGAATCGCTGCGCCAGTCCGAGGCCGAGCCCGGAGGTGCCGCCGGTGATGAGCATGGTGTTGTCCGTGGTCTTCATCATTCGTCCTTCAAGTGGGGAAGCACCAGTCCACCCGCGGCCGAGATCGTGCACCAGTGATCGCACAACCACTGATCGGCGGTCAGTGGTTGCCGCTGGGGATCTGCGCGAGACTGGACGCACCCCGATCACCTGGAGGAACGGCGCGGAGAGCCCTGAGCTGGCTGACTTCCTGCGTAAGCGTCGCGAGGCGATGCAGCCCGAGGACGTGGGACTCCCGCGCGGGCCACGCCGACGCGCGGTGGGCCTGCGACGTGAGGAGGTCGCCGAGCTCGCCAGCATGTCGACGGACTACTACGCCCGCCTCGAGCGGGGCAGTGGTCCGCAGCCTTCCGAGCAGATGGCTGCGGCGATCGCTCGGGCGCTGCGCCTGACACTCGCCGAACGTGACCACCTGTTCACGCTGGTCGGGCACACCGCGCCGCGCCGTACGCAGCGCAGCGACCATGTCAGCCCCGGTCTCATGCGGGTGCTCGACCGCCTCGCCGACACCCCGGCCCAGATCATGGGCGGGCCCGACGCCACGCTCGTCCAGACTGGTCCTGCCGTGGCCCTGCTCGGCGATCAGACGCACTTCACGGGACTCGCGCGCAGCAACGTCTACCGGTGGTTCACCGACCCGTCGTCGCAGCTCATCTACCCCGCCGAGGATCGCGCGCACCACGCCTCCGTGTTCACGGCCCAGCTCCGCAGCGCGGCTGCTTTGCACGGTCCACGCTCGCGCGCGGCAGGCGTGGCCGCGCGCCTGTTGCAGCAGAGCTCGGAGTTTGCCGCAGTCTGGAGTGAGCACGAGGTCGGCCTCCAGCACACCGAGCAGAAGCGCTTCGACCATCCAGAAATCGGTCGGCTGGAGCTGCACTGCCAGACACTGCTGGACGTCGACCAGGATCAGGCGCTGCTCGTGTTCACGGCCACGCCCGGCAGCGAGAGCTACGAGAAGCTGCAGCTTCTCACCATTATTGGCAAGCAGGAACTGCGCGTCTGAGCCGCGCGTGTCCAATCGGGCAAACGGTCTACGGGGCTCAGGCCTGGCCCATGATCAGACGCGGTGATAAGACGCACTCATCGCTTCAGGCGAGGGCACGGCAACTGAGCACGTCTGCGGGCGGAGATCAAAGCGGATCGCCTCCGAACAACGGCTAGGGCGCGAGCTGCAGTCCGCTGCGCGCGAGGACTCGTACGGGGGCGAGGAGCTCCTCTTCGTGGCGCATCAAGATGCCGAGGCGGACTGTCAGGGCGGCCTGCTCGGCGTTGGTCCAGTGGAGGTCCAGTCGGTAGACGGCGTTGATCGCCGTGAGTCGCGTCGCGCCCACGGTACGGGCCTCAACTTCCATCACCTCGTGGAGGCTGGGAGTGACGGTGGCAGTTCTTGCGTGGGGTGGGAGGCCTTGTGGTTCCCACCCCCAAAGGTCGCGTCGAAGGTCGTGGTTTGGGTCGTCGTTGCCGTCCGTGGCGGTGCGTGCAATCGCGTTGAGGACGTCCGGACTCCCTGCATCTTCAGCGTCCGCATCGGCATGGGAGCTGAGGCGGTCGATAACGGCTTCGACCGTCGGGAGGTACCGAAAGTTCGGCGGCGCTTCACTTAGGAGTTCACCATGCATCCGGTTGGTTTCCTCGAACCGGAACGCCCTGTCCCTACTGACGAAGATGAGCTGATGAGGAGCCACCTCGCTGGCTGCTGCGAGGGCTGTCAGCCAAATGACGACGTCGCGTCCTTCGCCGCCACTAATGGAGGCCGGTCGATCTCGGTTCACCTCACGCCGGTGTGCCTCGTCCGAAGAGCCCTCGGGGCTCGGCAGTATCTTCCAGAAGACCTTGCGGAGCGCTTCTTCTCGATACTGCGCCGCGGTGTTGGTGTTCGGCATGTCGGTGCTGAGGCCGCGGGCAACATCAGCGCGCCGGACCCATGTCGGGACGGCGGCCAAGACTTTGTCGGTATCGCCGGCGTCCAGGTACCCCTGGATTGACCGGCGGTAGTTGGCAAGGTCCTCGTCGAGCACCAGTTGAGGGAGTGCCAGCGGGTGGCCGCAGACCACCGCGAGTCCATGAAGCAAGGTGGCGTTGCAGGACGCCCCGAAACCGTCGCCGCGCACTGCGTTGCTGTCGAGGACAATCATGCGGGCAGCCTAGTAGCCGAGGATCTTGGCGACTCCCCGCAATCGTCCAGCTGTCACGACAGGTCCGTGGGGAGCACTGGTGGTTCCTCCTGCGTGATTCTGGGCGAGCCGTCGCGGCGGAATGACTCACCCTCACGGGCGCCGTCCGAAAGCAGCCTCCCGTTTAGCAACCAGATGGGGCGTACGCGCTCGTCCGGTAGGCCAAAGGCTGGTGCAACCAGGTTAGGCGAGAATTAGGGTCTGGGTTCGAGAGAACGCGTAGCGTCGCACCATGAGCGACAACGAAATTGAGCTGTTCATCGAGGGCGGGCTTCCATCGGGGTTTCCGCTGTCCGCGAAGGCGGGATTGAAGGTGCGACGTACCTGGGAGCGCCGCGGCAAGGAGTTCACCGAAACGATTTGCGCCAAGTGCTCCAACGAACTGGCTGATCTCGAAGAACGCGTCGCGGATGACGACTCGTTTGCCGACCTACTGGTCGACGGGCTTGATCGCGCCATTCGCTCGCCTGACGATGAGTACCGCGAGGTGCTGGCCTCGATTGTGGCGAATGCGTTCGCTGACCACGCAAAGATCGACCAATATCAAAGACTGATGAAGGACGTTCAAGACCTGGATCCGTTCGACCTTCGCGTGCTGGTCGCGGCCTACTCACAAGATCGTCACCCAGCGGGCAAGATCAGTCCAGACGAGCTCTATCTCATGGACACACACGGCCTCGGCATCGTGCACGCGAGCCTGCCGCGGCTGCGGGCCTTGGGATTGATCGCCATCGTCGAAGATCTGGCGCGCTTGGCCCCCCCGAAGCAAACTCCGGCGATCGAGACGGACCAAGGCTGGATCGGAACTACATGGGGTTCGTGGGCATATGAACAGTGCCGCGATGCATACGAAAGTTGAGCTGCGTCCGCGCCCAAGTAGTCACACCGCGCGTATGAATTTCGACGCGCAGGGAAGACCGCCGCCTTCGGCGTCTGCTCGTATTTGGTTGGACTCTCCGGATCGCGGTGGATTGACTGTGAGGATCGCCAACGCAGCCTGAAAGTGCTGGGCTGTGGTTGGTGACCGCGGGTGTGACCCCTGGATTGACTGGCGATGCTGCCTTGCTGCGACTTGTCCGCTCGTGGTTGCCGGCCCCGGCCCGAGCAGAGGAGCTGGCCTGATCAGGAGCTTGACCGCCAGGCGTTGGTAGCGCTTGGCGTGTCTCATCACAGTCCTGCCGAGCCTTTGTCCCGGACCGGAACCACGTCCCATTCCGGCGAAGGAGAGAACGCATGAACAGTCTGACCGATCTGCGTGAGGTGGTCGATGTCGTCATCGGCGTCGGCACTCACGTCCATACCCACTCCGCGGCTGTGGTTGATGCTGCCACTGGTGGTGTCCTTGACGAGATCACCGTCGAGGCGACAGCCGAGGGCTATGGCGAGCTGGTGGAGTTCGCCAACAACCACGCGATGTTGCGAGCCTGGGCGATTGAGGGGACCGGTGGTCACGGCGCCGGTCTGAGTCGTCACCTGTTGGAGGCCTCGGAGATCGTCATCGAGTTGGACCGTCCGAAGCGGGCTGCGCGCCGCAACGGCGCCAAGTCCGATCCGCTCGATGCGATCCGTGCTGCGCGTGAGGCGATGGCCCGACCACGGTTGGGAACCCCTCGTGCCGGGGGCGAACGTCAAGCTCTGTCAGTGCTTTTGGCTGCTCGCCGCTCCACAATCAATGCCTCCACCGAAGCCCAACTGCAGGTCTTCAGCCTGGTCATCGCAGCACCCGAACCGATCCGAACCAGGTTCCGTGGTCAGAAGCTTGCCGCGATGCTCAATACCGCCGCGAACCTGCGACTGCACGCCTCCTGGGACACCAAGACGACCAGCACCGTGGTGGCGCTGCGGACGTTGGCACGTCGCGCGCACGCGATGCTGAAAGAAGCACGGGAGCTGCAGAAGGCGATCGTGGCCGTCATCCGGAGCTGGCGTCCTGACCTGCTCGAGGAGTTCGGTGTCGGACCGATCGTGGCCGCGACGGTGTTGTGCGCCTGGTCCCACCCCGGCCGGATTCACTCCGAAGCGGCGTTCGCGATGCTCGCCGGCGTGGCACCGATCCCGGCGAACAGCGGCCAGGTCACCACCCGCTACCGGCTCAACCGCTACGGCGACCGGAACCTCAACAACGCCCTGCATACCGTGGTCCAGAGCCGGATCCAGTACCAGCAGGCCACCCGCGACTACGTCGCCCGCCGCACAGCAGAAGGCAAGACCAGCCGAGAGATCAAACGCTGCCTTGCTCGCTACGTTGCCCGCGACCTCTACCGCCTACTCGAAAGTGGCCCACAGCTGGCTTGACGAAGCATAGGAGCGTCGTACCAAGAGGTGTCGCGACTGGCCGATATCCGTTCTGATCTTTGACAACTAGGACGTCGACTCGACCGGTGGCGCGTTCACACGTCCTGTGACGAAGCGACGACGATTCGTCCAGGTCAAATCGCGGGCGTCGACCTCTACCACCGGCTCGTCATACCAAGGATCGTGGCCGGGGGGCGCAAGTCGGTCGAAGGTCTCTTGATCGAAATCCTCAGACAACGTCCAGTCTGGCTTCATACCGGTGTAGGTGCGCGCCGTGACCAGGCGGGAAGCGAGTGTTGATCGGTCGATGCGGCCAGTGTCCATGAGCGTCCCGATCTCGCGCTTGAGTTCGTCAATTCGTCCTGCACCCATCGCGAAATGTAGCTGATAGCCGACGCTCGATTGATCGGGCGCTTCATCGCCCAGTTCCAGATGATGGAGGAATCCGTTCACCGCTTCATCAGCGAGCGTTTGGTTCACTGCCTCATGCCAACCCGGCACGGTCTCCCTACTCCGGTTCTCGAGTTCGTAGCCCACGCGGCGCCAAGCGCGGATACGAAGGGCGCTGCTCGAAAAGTCAGCAAGGGCATCGAGAATCTTCGTGGGCGGTGCGTTTCGGTCGACTTCGATCAAGAGACGGCCGATCCAGCTCAGGATCTGGTCCTGGCTACCGAACGGCGTACCTCCTTCGTCTGGCATCTCGTTCACGATCTTGGTCAGCACTTCGACAAGCTTCAGTCGACCTGAGTCGGTCGATGGCTGTCGTCTAGGCTCGGCTGCCTTGCCGACGATCAGAAGGCGTCGGGCGTCCTCCACAGAGACCAGGAGCGCGGTTAGGCCCTCGCCATCACCACCTGCAGCGGCATCAACAGCGGCGTACACTTCCGCGTCGCTGACGTCATGAGCGGGAATGCCCATCGCGAAGTACCTATCGAAGTACTCCTCGGTTCCCACACCCCGCCGGGTTCGGCTTCCGTTGACACCAATCTGGCCTTTCTCTCTGAGATTGGGGAAGAGCGAGACAAGCAGCTTCTTGGCGTGCGCTCGATGCCGATCTGGAACCAGGCCGAATAACGGGTCCGGATCAAACCGCACGTACTCGAACGGTCGACTCTTAAGATCCATCTCGCCCGTATGACCAGCGATCAGTTCGTTTCTGTTCGGTGGAATCTCGCTGAATAGTCGGGGAAAACTCATCCTGATCAGAGTCAGAAGTATCACGTCGACGTCATCGATTTCGTCCGGCGGCATCAGCGGCAGATGGTGCTCAAGCTGGGCGATATACCGGTCGATCGAGCGGGGCGTCTGCAAGAGCGACAAAAACGAATCGATCAACGCACCAATGCGGCCGTCTTCATCGAGATCCCCCCGAGCCACACGTCCTAAGCCAGCATTGAGCCGAGTCAACTGCTGGTGTCTTAAGAGCGGCGGCACCAAGAGCGGATATTGGACGATCTTCTCCATGAAGCGTTCAGCAGAACCATCGTTCTCTCCTGCAGCCTGAGCAGTAGATAGGTTCCGAAATAGTGTCTCGTCGTCGTAGGCCAGCAGGTACTGGACACCGTCGAAACGTCCCAGAAGCCGTACCACCCGGAGCAGGACCATCAGTTCGTCTACGTGGAGGCGGTCGATGTCGTCTACTACAAGTAGGATCGGCAACTGAAACTTCTTCAGTTCCGTCTCTGCTTTTCGGAAAGCTTTCTCCCACGACGGCGATTGGGTGAGCGCGCCGCTGATCGAGGTGAGTAGCCGCGACACAGAGCCGCCCCCATACGGAATAGCGGTCGTAGCGGGCGCAGCCACTCTGGCCGTAGCGGCAAGAGCGCGCTTCACATGCCGTGTCTTCTTCTTGGGTAGCGCCGCAATCAGGGACGAGTAGAACTCACCCAGCAGCCCGGCGACGTCGCTCGTCGCCCAAGGAGTAAAGCGCGCGACTACCCATTGGGGATGCGCCTGTTTCAACTCTTCGACAGTCATATTGATGAACGACGTTTTGCCGCTGCCCCAAGGTCCGCTCAGGCCGAAGACGGAGCTTGACTCAAACGAGTGACTCACATGAATTCGTTCTGCGGCCCGCTTTGCGTAGAGCGCACGATCGAGGGTGTCCTGATTCGTCGACCCGAGCGGCTCATCTGTCCACTGCGCCTCGGCCATACGACCAGTGTCCCCGGGGGGCTGCCCGTCTGTCTCTCGATCGGCTGAGATCGAGGGGAATCGGACTCGCTTCCCGGCACCCGGCGGAGTGCCGACAACTTCCCACGCTCGGCCCAACTTGCGTCTAAGTGGGCGATATGCAGCGCCCGTCGTTTAAAGGACGACTGGCACTGAAGGGACCGCTCTTGCTTGAGATCCGATGTGCCATGACCTGTATCCACACCGGGTTTCCGGCGTGAAAGCTGATGTCGGTGGGTGCCTCTAGGTTGGACATATGAGCAACCACGAGTGCGCTGACGATGAGCTGGAGACCGGTCGGTTGACCGAGCTCGCTCGGGTGCAGGCTCGCGCGGAGGCTCGGGCGATAGAAGCGATGATCGGCTACCGCGATGCTGAGTATCAGCGGATTGCTGGGTTGGATCGGCCGTTGATGCGGCAGGTCGAGCGGGCTGTGGTGGTGCTGGAGATCGGGCAAGCGATGGGGTTGTCCGAGGCCCAGGTCCACGGGCGGTTGGCGTCGGCTGATCGGGTCCGGGAGCACACGCCTCGGGTGTGGTTGGCGTTCCACGACGGGACCATCAACGAGGCGCGGATGCGGGAGATCTCCTCCACGGTCGATATGTTGCAGCGCGACGACTCCTACATTCGTCTGGATCAGAGCGTCGTCGCTTACGCCGAGTCCCACACCGTTTCTGAACTTCGTCGGTGGTTGCGGCGATTCGTTGACCGGGTCGAGACCGACCTCGCCCTCGAACGTGCCGAACAAGCCCGGGAGCGTCGTCGGGTCGACGTCCGCCACGGCGATGACGGGATGGCGACCCTGCTGGCCGGACTGACGTCCCCGCAGGCCGCGGCCGCGATGAAGCGACTGACCGTCGAGGCCAAGGCCATGGGTGCCGATGACCCGCGCACCTTGGCGCAGCGTCAGGCCGATCTCCTCGCCTCCTGGCTGACCAACAACGAGGACGGCGAGACCTCGATCCACGCCCACATCGCGGTCAAGCTGTCAGCGGAGACCTTCACCGGCGCTCGCGACGGGTTCGCTGAATCGGCAGATGGCAGCTGGTCGTGCCCGGCCTCCTGGGTCCTGAGTCCCGACCTGGTCGCGAACCCCATCTGGCACCGGCTGATCGTCGACCCGGTCACCGACGACGTCTTGGCCCACCAGTACCTCGGCCGACTGGCCCCAGAATCACTCAAGCTCGCGTTGCTTTTCCGCGACGGCGTGTGCCAGGCACCGGGGTGTCTGGTTCCGGCCGATCGGTGCGATGGCGATCATCGACAACCTTGGCCCGACGGACCAACCTCGGGCGAGAACATGTGGCCCCTCTGTCGGCGTCACCACATCCTCAAAGGACACCGCATCATCCAGTGGGTCCTACCCTCCGGACGAACCGTCGACGCCGAACCGGCCCACCGACAACCGCCGGAGTCGCCGCCGTCGAGGATGGAACACCGCACCGCCCACCTGCTGGCCAATCACTGACCGACGGCTCTTGCCGATCTAATGCCAGAACCAGAAGACCCCGCGACCGAATGGTCGCGGGGCCAGCTGGATGAATCGATCGATCAGACGAAGGTCTCGCCGTTCTTCGCCTTCTCCAGCAGCGATGCCGGCGGGGTGAAGCGGTCGCCGTACTGCGCGGCCAGCTCCTGCGCCCGGTCGACGAACGCCTGCACGCCCAGCGATCCGTCAGCAGCCTCGTACCCGTTGATGTACTGGATGACGCCGCCCTGGTTGGGCGGGAAGCCGATGCCGAAGATCGAGCCGATGTTGGCGTCGGGAATCGTGCGCAGCACGCCCTCGTCGAGGCACTTGACCGACTCGATGCTCATGATGAACGTCAGTCGCTCCTTCAGGTCCTCGAACGCCGGCTGCGTGTCCGACACCGGGAACTTCTCGGCCAGACCCGACCACAGGCCCGTGCGCTTGCCGGCCTCGTCGTACTCGTAGAAACCAGCACCCTTGAGGCGGCTGGCGCGACCCGCTTCGATCATCTGGTCGATGATCGTCTCGGCGGCCGCCGGCTCCCACGTGCCGCCAGCTCCTTCGACCGCAGCCTTGGACTCGTTGCGGATCTTGACCATCAGTTCCATGTTGAGCTCGTCGGTCAGCTGCAGCACCGGCGCCGGGAAGCCCGACATCGTGGTGGCGCGCTCGATGCTCACCGGGGAGACGCCCTCGGCCAGCATGCCGATGCCCTCGTTGACGAACGTGCCGATGACGCGGCTGGTGAAGAAGCCGCGGCTGTCGCCGACCACGATCGGCGTCTTCTTGATCGCCTTGGTGTAGTCGAAGACCCGGGCGATGGCCTCGTCCGAGGTGTCCTCGCCAGCGATGATCTCCACCAACGGCATCTTGTCGACGGGTGAGAAGAAGTGGATCCCGATGAAGTCCTTGGGGCGCGACACACCCTCGGCCAGGCCCGTGATGGGCAGCGTCGACGTGTTGGAGCCGAGCAGCGCGTCGGGCTTGACGACCTTCTCGACCTCCGCGAAGACCTCGTGCTTGAGCTTGACCGACTCGAAGACGGCCTCCACGACGAAGTCGCAGCCCTCGAGATCGGCGTAGTCGGCCGTCGCGAGGATGCGACCCAGGACCTCGTCCTTCTTCTCTGCGGTGATCTTGCCCCGCTCGAGCGCCTTGTCGAGCAGCTTCTCGCTGTAGGCCTTGCCCTTGTCGGCGGCCTCCTGCGAGACGTCCTTCAGCACGACGTTCATCCCCGCCTGGGCCGAGACGTACGCGATGCCGGCGCCCATCATGCCCGCGCCGAGCACGGCGACCTTCTCGGCCTTGGTGGGCTCGATGCCGTCGGGACGGGACTTGCCGGCGTTGATGGCGCCCAGGTCGAAGAAGAACGCCTGCGTCATGTTCTTGAACTGCTGTCCGACGATCAGCTCGACCAGGTAGCGGCTCTCGATGCGCGTCGCGGTCTCGAAATCGACCAGCGCACCCTCGACCGCGGCGCTCATGATGTTGCGCTGCGCCCGGTAGTCAGCACCCTTGACCTGCTTGCGCAGATTGGACGGGAACGACGGCAGGATCGCGGCCAGCGACGGCGTGGTGGGCTTGCCGCCGGGCATCTTGTAGCCCGCACGGTCCCACGGCTGCTGCGCAGCCTCCTCGTTGGTGGCGTTCGCCTTCACCCAGGCGATCGCCGTCGACAGGAGGTCGTCAGGAGCGACGACCTCGTCGACCAGGCCGAGGCCCTGGGCCTTGGCCGGCTTCATCCGCGGGCCCTGCAGCAGGACCTTCATCAGCGCGTCGGCGATGCCGAACATGCGCACGGTGCGGGTGACGCCACCGCCGCCGGGCAGCAGGCCCAGTGTGGCTTCGGGCAGACCGATCTCGTAGCGACCGTCGGCGGCCACACGGTGGTGGCACGCCAGGGCGATTTCGAGTCCGCCGCCGAGCGCAGCGCCGTTGATGGCCGCGGCCACCGGCTTGCCGGAGGTCTCCAGCTTGCGCAGCGTGGCCTTGACCCGCTCGACGTTCGCGAACAGCTCGGGGGCGTCGTCCTTCGTGGCCTGCGTCATCAGCTTCAGGTCACCACCGGCGAAGAAGGTCTTCTTCGCCGAGGACACCACGGCGCCGAGCACCTGATCACCCTTGGTCTCGATATCGCTCACGAAAGCATTGACAGCTTTTTCCATCGAGTCGGTGTACGCCTGGTTCATCGTGTTGGCGCTCTGGCTGGGGTCATCGAGCACGAGGTGCGCGATGCCGTCCTTGACTTCGTAACGAACTGCTTCAGTCATGAAAGTGGCTGTTCTCCTGAGAAGGGGGTGGGGGTCAGATGCGCTCGACGACGGTGGCAATGCCCATGCCGCCGCCGACGCACAAGGTGGCCAGGCCGTAGCGCTTGTCGCGGCGCTCCAGCTCATCGATCAGGGTGCCGAGGATCATCGCGCCGGTCGCACCCAGCGGGTGACCCATCGCGATGGCGCCGCCGTTGACGTTGGTCTGGTCGTGCGGGTAGTCGCCCAGGTCCCTCATCAGGCGCATGGCCACGGCCGCGAACGCCTCGTTGATCTCGATCAGGTCGATGTCCTCGATGGACAGGCCGGCCTTGGCGAGCGCCTTCTTGCTGGCCGGACCGGGGCCCGTCAGCATGATGGTGGGCTCTGAACCGGTGACGGCGGTCGCCAGGATGCGCGCCCGCGGAGTCAGACCGGCCTTCTGGCCGGCCTCCCCGCTACCGATGAGCACCAGTGCGGCGCCGTCGACGATGCCCGAGCTGTTGCCGGCGTGGTGGACGTGGTTGATCTTCTCGACCTGGTGGTACTTCTCCAGCGCCACCGCGTCGAAGCCGCCCATGTCGCCGATCTGCGCGAACGAGGCCGGCAGGGCCGACAGGCTCTCGGCCGTGGTGCCCTCACGCACGAACTCGTCGTGGTCGAGGATCGTGAGGCCGTTGACGTCCTTGACCGGAATGACCGACTTGTCGAAGTAGCCGTTGGCGATCGCCTTGGCGGCACGAGCCTGCGACTCGGCGGCGAAGGTGTCGACGTCGGTGCGGCTGTAGCCCTCGAGGGTCGCGATCAGGTCGGCGCCGATGCCCTGCGGCACGAAGTCGGTGTCGAACGAGGTGCGCGGGTCCATGGCCCAGGCACCACCGTCGCTGCCCATGGGCACGCGGCTCATGGACTCGACGCCGCCGGCGAGGATGAAGTCCTCCCAGCCCGAGCGCACACGCTGCGCGGCCTGGTTGACGGCCTCGAGGCCGGACGCGCAGAAGCGGTTGAGCTGCACACCGGCGACCGAGTCGGGCAAACCTGCGGCGAGGGCCGCGGTCTTGGCGATGTCGCCGCCCTGATCGCCGACGGGCGAGACGCAGCCGAGGACGAGATCGTCGATCAGCGCAGGATCGAGCGACGGGTTGCGCTTCTGGATCTCCTCGATGAGGCCGGTGGCCAGCTCGATCGGCTTCACCTCGTGGAGGGAGCCGGTCTTCTTGCCGCGACCACGCGGCGTACGAATGGCGTCGTAGACGAATGCTTCAGCCATGGGGGTTCCTCACAGACGAACGGGGGTCGGGTGGCGTCCCTCGATTGTGACACCAACACTGTCAAAGTGGTAGCGGCACTTCTGTGGCTGAGGTCACAGGGCTCGGCGGCGCCGCAGGCTCAACGTGCCCAGCACGAGCATGAGCAGGCCCGCCGTGAGCAATTCGAACCGTGGCCCGCCGGTGTCGGGCAGGACCGCAGTGCCGCCCGGCTGGGGTGTCGTGCCGCCTGGCGCAGCGGCCGGCGGGGGTTCGGTTGGCGGGGGCTCCGGGGACGGTGGTGTCGGCTCGACGACATCAGCGAGGACGAAGTCGATCCCGCCCACGTTCTCGCCTGACTCGGTGATGACGACCGTGCGCGAGGGCAGGCCGTCGACCGAGACCGTGTAGGTGCCCGGCGCCAGATCGCCCGCCTCGTAGTTGCCGGCATCGTCGGTGGTGCGGGTCTCGTCGAAGCCGTCCGGTCCTGCCACCTGGACCTCAACGCCTGCGGCCGGATCCCCGGACGCCTCGGTGACCGTGCCGGACACCGAGCCGGGGCGGCTCAGGGCGAAGTCGTGATCCGCGGAGTCCGACGTGCCGACCTCGAAGGTCTGCGTCGGCGGCACACCGTACTGAGCCGGCGGG
This sequence comes from Aeromicrobium sp. CF3.5, assembly GCF_051262695.1. Taxonomy (NCBI): domain Bacteria; kingdom Bacillati; phylum Actinomycetota; class Actinomycetes; order Propionibacteriales; family Nocardioidaceae; genus Aeromicrobium; species Aeromicrobium sp. CF3.5. The sequence continues at coordinate 100,462 of NZ_JBIMEZ010000003.1, forward strand.
GTGGGCACGGCGACGGTGTAGGTGGAGTCGCCGGGAACGCGGACGAAGGAGTACGTGCCGTCGGCCATCGTGACGGCACTGTCCACCACCTGTCCGCCGGCGTCGCGCAGCTCGACCGTCACCCCACCCAGGGGCTCGCCCTCGGCGCCGACCGTGCGCACCGTCCCGGTGATCGTGGGGTTGGCCGTCAGGGTGAAGTCCTGACCGTCCACGACCTCCTCGGAGTCGGGCGGGATCGTCGGCCGGAGATCCTCCGATCCTCGGGTGTAGCCGTCGGGTGCCGTCACCGTGAGGGTGTAGTCGCCCGCCGGGTTGCCGTCGAGGACGTAGAACCCGTCGGCGTCGGTCACGGTCGTGACGGCCGTGCCGTCCGGATCGTCGGGCGTGAGCGTGACCGTGACGCCCTCGACCGGTCCGTCGCCAGGCGCCGTCACCGTCCCGGTGATGGCGGCCGGAACGATCTCGCGCGCCGCGAAGTCGACGACCTGGTCCTGTTCGGACAGGTCGAAGGTCGTGGAGGTCGGCCCGACGGCCAGGCAGTTGTTGGGGAGCCCGCTGATGCCGACCCGGTAACCGGGGCTGGCCGCCAGGCCCGTGAACGCGTAGGCGCCCGAGGCGTCCGAGGTGGTGCTGTCGACGACGGTGCCCTCCTGGTCCGTCACCTCGACCGTGGCGCCGGCGAGGTCGCAGGTGCCGTCGGTGACCTCGATCGAACCGGTGAGGTCCTGCGTCCGCAGGGCGAACCAGGTCTGGTAGATCGGCAGGCCAGCACGCCGGGTGAACTCGAAGGTCAGCGTGCGCAGGGGCACGGCCGGCTCGAACCATCCGGTGGCCCCGGTGGTGTCTCGCGCGGCGTCGTTGCCGGTCAGTGTCGTGGACACGGGGTCCCACGTGGGTGCGTCGGTCGGCGTCGGGGACCCGCAGCTGCTCGGGCGGGGCGTGAACCCGCACAGGTTGAAGCTGCTCTGGAAGCCAAGATCGGTGGCGCTCGCGGGCTCTCCGTCCGCGCGGGTCGCGGTGACCCTGACCTGATCGGCGTCGATGTCGCCGAGCACGAAGGCCCATCCGAGCGGAGTCGCCCGTTCGAAGGAGTAGGTCGTGGTCGACGGGCTGGAGGCGTTGTCCGCTCTCGGCCGCAGGTTCAGGTACTCCTGGTTGCGGCTCGATCCGTAGCGCTCGCCCGGGGGCGTGGTGGCGCCGAACCACGAGCTGGCCCCGCTCTGCACCCCCACCTGGCCGGCGCGTGAGTCCGTCGTCACTGCGGCCGCAGGAAACGTCGGCGACAGCTGCATGGTCGTCGTGTAGTCCGTCGAGGTGCCGGTCAGCGGCGTCCAGTCGGCGTACCGCGTCGCCAGTGCCGCAGAGGCACTCGACAACGGAAGGAAAAGTGCCGTCATCACGAGCAGAATCACGATGCGTTTCACGATGCCCCCTAGCGTCCCGCCCCCTGACGTGACTTTCGTCCCTCAGCGTAGGGGACAGGTAGGCTCGGTGTCGTGCCTGCCATTCCCGCCGAGACGCTCAACGTCGAGCAGCTGGCGACCCGTGTGGGCATGTCGGTGCGGACCGTGCGCTTCTACGCCGGTCGCGGGCTGATTCCTCCGCCGCGCCGCGAGGGACGCCACGGGTACTACGGACGCGACCACATCGCCCGGCTCGAGCTCGTGCGCGAGCTGCAGGCGCACGGATTCACCCTGTCAGCGATCGAGGGATACCTCGAGAACATCCCCGAGTCCGCCGCCCCCGAGCGGGTGGCCCTGCACCGCACGCTGCTGGCGCCGTGGAACACCAACCTGCCCGAGACCGTCACGCGATCCGAGCTCGAGACCCGCACCGGCCGCTCGCTGACCGACGACGACATCGAGCTGCTGGTCGCGGTCGGGGTGGTCGAACCCACGCCCGGCGACGACGTCTTCCAGGTGGCCCCGGCGCATCTCGCGGTCGGTGCGCAGTTCCTCGAGACCGACATGCCGCTCGACGTGGCCCACGCGGCGCGCAAGATCTTCGACGAGGCCGGACACAAGGTCGCCCACGACATCACCGAGATCTTCCGGACGATGTGGTGGCCGGCCCTGCGTGAGTCCGGCCGCAGTGCCGAGGACATCACCGCCCTGGTCGAGCGCTTCAAGCCGCTGACCATCCAGGCGCTGGTCACCGCCTACGAGAGCGCCGTCGACGAGTCGAAGCGCGAGACGGTCCGGCGCCGCACGTAGACCTGCGAGTCAGAGGCCCATGTCGCGGCCGACGATCTCCTTCATGATCTCGGTCGTGCCGCCGTAGATGGTCTGGATGCGGGTGTCCAGGAACGCCTTGGAGATCGGGTACTCGCTCATGTAGCCGTACCCGCCGTGCAGCTGCAGGCATGCGTCCGCGGTCTTCTTCTGCAGCTCGGTGGTCCACCACTTGCCCATCGCCGCCTCGGAGATCGTCAGGTCTCCGGCGTTCAGCGCCATGATGGAGCGGTCGACGAACACCTGCGCGATGCGCGCCTCGGTCTCGAGCTCGGCCATCGTGAAGCGGGAGTTCTGGAACGAGCCGATCGGCTTGCCGAAGGCGGTGCGCTCCTTGACGTACTCCAGGGTCATGTCGATCATCGCGCGGCAGGCGGCGGCGGCCACGACCGAGATGGTCAGGCGCTCCTGGGGCAGCTTCTCCATCAGGTAGATGAAGCCGTGGCCCTCCTCGCCAAGCAGGTTGGTGACCGGCACGCGCACGTTGTCGAACGACATCTCGGCGGTGTCCTGGGCCTTCAGGCCGATCTTGTCGAGGTTGCGGCCACGCTCGAAGCCCTCCATGCCGCGCTCGACGACGATCAGCGAGACGCCCATCGCGCCGGCCTCGGGATCGGTCTTGCACGCCACGATGACGAAGTCGGCGTTGATGCCGTTGGAGATGAACGTCTTGGACCCGTTGAGGACGTAGTGGTCGCCGTCCTTGACCGCCGTGGTCTTGATGCCCTGCAGGTCCGACCCGGTGCCCGGTTCGGTCATGGCGATCGCGGTGATCATCTCGCCGCTGCAGAACTTGGGGAACCAGCGCGCCTTCTGCTCGTCGGTCGTGTACGACAGCAGGTAGCCCGACACCAGGTCGGTGTGCAGGGCAAATCCCACGCCGCTCGCGCCGGAGCGGGTCAGCTCCTCCTGGACGATGGCGTTGAAGCGGAAGTCGGTGATGCCGCCTCCGCCGTGCTCCTCGGGCATCATGAAGCCGAGCAGACCCAGCTCGCCGGCCTTGGTCCAGACCTCGCGGGGCACGATCGAGGCCTCTTCCCACAACGCGTGGTTGGGCTCGATCTCCTTCTCGCAGAAGGACCGCATGGTGTCGCGGAACGATTCGTGGTCGGCGTCGAAGATGTCGCGCTTCATGAGTTCTCCTCGGATTGAACGGCTACGCCGTCGGTGATGAGCTGGTCGATGTCGTCGATGCCCCAGGCCGCCAGGGCGGTGCGGGTGTCGGCGCCGGGCAGCGACGGCGGTGCGCCGAGCTCGGCGGGAGTGCCTGAGAACCGGGGTGCAGGGGCCGGCTGCACCAGTCCGTCGCGCTCGACGTAGGTGCCGCGGGCGACGTTGTGGGGGTGGATGGCTGCCTCGTGCATCGGGACGACCGGCGAGACGCAGGCGTCCGAGCCCTCGAACGTGCCGATCCAGTCGGTCTGGGTGCGGCCGGCGAACACGCTCGCGAGGACGGTGCGCAGCTGCGGCCACTGGCGCGGGTCGTTGCGATCGGGCAGCGCGCCGTCCAGGAACGGGTCGAGCAGTTGCTCCATCGCGGCGTAGAACTGCGGCTCCAGGCCGCCGACCGACATCCAGCGGCCGTCCGACGTCTCGTACACGTCGTAGAACGGGGCGCCCGAATCGAGCAGGTTGGTACCGCGCTCGGGGTTCCACATCCCGGCCTGCTGCATCATCAGGGGCATCGCCAGCAGGTGGGCGGTGCCGTCGGTGATGGCGGCGTCGACGACCTGACCGGTCCCGGTGGAGCGTGCATGTGTCAGGGCGGCGAGCACTCCGGTGACGAGGTACATCGAGCCACCGGCGAAGTCGCCGACCAGGTTGAGCGGGATCTGCGGTGGTCCGCCGGCGCGACCGATCGTGTCGAGGGCGCCGGCGACCGAGATGTAGTTGACGTCGTGGCCGGCCGTGCTCGCCAGCGGTCCGTCCTGACCCCATCCGGTCATCCGGCCGTAGACGAGCGCCGGGTTGCGCTCGAGGCAGACGTCGGGCCCGAAGCCGAGTCGCTCGGCGACACCGGGGCGGAAGCCCTCGATCAGGATGTCGGCGCGCTCGACGAGGTCGAGCAGCACCGCGACACCCTCGGACCGCTTCAGGTCGAGCGCCACGGAGGGACGACCACGCGCCGTGATGTCCTTGTCCGGCGAGGCGACCTGCAGGGCGTTGCCACCGGGGCGATCCACGCGGATCACGTCCGCGCCGAGGTCGGCCAGCAGCATGGCGGCGAAGGGGCCGGGTCCGATGCCGACGATCTCGACGACGCGGAGGCCGGTCAGGGGGCCTGAGGGGCTGGTGTCAGTCACGCGCCCATCATGACAGTGATGGTGTCACGGTACAACTCATACCCTCGGTACGGGATGTGTCATCATCCATGTCATGTACTCCGAGCTCGCCTACACGCGCCAGGGCAATGGCGAACCGCTGGTCCTGATCCACGGCATCGGTCACCGCCGCCAGGCGTGGGACCCGATCATCGACCAGCTGGCCGCGTCCTACGACGTCATCGCCGTCGACCTGGCGGGATTCGGTGAGTCGCCGGCCCACCCGGACGGAGTGAACTACTCGATGGCGAACGCGTGCCAGAACCTGGTGGACAACTTCGCGCTGTGGGGCATCGAGAAGCCGCACGTGGTCGGTAACTCACTGGGTGGCGCAATCGCACTGGAGCTGGCCGCCCGCGACCAGGCGCGCTCCGCCACGGCGTTGAGTCCCGCCGGATTCTTCCGCGGTCTCGATCGGATGGTCGCGCTCGGCCTGCTGATGCTGCTCAAGATCACCTCGTACCTGCCCCTGCGTCTCGTGGGACTCGCCATGCGATCCGGTCCGGTGCGCAAGGCACTGGGGCGCACCCTCTTCGAGCACGGGGACCGGCTCACCGCCGAGCAGTTCCTGGGCGACACCACCGCGCTGCGCAACGGACGCGGCTTCTTCTCGGTGCTCCGCTCCGGCGTCACCTACGCCTTTCGGTCGCCCGTGTCGGTCCCCACCACGATCGCCTGGGGCACCCGCGACAAGATCCTGCTCTACGGCCAGGCCGGGTTGGCTGCTGAACGCCTGCCACAGGCGCGCCACGAACCACTGCTCGGCTGCGGGCACGTGCCGATGATCGACGACCCCGCTCGCATCGTGGAGCTCGTCACCGAGACCGCGCGCTAGATCCAGCCAGTCAGCGCGCGAAGAGATTCAGCACAAGGGTGAGTTCGACCGACAAGACGATGGAAACAAGGATCATCGCTAGGCAGCCGGCGCCGCCGCCCGCCGGGCGTATCCGTATGGGACTCATGGTGGTGCTCACTCTCAGGCGGGGAGGCACGGACTGGTCGGCGACGCTGGGTTCGTTCACTGGCGTCGCCCACAGGCAGAGTGCCCATGCCGCGCCAACTCCAAACGGGTGAGCGTCTGACGTATGTCTCCGAGTGGTGTGGCCATGGCCAGACACTCGTCTGCGGGGTCGAATGGGTACATGACCACGAGCACCACAACCACGACGCACCGTCACAAGGAGTCATCATGAACATCACCATCTTCGGTGCCACCGGCACCATCGGCCGCCTCGTGGTCGAGCAGGCGCTCGCCGCCGGGCACGACGTCAAGGCGTTCACGCGCGATGCCGCTCGTGTCAGCGCTGCGCACGATCGGTTGCAGGTCGTCGAGGGCGACGTCACCGATCCGGCCGCATGCCTACCCGCCGTCAAGGACGCCGACGCGGTTGTGGTCGCGCTCGGCGCCGGACGGAAGGGCGAGGTACGCGAGGCCGGCACCCGCGCCGTCGTCGCAGCGTTGGAACAGGCCGGCGGAGGACGGCTCGTGTGCCAGTCGACCCTCGGCGTCGGGTCGAGCCGGGCCAATCTCAACCTGCTCTGGAAGTACGTCATGTTCGGGGCGCTGCTGCGACCGGCCTACGCCGACCACGTTCGCCAGGAGCGGGTCGTGGAAGAGAGCAACCTGGACTGGACCATCGTGCGGCCGTCCGCGTTCGCCGACCAGAGCCCGGGACCCGTCCGACACGGCTTCGGCGGCTCGGAGAGCGGACTGCGCTTGAAGATCAGCCGCACCGACGTCGCCGCCTTCCTGCTCGTGCAGGTGCAGGACCAGACCTACCTGCGTCGCGCGGTGTCGGTCTCGTCGTGATCTTCGGCGGGAGTGACTAGATCCAGCCCCGGTCACGCGCGACCTGGGCGGCCTCGACCCGGGTGGTGGTGCCGGTCTTGCCGATGGCTGAGGACAGGTGGTTGCGCACGGTTCCGTCCGACAGGTGCAGCTCGGCGGCGATCCGTGCGACCGGCGACCCGCTCAGCGCGATCCGCAGGACATCGGTCTCCCGCGGGGTCAACGAGCTGGCGCCGTCGAGCAGCGACTCGGTGGCGAGGGTCGGATCGACGACGCGCAGGCCCGAATGGACTCGGCGCACCGCCTCGGCCAGCTCGGTGGCTGGCGTGTCCTTCACGACGAAACCCGACGCGCCGGCGTCCAGGGCCCGCCGCAGGTAGCCCGGACGGCCGAAGGTCGTGACGATGAGGACCCGCGCCGCAGTCTGATCGGTGACGAGCTGGCAGGCCTCGATGCCGTCGATGCCCGGCATCTCGATGTCGAGCAGGCACACATCGGGAGCGTGCTCGACCACCGCGGCCAGCACCTCGTCGCCCCGCGACACCTCCGCGACGATCTCGACGTCGGGCTCCAGGTCCAGCAACGCAGCGAGCGCACCGCGGACCATGGCCTGGTCGTCGGCCAGCAGCAGCCGGATCACCACGTCACCTCCAGCTCGGTCCCGCCCTGCGGCACCCGTCCGATCCGCAGCTCGCCGCCGGTGCCGGTGACGCGTTCGGACAGGCCGCGCAGACCGTTGCCCGCCACGATCTCGGCGACGCAGGAGCCATCATCGCGGATGGAGAAGCGGGACTCCTCCAGCGTCACCACGCAGTGCTGGGCACCGGAGTGCCGCACGACGTTGGTGACGGCCTCGCGCAGGACCCAGGCGGCCACGGTGCGACGGCGCGGATCAAGCACCGAGGTGCTGGTCGGCAGGTCTGCCGTGATGCCCGCGGCTCGCAGCGCGACACCCGCAGCCGCGACCTCGTCGTCGAGCCCGGCGGCTCGCAGGCCACCCACGGTGGCGCGGACCTCGGCCAGCGCTTGTCGGGTGAGGGTCTGGATCTCGATGAGCTCGGCGCGGGCTCGCTCGGGATCGCGGTCGATCATCCGCTCGGCCAGCTGCGCCTTGACGCTGACCACCGTGAGGCTGTGCCCGAGCACGTCGTGGACGTCTCGGGCCACTCGGTCGCGCTCGGCGGTGACGGTCAGCTCGTCCCGGATGCGTTCGTGCCGTTCGCCCAGGTCGGACATCACGCGACCCGTGCCGGTACCCAGCGACACCGCGACCAGGATGAACGCGAGGATCAGGTACTCCATCAGCTGACCGGCAGCCAGCGGCAGAGCGAGGGAGACGACCACCAGGGCTGCGGCCCACCACCAGGTCCAGGGACGGCGCAGACCGAACATGCCGAACGAGGCCAGGAAGGGCAGGAACGACAGCGCCCCCAGCCCGATCGCCGCGCCGGTCGCCGCCGCGATCGCCGCCAGGGCGATCAGCATGATCGTGTCCGAGGTCTCGGTCGCGGCGCCCCGACCGAACAGGCCGCGGAACGCCAGGACGTACACCCCGGCGAAGACGGCCACGCCGACCAGTCCGCCGACGACCCGGATGACCGAGTCCTCGGAGAGCGCGCTGATCACCGGGAAGACCAGGAAGATCATCCAGGTCGACCACAGCAGCCAGCCGTAGCGCTCGAACGGGTTGGTGGAGTCGGCCGGCATCACTGGCGCCCGCGGCCCCGGCGCACCAGCAGCGTCGCTGTGATGGCGAAGATCAGGGTCCATGTCAGAACGTTAGCGATCGGCAGCCACAGGGGGTCGGTGATCGTCGATCCGTCCTGGGAGACGATGACTCCCTCGCTGAGCGGATAGCGCGCCAACGCCACGTATCCGTACAGCGGGGTGAACTTGGCCAGGGTCAGCAACGCCCCGGACAGCGGGAAGAACACATTGCCCAGGAAGGCCAGCACCACGACCGAACCACTGGCCCCGCTGATCGCGGCCTCGGACCGGAACAGCAGCCCGAAGCACAGGCCGTACAGCGCGAAGGACAGCGACCCGGCGGCCAGGACGAGCCCGCTCAGCAGCCACGCGCTGCCGCTGCCCTCGGCGCCGGTCAGCGCGCCTAGCAGGTAGACCAGGCAGATCGGACCCAGCGCCACCAGGGAGGCGAGCGCGACCTTGACCCGCACGAAGGAGAAGTCCCGCAACGGCGTCAGGCCCAGCTGTCGACCCCACCCCTGGCTGCGCTCGACGGCGGCCTGCCCGCCGATGCCGACGGTCGCGGTGACAGCGCCGTAGGCCGCCATCGCGATCATGATGGCCATCGCCACGTTGCCATTGCCGAGGCGCTCTTCGGAGAAGGCCGCCGAGGCGCCGAAGATCAGGAAGAAGAACGCGGGAAGCACGACCGTGAAGAACAACGTCACGGGATCGCGCAGGATCCTGCGCACCTCGATGCGCAGCATCGCGCCGTGGCGGGTGCGGGTCGACGGTGCGGATGTCGTGGTGGTCATGCGAGCTCCTTTGCCGGGGTCTTGGCCTGCGGGCCGGTGATCCGCACGAAGGCGTCCTCCAGCGATCCTGCGGTGATCTGGAGGTCGTGGCCGCTGAGGTCGACCAGGACGGTCCGGGCGATCGCGTCGGAGTCCGTCCCCCGCACGATGATGCGGTGGCCGGCCACCTCCACGATGGCTCCGGTGGACTCGAGCGCGTGGCGCGCCGACTCCGGATCGGGCACGGTGGCCTGCACGACGTTGCCGGTGGCCGTCGCCCGGATCTCGGCGGTCGACCCGTCGGCGACGATCAGGCCATCGGCCATCAGGACGATGCGATCGGCGAAGTCGTCGGCCTCCTCGAGGTAGTGGGTGGCGAAGACGACGGTGCGACCGCGGGCTGCCTCTTCGCGCATCGTGGCCCAGAACTCACGGCGCGCGGACACGTCCATGCCTGCGGTGGGCTCGTCGAGCACCAGCAGCTGGGGATCGGGCAGCAGCGCGAGCGCGAAGCGCAGCCGTTGCTGCTGTCCTCCCGAGCACTTGCTGACCCGCCGGCCGGCCAGGTCGGTCAGGCCGGTGTGGGCCATCACGTCGTCGGGGTCGTCGTGGGCGTCGCCGTAGGTGGCGGCGACGTAGTGCACGGTCTCACCGACCGTGATGTCGTTCAGCAGGCCGCCGGTCTGCAGGACCGCGGACACCAGCCCGTCCCGCACAGCCTGGCGGGGCGGCTGCCCCAGCACGCGAGCCGTGCCCCGCGTGGGCTCGATCAGCCCGAGCACGATGTCGAGCGTGGTGGTCTTGCCGGCGCCGTTGGGGCCGAGCAGCGCCACGATCTCGCCGGTCGGGATGGTCAGGTCGACATGATCGACCGCAGTCACAGTGGTGGCGTGGCCGGCACTGTCCTTGGTGGGGAACGTGCGGCCGAGGCCGGTCAGCTCGATCGCTGGTGAGGTTGTCATGGGTCGAGCCTCGCGCCTCGACGGCCCGAGGGGATGCGGCACGTGTCACGACCTGACCATGACAGGTGTCAGGCATACCTGCTGGATCGCCGGTGTTCTCATGAACGTGGAGATCTACGATGCCGTGGTCATCGGGGCCGGGCAGGCCGGCTTGTCCGCGTCGTACCACCTGCGCCGCCGGGGGCTCTCCCATGTCGTGCTCGACGCCGACGACCGTGCGGGCGGGGCGTGGCAGCACCGGTGGGACGCATTGACGATGCACGACGTGCACGGAGTCGCCGACCTGCCAGGGCTGGAGCTGTCCACCGCCTCCGAGGGCGAGCGCGCCAACACCGTCGTGCCCGCCTACTTCGATCGCTATGAGCGCCGCTTCGAGCTGCCCGTGGTGCGACCGGTGCGGGTCGCGTCGGTGCAGGACGAGGGCGGTGTGCTGGTGACCACGGCCCAGGACTCCCGTTCCTGGGATTCACGCACGCTGGTCAACGCGACCGGAACGTGGACGCGTCCCTTCGTGCCGCGCTACCCCGGCCAAGAGATCTTTGCGGGACGGCAGCTGCACACGGTCGACTACCCGGGACCTGCGGCGTTCTCGGGACGCCGGGTCATCGTGGTCGGTGGCGGGGCATCAGCGGTGCAGCTGGCCGGGGCGATCGCGCCGGTGGCCGAGTCCCTCACGTGGGTGACGCGGTCCGAGCCGGTCTGGCGCACGGGACCGTTCACCGCCGAGATCGGACGCGAGGTGGTGGCGAAGGTCGAGGAGCGGGTGCGGGCCGGGCTGCCGCCGCGCAGTGTCGTGAGCGTGACCGGGTTGATGCTGCGTGATCAGGAGCGCGAGGCCGAGGCGATGGGCGTCTACGCCCGGCGACGACCGATGTTCGACCGACTGGAGGCCGACGGTGCTCGCTGGTCCGACGGGAAGTTCGTCGCCGCCGACATCATCGTGTGGGCCACTGGTTTCCGGCCCGCGATCGAGCACCTGGCACCCCTGCACCTGCGCGGTCCGCTCGGCGGGATCCAGCTGGACGGCACGACCGCCGTGGTCGATCCCCGGGTGCAGATGGTCGGCTACGGGCCGTCGGCCAGCACGATCGGCGCCAATCGCGCCGGCCGGACGGCCGCACAGGGTGTCAGCGCCTGGCTGGGGCGAGGAACGACCGATCCACGTCCGCCGCCCGCGGGCATCCGATGAGGGCGAGCGTGTTCTCGACCTCGGCCACCAGTCGTTCGATCTCGGCGCGGGCCCCGTCGGCGCCGCCGGCCGCCAGACCCCAGAGCACCGGACGACCGACCAGGGCAGCGTCCGCTCCGACGGCGAGGGCGCGGACCACGTCCCAGCCGCGTCGGATGCCACCGTCGACCAGCACCGACGCCTGACCCGCCACGGCGTCGACGATCGGCTCCAGGGCCTCGGCCGTGCTGAGGACCGCATCGAGCTGACGGCCACCATGGTTGGAGACCACGACGCCCGCTGCGCCGGCGTCGATCGCGCGTCGAGCGTCGTCGGGACGCAGGATCCCCTTCAGCACCACCGGCAGCCCGCTGGACTCGGCGAATCGGCCGATGTCGTCCCAGGTGAGCGAGGGGTCATGGAGGGCATGGCGTTCGGCCAGGGTGAGTGCGACCCCGTCGGCGGCGGCCACTCGATCCAGCAGCGTGGGGTGGGTCGGCGCGAAACCTGTGCGGAGATCGCGCTCGCGCCGCCCGCCGACCGGGAAGTCGACGGTGATGACCAGCGCCTCGTGACCCCCCTCGCGGGCCGCGGCGATCAGATCCTCGTTCACGGCACGGTCGCGGAACACGTACAGCTGGAACCAGCGCGGTGCGTCGCCCATGGCGGCTGCGACCTCCACCGGCGGGCACGTCGTCTGCGAGGACAACGTGAACAGCGCCCCCGCCTGGGCCGCGGCCCGCGCCAGCGCGACCTCGCCCTCGTCGTGGGCGTGCCGCTGGTAGGCCATCGGGGCGATGCCGATCGGATGAGCCCACCGACGTCCCAGCACCGTCACCCCGGTGTCGATCGTCGAGACGTCGACCAGCGCGCGGGGGGCGAGGCGGTACTGCTGCCACTGCTCGATGTTGCGTGTCATCACCCGTTCGTCGCCGGCACCGCCAGCGAAGTAGCCGTGTGCCGCTTCGCCCATCAGCTCGGCTGCGCGCTGCTCCAGATCATCGTTCACTCCGCCACCGTATGCCGACGAAGCCCGGTCCCATCAGCTGTCGATGAGACCGGGCTCCGGGGTGGTGCAGTCCTGACTACAGGGAGTTGGGCCCCGCCGGGACCGGAGTGCCGTCGATGCGGAAGTCGCCACCCGCCGGCTGGTTGTAGACGTTCGAGCCGACCGGAGCGGTGTTGCTGCGGATCGTCACGCCCGTCACGATCAGCGTGGCCGTCGCGCCGTTCCACAGTCCGCCGCCCTCGGCGGCTGCGATGTTGCCGGTGACCGTGCCACCGTCGTAGGTGACGCTTCCGGTGCCACCGACGTGCAGGCCACCACCGTTGCCGGGGTTCCTCGACGTCACGTTGTCGCGCAGCACGAGGTCGGTCAGCGCCGCGGTGCCGTTGGCGACCTCGATGCCACCACCGGCACGACGGGCCACGTTGCCCGACGCGACCGTGTCGCTGACGTTCAACGAACCGGCCAGGCTGATGATGCCGCCGCCGGATCCGCTGGTGCCGTTCGCCACGTTGTCGAGGACCCTGCTGCCGCGCACGGTCAGCGCACCGCCATCGTTGAAGATGCCGCCACCGCCCTGATCAGCGTCGTTGCCGCTCGCGATGTTGGCCGTGACCCTGGTCGAGTCGACCAGGAAGGTGCCGGTCGCGGAGTTCCACAGGCCGCCGCCCTCGGCGCTGGCCTTGTTTCCACTGACGGTGCTGCGCGCGACCGTGACGTCGCCGGCACCGGTCAGGTGCAGGCCGCCGCCGTTGCCGGGTCCCGCGCCCGTGGTGTTCTTGTTCAGCCGCACGTCGTCCAGCAGGGTCGAGCCGATGTTGGCCTCGATTCCGCCACCCGCGCGCACGGACGTGTTGCGGGCGATGGTGCTGTCCGAGACCGACACGGTGCCCTGGTCGTTCAGGATGCCGCCGCCGGAGCCGGCCGCGCCGGTCGCGGTGTTGTCGGCGATCGTGCTGCCGGTGACCGTCAGCGTGCCGGATGCGCCGGCCTCCTGGAACAGTCCGCCGCCGCCCTGCGTGGCCTCGGCGCCGGCCACCGTGTTGCCGACCACCCTGGTGTCGGTGACCGTCATGGTGCCGGTGCCGGAGTTCCACAGGCCGCCACCCTCGGCGGCCGCCTCGTTCTTGGTGACGGTGCTGCCGGTGACAGCCACCGTGCCCGCACCGGTCAGGTGCAGGGCACCACCGTTGCCGGGTCCCGCACCGGTGGTGTTGCGGCTCATCGTCGTGTTGGTGACCGTGGTCGAACCGCCGTTGGCCTCGATCGCGCCACCGGCCCGGGTCGCGGAGTTCGACGCGAGGGTCGAGTCCACGACGTTGAGCGTTCCGCCGTTCACCGAGGCGACGGCGCCACCGGAGGCGCCGGTGCCCGTCACGACGTTGTTGACGGCGCGCACGTTGTTCATGGTCAGGGTGCCGCCGTCGTTCAGCAGCGCTCCTCCGCTCTCACCCGCAGCAGGAGCCCCGCCGCGGATCGTCGTGTTGCGCACCGCCACGCGGGTGTCGGTCACCGTGAACGCGCGATCGACCCCGGCTGCGTTGATGGTCAGGTTGCGGCCGTTGATCACGAGGCGGTCGGTGATCTCGATGTCACCGGTGGTGCGGGCGAACGAGATGTTGTTCGTCAGTCGGATCGTGTCGACGCCGGGCGTCGCGTTCGCCTCGGCGACTGCAGCGCGCAGCTCGGTGATGTTCGAGACCGAGAAGGTGGCCGCGCTGGCGGGCGCGGCACCCAGGACGGTCAGGCCCAGGGCGGATACGGCGGCGAGTGAGAGCAGCCGCTTGGAGGGGCGGGGAGGTGTCATGGCGTGTGTCTCCTCAGACATCGATGACGTGGCCGAGGGTGGCCACGTGCGGGGATACGCCGGGCGGAGGGGCCGCGTTCATCGGTCTCTGGCCCGCCTCATTGCCCTATGCAATTGATTGCATAATCGAGTTCGGGGGACTACCGTCATCGGGTGGCACTCGAGCACGCGATCCTCGTCTCCCTGGCTGAACGATCAGCCAGTGGCTACGAGCTGGCCCGTCGCTTCGATGCCTCGATCGGCCACTTCTGGACCGCCAGCCATCAGCAGATCTACAAGGTGCTCGGCCGGATGGAGACCAACGCCTGGGTCACCGCCGACGTCGTGGTCCAGGGGACCCGTCCGGACAAGAAGGTGTACGCGATCACGGCGCAGGGACGCGAGGAGCTGGCGGCCTGGACGACGCAACCCGCCCCCCTCGAACAGGTGCGCAGCGCGTTCGCCGTCAAGCTGCGCGCCCTCCCGTTCGGTGACGCCGCAGCGATCGGTGACGACGTCCGGTCCCGGCGTCGAGCCCACGTGGAGCGGTTGGAGTACTACCGGGCGAGCGCCACCCGCTTCTACCCCGATCCCGAGGCGATCGGCGACGATCAGCTCGGTGGTTGGTTGGTGCTGCGGGGCGGCATCATCAGCGAGGAGGCGGCCATCGCCTGGTGCGATGAGATCCTTCAGCGGTTGCGATGAGCGCGCACACCGATCACCAGGACCACCGCCGCGATCGTGACGGCCGAGCCGATCAGCACCGCGTGCACCCAGAAGAATCCTGTCGGAGTGCTGGAGAAGGCCTCCCCGCTCCACGCGCGGTCGTCATCGACGATGGCCTTGGCGAACCGTGGCCAGATCACCAGGTTGAACAGTCCGGCCAGCACCAGGAACCACGCAGCACTCTTCGAGATCACCTCACCAGTATGGAGTCCAGATGAAAGCCTTCCGCGAGCTCGTGGAGTCCGGCGACTTCGCCGCCGTCGACAGCCTCCTGGCCGACGACGTCGTCTTTCGCAGTCCCGTCGCCTTCAAGCCCTACGAGGGCCGGGCCATGGTCAGCGCCATCCTGCGCGGAGTCGGGCGAGTCTTCACCGACCTGCGGTACGTGCGTGAGCTCGAGGACGCCGACGGACACGGTTCGGCGCTGATCTTCGAGACCATCGTGGACGGCGTCAGCCTGCAGGGCATCGACCTGCTCCGCACCGATGCCGACGGGCTCATCACCGAGTTCACCGTGATGGTGCGACCTCTGTCGGCGGCGAACGCCTTGGCGGCCGCAATGGCGGCCCAGTTCCCCCAGATCCAGCAGGAGGCGGCTCGATGAGCCCCTACCCACACCTGCTCAGCCCCCTCGACCTGGGCCACACGACCCTGCGCAACCGCGTGATCATGGGCTCGATGCACACCGGCATGGAGGACCGGGCCAAGCACCTGCCGGAGCTCGCCGCCTACTTCGCCGAGCGGGCCAAGGGCGGCGTGGCCCTGTCGGTCACCGGCGGCTACGCGCCCAACCGCCACGGCTGGTTGCTGCCGTTCGGCTCCACCATGACGTCCAAGCGGCTCGCCGACAAGCACCGGGTCGTCACCGACGCGGTGCACGAGCACGACGGCAAGATCGCGCTGCAGCTGCTGCACGCCGGTCGCTACGGGTACCACCCGTTCAAGCGCGGCGCCTCCAAGATCGCGTCGCCCATCACGCCGTTCGGTCCTCCCAAGGCGATGAGCACCGCCGAGGTCGACCGGACCGTCGACGACTTCGCTGCCTCGGCCGAGCTCGCCCAGCGCGCCGGGTACGACGGCGTCGAGATCATGGGCTCGGAGGGCTACCTGATCAACCAGATGGTGACGGCGCGCACCAACGACCGCACCGACCAGTGGGGCGGATCGGCGCGCAACCGGATGAAGTTCCCGATCGAGATCGTTCGCCGCGTGCGGGACCGCGTCGGCCCCGACTTCATCGTGATGTACCGCATGAGCCTGCTCGATCTCGTCGACGACGCCCAGAGCTGGAGCGAGACGGTCGAGCTGGCCCAGCAGGTCGAGGCCGCCGGCGTCTCGATCATCAACACCGGGATCGGCTGGCACGAGGCCCGCATCCCCACCATCGTCACCTCGGTGCCCCGCGGCGCGTTCTCGTGGGTGACCGGCAAGCTGCGGCCCGCCGTGAACGTGCCGGTCGTGGCGTCCAACCGGATCAACACCCCCGAGGTCGCCGAACGGATCATCGCCGACGGCGAGGCCGACCTGGTCTCGATGGCTCGGCCGCTGCTCAGCGACCCGCACTTCGTGAACAAGGCCGCCGAGGACCGCGCCGACGAGATCAACACCTGTATCGCCTGCAACCAGGCCTGCCTCGACCACACCTTCGCCAACAAGCGCGCCAGCTGCATGGTCAACCCGCGCGCCGGGCACGAGACGACCCTGGTCCTGACGCCCACCCGCACGGCCAAGCACATCGCCGTCGTGGGGGCCGGGCCAGCTGGCCTCGCGGCCGCCGCCGAGCTGGCTGGACGCGGCCACCGGGTCGAGTTGTTCGAGGCCGAGCCGCAGGTCGGCGGCCAGTTCAGCCTGGCCATGAAGATTCCGGGCAAGGAGGAGTTCGCCGAGACGCTGCGCTACTACTCCCGCCGGCTTGAGCTCGGCGGCGTGCAGGTCCATCTGGGGCGCCGGGCGCTCCCCGAGGATCTGACCGCCTTCGACGAGGTCGTCGTCGCGACCGGGGTGACACCCCGCATCCCGGAGATCCCGGGGCTCGACCACGACTCGGTCGTGTCGTACCAGGACGTGATCCGCCACGAGGTTCCCGTGGGGCGCCGGGTCGCCATCCTCGGCGCCGGGGGGATCGGCTTCGACGTCGCCGAGTACCTGCTGCACGACGTGGACGAGTCGCTCGAGCACTGGATGCAGCGTTGGGGCGTCACCGACCCGGCCCGCCAGCGGGGCGGCCTCGCCACCAAGGTGCAGGCACCACCTCGCCGCGACATCACCCTGCTCCAGCGCAAGACCACGTCGCTGGGCAAGGGCCTGGGCAAGACCAGCGGCTGGGTGCACCGCACCACGCTGAAGGACTCGGGCGTCGACATGATCAAGGGCGTCACGTACGACCGCATCGACGACGACGGCCTGCACATCACCGTGAGCACCGGCAAGAAGACCAGCGAGTCACGGCTCATCGAGGTCGACACGATCGTGCTGTGCACCGGCCAGGAGTCGCAGCGAGATCTCGTGGATCCCCTCGAGGCTGCCGGGGTGACGGTGCACGTCATCGGCGGCGCCGACGTCGCCGCCGAGCTCGACGCCAAGCGCGCCATCAAGCAGGCCACCGAGCTCGCGGCCCGTCTGTAAGCCGCCGCCCGGGGTGCGAGGGCATCTCAACACCGACTGGTCCGATAACCGCCAGCCCGTGCGGAATCCAGCGGGTTGACTGACTGCCATGACCTCATCGACGAATCCGACCGACCCCGCCCCCAGCCAGGCCGACAGGGCCAGGGACTTTCATGCCCTGCACACCATCGGGGTGCTCGTTCTTCCGAATGCCTGGGACGTTGCCTCGGCTGTCGTGGTGCGCGACGCGGGGGCACGTGCGGTGGCGACCACCAGCGCCGGGGCCGCCTGGAGCCTGGGTGCCCCGGACGGGGAGCGCTTGGCTCGCGATCGCGCCGTGGATCTGATCGCCCGCATCACCGCAGTTCTCGACGGTCCGGTCACCGCAGACATCGAGGCCGGTTATGGCGCTGACCCGGACCAGGTGGCGGCCACTGCGCACGCGATGCTTGAAGCCGGTGCCGTCGGGGTCAACCTGGAAGACGCGTGCGGGGCGCGACTGTGGGGCCAGCTCGAGCAGGCCGAGCGGATCGCCGCCGTACGAGCTACAGCCGACGAGGCCGACGTGCCGATGTTCATCAACGCCCGCATCGACACCTACGTGCTGCAGGTCGGTGAGCCCGAGAAGCGACTGAGCGAGACGATCCGCAGAGCGGATGCCTACCTCGCCGCAGGTGCGGACGGCATCTTCGTACCCGGTCTCATGGACGCCGGAGCCATCCGAGACCTCACTGCTGCGGTACCAGCGCCCGTCAACATCATGGCCGGACCGGGTGCACTGACCGTCGCCCAGCTGACGGATCTCGGTGTACGTCGGGTCAGCGTGGGCATGGCTATCGCACAAGGCGTCTACGCCTACACCCGCCGCGCGGCTGTCGAACTGCTCAACGAAGGCACCTACCGTGAACTTGCCGAGGGGATGGACTATGCCGAGCTCAACGCCGCCCTCGCGGCCCACTTCAGGAGCCGGCCAGGTCGATCAGTCGCTGCACGGTGTTCAGGTTGCGGGCGGTCCCCAGGACCCCCAGCTGACGCATGATCGCGTCGGTCCGCATCTGTGGCCGTCCCGCTCCCTGGGCATAGCGGATGTGCAGCTCGGCGCCGATGACCTGCCAGCGGTCCTCGCCGGTCGCGATCTCCTCGGCCCGGGCCACGGCCGATCGCGGCGGCTCCGCCGTCAAGAAGGTCACGAACGAGGCGGTGGGAGCGGCCACCTCGAACGGGTGCGCGGCGAGGGATGCCCTCAGCTGCGCGGGGGTGCGCGAGATCACTTCGCGAAAGAAGCCGAACTCGGAGGTGATCGCCTGCTCCAGCGCCCGGTCGAACACCTCGTGGTCGGTGTCGAGGTCGACCAGCAAGTTCCCCGAAGCGATGTACGTCGAGACATTGATGGCCCCGAGGTCCGTGGCGATCTCCCGCAGGCGAGCCATCGGCAGCTTCGCGGTACCGCCCACGTTGACCGCGCGCAGCAGCACGACGTGACGTGACATCGTCCACTCCTCTCGCCGCGATCAGTACTGCGACGCGACAGTGGGCCGCCACCCGGAGGTGACGGCCCCTGAGTCGCGCGTGGTTAGAAGTAGTGCTTTCGTCCGCCGATTCCGCGGCCCACCGCCCCCAGGACAAACAGGACGACACCGACCACGGCGAGGATGCCGCCGATCGTGTACAGGATCGGAATGTTCAGCACCGCCCCCAGGATCAACAGGACGACTCCAAGAATGATCACAAGTTCTTCCTCTCTTCTCGAGGTCGGCCGGGGGCCAACCTCACAGGACGGCGACACTACGCCAATCTCAGGTTCCGTTCATACTTTCGTGCCGTCGACACGCTCGATCTTTGCCGCCGTTTTAGGCTTGACGACGTGAGTCGGCCCTTCCCCCAGATCGTCAGCGCACTGGGCGACCGCCGCTGTCTGGTGCTGACCGGGGCGGGGGTCTCGACCGACTCGGGTATTCCTGACTACCGCGGCCCCGGATCGATCGCCCGCACGCCCATGACGTATCAGGAGTTCGTGGCCGCACCTGAGGCTCGGCAGACGTACTGGGCCCGCGCCCACGTCGGGTGGAGTCGCATGAGCGGCGCCGAGCCGAACCGCACCCACGTCGCGCTCGTCGAGCTGCAGGGCGCTGGCCGCCTGGGCGGTCTGATCACCCAGAACGTCGACGGGCTGCACGAACGGGCCGGCCACCTCGACACGATCGACCTGCACGGACGCCTCGACCGCGTCGTCTGCCTCGACTGCGGCCAGCGCACGCCACGCAGCAGCCTGCACGAGCGACTCGTGCGCCTCAATCCCGGTTACGCCGACCGCGACGGTCCGACCCGACCCGATGGCGACGTGCTGCTCGCCACCACCGACGACTTCGTCGTCGCCGACTGCCTGCGGTGCGCCGGTCGAGGAGACGTCGGCCGCCTCAAGCCCGATGTGGTGTTCTTCGGCGAGAGCGTCGCCAAGCCACTCGTGCAGCGCTGCTTCGACCTGGTGGAGCGGGCCGAGGCACTGCTGGTGCTCGGGTCGTCGCTGCAGGTGATGTCCGGCCTGCGCTTCGTGCGAGCCGCCGCCAAGCGGGAGATCCCCGTGGTGATCGTCAACCGCGGACCGACCCGCGGCGACGACCTCGCCACCGTGCGCATCAACGCCGGCTGCGCCGAGACGTTGGCTCAGCTCAGCTGACGGATCCGTACCGTCTCGGGCAACGCCGCCAGGGCGGCCAGCGTGTCGGCGCTGACCCCGTCGGGGACGTCCGTCACGACGTAGCCGTTCTCACCCCGGGTCGACAACGACTGCGCGTCGATGTTGACCTCGCGCTCGCCGAGCAACCCGTTGATCGTGGCCAGCACGCCCGGGGCGTTGCGGTGCACGTGGGCGATGCGGCACTTGCCCTGATCGGCGGGCAGGTTCAGCTCGGGCATGTTCACGCTCAACGACGTGCTGCCGAACTCGGTGTAGGACCGCAGCTTGGAGGCGACGAATCGGCCGATGTCCTGCTGGGCCTCCTCGGTCGAGCCACCCACGTGCGGCGTCAGGATCACGTTGGGCAGGCCGCGCAGGTCCGACTCGAACTCATCGCCCTGACGCTTGGGCTCGACCGGGAACACGTCGACGGCCGCACCGGCGATGTGACCGGACTGCAGGTGCTTGCGCAGGGCCACGGTGTCCACGGCGATGCCGCGCGACAGATTCAGGAACAGCGCCCGCGGCTTCATCTGCTTCATCTCCTCGTCGCCGAACAACCCCGCGTTTCCGGGGCGGCCGTCGACGTGCAGCGTCACGACGTCGGCCTCGGCGAGCAGCTCCTCGATCGTCGAGCAGCGCTTGGCGTTGCCCAGGGCGAGCTTGTCGTCGATGTCGAAGAAGATCACCTTCAGGCCGAGGGCCTCGGCCACGACCGACAGCTGGCTGCCGATGTTGCCGTATCCGATGATGCCGAGCGTGCGGCCACGGATCTCGTGGCTTCCGGCGGCCGACTTGTTCCAGACCCCGGCGTGCATGTCGGTGGACTTCTCGTGCAGTCGGCGGGCCAGCGAGATGATCTCGGCGATCGCGAGCTCCACGACGCTGCGGGTGTTGGAGTACGGAGCATTGAAGACCGCGATGCCACGCGCCGTGGTGGCGGCCAGGTCGATCTGGTTGGTGCCGATGCAGAACGCCCCGATCGCCAGCAGGTTCGGAGCCGCGGCCAACACGTTGTCGGTGATGTAGGTGGTCGACCGGATGCCGAGCAGGTGCACGCCGGCGATGGCCTCGATCAGCTCGTCCTCGCCGAGCGCGCCGTCGCGCGTCTCGACCTGGTACCCCTTGCCGCGCAAGAAGTCGGCCCCGTCGGTGTGGATGTTCTCCAGCAGCAGGACCCGGACGTCGGCGTCCTCGAGTCGTTCGGTCGCGAACGGGGCGGAAGTGTTCATGGTCATCATCATGGTGGTGGGCTCCAGGTCAGCAGAAATGGGGGCTGACCGGGGCCCAGGCGAACGGTCCCAGTACGGATGGTGCGGTGTCGCGAACGCGGTCACTCCCCGGTGGTATCCACCTCAACGCCAGTCGCGGCCGCCCGATGAGCCTACCCGTTGTCCTGACCGGTGAACTGCGCCAGCATCTCGGGCGGGATCTCCCGGTCGAGATTGGCCAGTCGCACCTGGCCCTGGGCGATGAGCTTGTCGTCCTGGTTGATCGAGTCGAGGTGCCACAGCTGCTGGCTGCGCCCGCGATGGATGGGGGTGGCGGTCACCGTGATCGTGTCTCCGACCGCGGCCTGGCGGATGAAGTCCGTGGAGTTGTTGGTGCCCACCACGACGCCCTGGGTGCCGAGCCAGACCTGCCCACCGGTGCTGGCCGTGGACTCGTGCACGGCGCAGTAGACGCCGCCGTGCGGGATGCCGAAGGGTTGCAGGTGTTCGGTGCCGATCGTGAACTGCACGACGACCCGGTCGGCGGTGACCTCGAGGTGCTCCACGCCCAGCAGTCCGTCCAGTCCGGGAATCTCACTCATGCGCCGAGTATGTCAGGGGTTGGACCTGCAGCACGCCGCCGGCCAGCCGGGATAATGTGACGGCCATCGCTCCGACTTCCGAGGACTTCATCGTGCCCACCCTTGCCATCACCGGCGCCACCGGCGTCGTGGGATCGACCGCAGCACGACACCTCGCCGCGGCTGGCCGCACGGCTCGGCTCATCGTTCGTGACGCCGCGCGCACCGTCGACCTGCCCGGTTTCGATATCGCGACCTTCCCCGGAACGCATGGCCCGGCGCTTCGCGCAGCCTTGTCAGGCATCGACACGGCCTTCATGGTCTCGGCCTACGAGGACGACAATCGCCTGCTGCTGCACCAGGACTTCGTCGATGCCGCCGTGCGGTGCGGTGTGCGACAGATCGTCTATCTGTCCTTCGTGGGGGCGGCCGATGACGCCGTCTGCGTGTACGCCCGCGATCACGGGGCGACCGAGACGTACCTGAACGATTCAGGTCTCGACGTCACGATCCTGCGCAGCAACCTCTACGCCGAGACGCTGGTCGACCTGGTGCACGAGGACCAGATCCGGGCGCCGGCCGCGGACGGCCGCATCGCCGCGGTGGCCCGCGCCGACGTGGGCGCCGCAGTGGGAGCCGTGCTCGCCGACCCCAAGACCCACGTGGGCCAGACCTACGAGCTGTCCGGGCCCGACGCTCTGTCCCTCGACGACGTCGCCACGTTGCTCGAGCCCGTGATCGGTGTCCCGATCGCCTACACCCCGCAGAGCGATGAGCAGGCCCGGCAGCAGAAACGGGATCACTGCGCTCCCGATGAGGTGCTCGACGCGTGGCTGTCGGCCTACGTCGCGATCCGCCACGGCATTCACGGCCACGTCACCGACGACGTGCGCCACCTCACGGGACGGGCACCGACTCCTGCCGCGCAGGCACTCGCACACTGGCAGGAATAGCCTAGACGCATGACCTCCACCCCTTTGCTGACCATCGATGGCACCGTCTCGATCCGCGAACGGGTGGCGATTCCCGCCGGCGCGATCGCCTCGATCAAGCTGGTCGACTCCACCGGTGAGGTGCTGGCCGCAACCGCGGTGCAGGTCGACGGCGTCCCAGCCCCCTTCCACCTCGCGGCCGACCCGGCCTTCCAGACCGTCGAAGGATCCCTGCTGCTGTGGGCGGCGCTGCGCACCGAGGACCACCTCTGGGGAACCCCGGACCTCGTGCCCGTGCTCTCCGACACCGCCGACCTGATGCTCCAGCAGATCGAGGAGTGATGGACGAGCCGCTCCTCGGTCGCATCGCGCGACTGCTGCGGCCCTATCGCAGGCAGGTGTCGTGGGTGGGCGTGGCCGTGGTGGTCGCCGCCGCCCTCACGTCGGTGATCCCGTTCCTGACCCAGGCCGTGTTCGACCGGGCCCTGTTCCCGTCGTCGGGCCCTCCGCAGCTGGGGCTGCTCGGCTGGCTGGTCGCCGGCATGATCGTCATCCCGGTCGTCACCGCGCTGATCGGGATCGCGCAGAACTGGCTGACCTCCACGATCGGCAACTCCGCGATGGCCGACCTGCGGGGCGACCTGTTCGCCCACCTGCAGAGAATGGACCTCGCCTTCTTCACCGCCACCAAGACCGGTTCGATCCAGTCACGTCTGGCCAACGACGTCGCCGGCGTGCGCACCGTGCTGACCGACACCGCGACGACCATCGTGCAGAACTCGGTCACCGTGGTCGCGGCGTTCGTGTCGATGGTGATCCTGTCCTGGCAGCTGACCATCCTGACCCTGATCCTGATGCCGCTGTTCGTGGTCATCCAGCTGCAGGTCGGCAAGCGCCGCCAGCGGATCGCCAAGCGCACTCAGGAGTCGTTGTCGGAGATGACGGCGATCACCGAGGAGGCGCTGAGCGTCTCGGGCATGATGCTGTCCAAGGTCTTCCACCGCGGCGACTCCGAGGTCGATCGGTACCGCGAGGCCAACCGGCAGCAGACCCGCCTGCAGGTCGATCAGGCCATGACCGGGCGTGCGTTCTTCGCCACGGTCCAGACGTTCTTCGCCATCACCCCGGCGCTGATCTACCTCGTCGCCGGTCTCATGATCACCGGATCGCTCGGCGGTGCCAGCCTCACGGCCGGCACGCTCGTCGCGTTCACGACGCTGCAGGCCCGGCTGCAGATGCCGCTGCTGCAGCTGATGCGCGTCACGCTGGACGTCCAGACATCGCTGGCCCTGTTCCGTCGCATCTTCGAGTACCTCGATCTCGAGCCCGCCATCACCGAGCGACCGGGTGCGATCGTCCTGGACCCGAGCACGTTGCGCGGCGAGATCGAGTTCCGTGACGTGTCGTTCCGCTACCCCGAGCCGCGAGCCCTGTCCGGCACGGCCAACCACGACCGGTTCGGCGACACCGGCGTACGCATCGAGCGCGGCGACGAGCCGCTTGGGACGCAGTGGGCCCTGGAGCACGTCTCCTTCACGGTCCGCCCCGGCCAGCTGGCCGCCATCGTGGGTCCGTCGGGGTCGGGCAAGACCACGACCAGCTACCTGGTCCCCCGGTTCCACGAGGTCACCACCGGCGCCGTGCTGATCGACGGCCACGACGTGCGCGACGTGACGATGGCGTCGCTGGCCCAGTCGATCGGCATGGTGACGCAGGAGCCGTACCTGTTCCACGGCACGATCCGCGACAACATCGCGTACGCCCGGCCCGACGCGACCGCCGAGCAGATCGAGCAGGCGGCTCGCGACGCCAACATCCACGACCGCATCGTCGGCTTCGACGACGGCTACGAGACCATCACCGGCGAGCGCGGCTACCGGCTCAGCGGTGGAGAGAAGCAGCGGCTCGCGATCGCCCGGGTGCTGCTGATGGACCCGCGCATCCTCATTCTCGATGAGGCCACCTCGGCACTCGACACCGAGACCGAGCGGCTGGTCCAGGAGGCGCTCGACCGCGCCACCCACAACCGCACCACCATCGCGATCGCGCACCGGCTCTCCACCATCGCGAACGCCGACGTCATCTTCGGCCTCGAGGACGGTCGACTCGTCGAGTCCGGCACCCACGCCGAGCTGCTCGCCGCCGGGGGGCTGTACTCACGCCTGTACGTCGAGCAGTTCAGCTCGGCGACGAGAACGCCCCTAGACAGCCAACGCCCCTGAGGCGATCGCGGCGCGGTGCGCCTGGTCCAGCGCGGTGCGGGCTCGGTCGCGCACCTCGTCGGACTCAGCTACGCCTGGTGCAGCGAAGACCACCGAGCTGAACACGCCGTCGGTGCAGGTCTGGGCCTGGACACCCACGGCGTCCGCACCGGCGGAGGTCTGGATCGGCACGAACAGCACGAAGTCGCTGGGCTCATCGTCGGCGACGGCCCCGGCGATGGTGGGGAAGAGGTCGCAGGCCTCGGTGGCCGACAGCGCGCCTCGACCCTCGACGAGATCGACGATCTCCTGCAGGCTCTCCTGCTCATCGGCGTCGACGTCCCGGCCCGAATCGGTCAGCGCGTTGATGAGGTCGGGCAGGGAGCTGGCCCACGAACCGGCATCGAGTGAGCTCACCTCGACGAAGGTGGCTCCGTCGGCCCACCGGCACTGCAGGCCAAGTGCCGCCCTCGACGGATCGGTCACCGTGTCGACCCGCTGGCCCGTGAGGTCCTCGCGCTGCTGGCTGTCCAGCAGACCGCAGGCGATCGCCTGGCTGCTGGACGAGGGCGCCGGCGCCGCGCTGTCGCCGTCCGCGCTCCCGCTGCAGGCTGAGAGCGCGGCCACGGCGAGGAGGGTGACCACAGCGCGCACGGGCTACAGCGCCAGGCCGACGTACTTGGTCTCGAGGTACTCCTCGATGCCCTCGGCACCGCCCTCACGGCCGAAGCCGCTGGCCTTGACCCCACCGAACGGCGCTGCGGGGTTGGACACGACGCCCTGGTTGATTCCCACCATGCCGGTCTGCAGTCCCTCGTACACGCGCACGACGCGGGCGTGGTCGCGGGTGAAGGCGTAGGCCACCAGGCCGAACTCGGTGTCGTTGGCCATGTCGATGCCCTCCTGCTCGTCGCTGAAGGTGTAGATCGGCGCAACGGGGCCGAAGATCTCCTCGGTCCAGATCTCGGCGTCCTTGCTGACGTTGGTCAGGACCGTGGGCGGGTAGTAGGTGTCGGTGCCGTACTGGCTGGTGTCGGGGCGCTCGCCTCCGGTCAGCACGGTGGCTCCCTGGGCGATCGCGTCGGCGACCAGATCGGCGACCTTGTCGCGCTGGGTGGAGTCGACCAGCGGACCGACCTGGACACCGTCGTCGGTGCCGCGACCCACCGTCATCGCCGCCATCTTCTCGGTGAGCTTGGTGCCGAACTCCTCGGCCACCGACTCATGGACGATGAACCGGTTGGCCGCCGTGCAGGCCTCCCCGACGTTGCGCATCTTGGCCAGCATGGCGCCGTCGACGGCCGCGTCGATGTCAGCGTCGTCGAACACCACGAACGGCGCGTTGCCGCCGAGCTCCATCGACACGCGCAGCACGCCGGCAGCGCTCTGCTCGATGAGCTTGCGGCCGACCCCGGTCGATCCGGTGAAGGTCAGCTTGCGCAGACGAGGGTCCTCGATCAACGGGCCCATGACCTCGCCGGTGCTGGAGGTGGTGACGACGTTGAGCACGCCATCGGGCAGGCCGGCCTGCTTCAGCAGGTCGGCCAGACGCAGCATGGTCAACGGGGTCTGTTGCGCAGGCTTGACGACCATGGTGCAGCCCGCGGCGATGGCGGGCCCGATCTTGCGGGTTCCCATGGCGAGCGGGAAGTTCCACGGCGTGATCATCAGGCACGGGCCGACAGGCTGCTTGAGGGTCAGCAACCGGGTCTTGCCGTTGGGCGCCATCGAGTAGCGCCCCGAGATGCGGACGGCCTCCTCGCTGAACCAGCGGAAGAACTCCGCGCCGTAGGCGATCTCGGCCTTCGACTCGCTCAGTGGCTTGCCCATCTCGAGGGTCATGAGCATCGCCAGCTCGTCGGTTCGTTCGGTGATCATCTCGAAGGCGGTGCGCAGGATCTCCCCACGATCGCGCGGCGCACTGGCCGCCCACTCCGCCTGCGCAGCGACGGCTGCGTCCAGCGCGGCCGCGCCGTCGGCCGCCGAGGCATCGGCCACCTGCACGAGCGTCGATCCGGTCGAGGGATCGTCGACCGACAGGGTGCGTCCGCCTTCGGCGTCGCGCCACTGTCCGGCGATGAAGAGCTGGGGATGGACTGCGTCGATGACCGTCTTCTCGTTCATGACTTCACTGTAGGTCGTCTAGAAGAAGTCGCCGGCTGCCGCCGCAGGCGCTCCGCCCTCGTCGTGGGCCATGGGCGTGAACCGCGAGTAGTGGCCCTGGAAGCTGACCGCGACCTTGGTGGTGGGACCGGATCGGTTCTTGGCCACGATGATGTCTGCCTCACCGATGCGCTCGCGCGGGCCCTCGGACGCCCCACCGCCGGACTCGTCTCCGTCGCGCTGGCCGCGGTGCAGCAGCAGGACGACGTCGGCGTCCTGCTCGATCGAGCCGGACTCGCGCAGGTCCGAGATCATGGGGGTCTTGTCGGTGCGCTGCTCCGAGCCACGGTTCAGCTGGCTGATCGCGATGATCGGCACGTTGAGCTCCTTGGCCAGCAGCTTGATCTGGCGGGAGAACTCCGAGACCTCGACCTGACGGTTCTCGACCTTCTTGCCCGAGGTCATCAGCTGCAGGTAGTCGATGACCAGCAGGCCGAGGCCATGCTCCTTCTGGATGCGGCGGGCCTTGGCGCGGATCTCGGGCATCGTCATGTTGGGGCTGTCGTCGATGACGATGGGCGCGCCGTTGACCTTGCTGGTGACATTGCTGATCTTGCGCCAGTCGGCATCGGACATCTGGCCACCGCGCATGGCGCTGACGTTGACCTTGCCCTCGGCGGACAGCAGTCGGGTGGTGATCTCCGAGGCCGTCATCTCCAGGGAGAAGATCGCCGACGGGATCTTGTGCCGGATCGAGGCGGAGCGACAGAAGTCGAGGCCGAGGGTCGACTTGCCGATACCGGGTCGGGCCGCCACCACGATCATCTGACCGCCACGAAATCCCGTGGTGACGCGATCGAGGTCGGGGAATCCCGACGGCACGCCGTGGATCTCACCGGACCGCTGACCCAACGCCTCGATCTCGTCGATCGTGCTGGGGATGAGCTGGGAGATCAGCCGGTAGTCGTCGGCGCCGCGTGATCCGTCGACGTCGAGCACCTCGGCCTGGGCCCGGTCGACGATGTCCTCGAGCTCGCCCTGACCGGCCTGCCCGAGCTGCGCGATGCGCTGGCCGACCTCGACCAGGCGGCGCAGGATGGCCTTCTCGCGCACGATGTGCGCGTAGTAGTCGACGTTGGCGGCGATGCTGACGCCGGATACCAGGGTGTGCAGGTAGGGAGCGCCACCGACTCGGGCGACCTCGCCGCGGCGTTGCAGCTCGGCGGCGACCGTGATCGCGTCGGCGGGCTCTCCGCGGGTGGCCAGGCCCACGATGGTGTCGAAGATGAGCTCGTGCGCGGGGCGGTAGAAGTCGCGGCCCTGCACCGTGTCTGCGGCCGGGTCGATGGCGTTCTTGCTGAGCAGCATGGCCCCCAGGACGCTCTGCTCGGCCGCAACATCCTGGGGCGGAACGTGGGCGTCGGCTGCGCTGTCGGGCTCAGGCTCGTACAGATCAGAGACGCTCATGGACCGGACGCTACGGGTGCACCCCGACAAAGTGAACCTCGCGCCGCACAGCCCATGTGCGCAACTGCCGCCAGCCTGTGGAACACGCCGCGCAGGTTGTGCACGGACGGTGGACAACTCTGTGGACAGTACCTGTGTGCAGATTGATTTAATCCGCGTGACCAGCACAGATGTGTTTTGCTACCTGTGGATCAAAGAAATCCGACAGCTGTCCAGTCGGGACGCAGGAACTGGGCCGGACCGTAGTTGGCCACGCCGTCGGCGACCACCATGGCCTGGGGGACGACGCCCAGGGGCACGAGTGGAACGTCGGCGAACAGCTGCTCGTCCAGATCCGCGATCTCATCGAATCGCGCCTGGTCGTCGAGGGTCTCGACGGCCGTGTCCCAGGCCCGGGCCAGGTCGTCGTCCTCGCGCCCCGTGAAGTTCTGGCTGGAGTCGATCGGATGGAACAGCGCCTTGGCGTCGGCGAGCTCGAAGACCCCAC
Source organism: Aeromicrobium sp. CF3.5 (assembly GCF_051262695.1). Taxonomy (NCBI): domain Bacteria; kingdom Bacillati; phylum Actinomycetota; class Actinomycetes; order Propionibacteriales; family Nocardioidaceae; genus Aeromicrobium; species Aeromicrobium sp. CF3.5. The sequence continues at coordinate 129,194 of NZ_JBIMEZ010000003.1, forward strand.
CGGACTGGGTGAAGGTGGCCAGGTCGAAGTCCAGGGCGATGATGCGATCGGGGAAGTCCTCGTCGGGCACCGGCTCGACCGTGACCTCGATACCGACCTCGCCGAGCTGGTCGGCGATCAGCGCGGCACGGTCGGTGACGGTGCTGGTGGTCTCCGGCACCGGGAGGGTGAGGGTCAGCGGGTTGTCGGCGTCGAAGCCGGCCTCGGCCAACAGGCGCGTGGCCTCGTCCGGATCGGGAGCGATCAGGTCCGACTGGTCGGTGTAGCCGCGCTGGCCCGGCAGTAGGACGAAGCTGCCCAGCACGGCCGGCGGCGACGGAGCGGCGGTCGCGGCGGCCAGTGCTCGTCGATCGAGGGCGAGCGCGACCGCCCGGCGCACCTCTGGCTCGCTGAGCGGGCCGGAGGCCGCGTTCATCGTCAGCTGGGTCCACTCGGTTCCTGCCGATTGGCGCACCTGCCGATCGTCGAGATCGATCGAGTCCAGATCGGTGGACGGTGGTGGCGTGATCGCGTCGAGCTCACCGTCGCCCAACGCCTCGACCTGGGCTCGCGCCGTGGCCGACTGCCACACGATCGCCTCGAGTCGGGGCGGATCACCCCACCACAGGATGTTGGGCTCCAGCATCAGCCGACCGGCCTCGCGGTCGACGTCACTGACCACGAAAGGCCCGTTGGACGGGGCGGCACGCTCCGCGAGGGCAGTGTTGAAGCGGTCGGGTGAACTGGTCACGGACTGCGGGAGGCGGGGGTAGACGTAGCGAGGCCAGTCGGCCGTCGCGCTGTCGAACTCGACCGTGTAGGAGTACTCGTCCTCGCCGGGTTCGACCGCCGCGATGTCTCGCCAGCCCTGGGTGCTGCGCACCTCGAAGTCGCTGTCGGAGCCGTTCTGGGCCTTCCAGTAGGCGACCATGTCTGCCGCGGTGATCGGTTGGCCGTCCTGCCAGACGGCCTCAGGGTTCAGGTCGACCTGGATGGTCAGCGGGGAGCTCTCGACGACCTCGATCGATCGGGCGTAGTCCGGATCGACCTCCCACCCGCCGTCGGCCGTGAGGCGTACGCCGGATCCGTAGGTGGGCTCGAGGAGCTGCTCGACGGTCCCGTCGACGTTGGCGGCCAGCTGCGGGTTGAAGTTCGCGGGCAGAGCCGCGGTGGCGAGGCGTAGCGTGCCGCCGGCCTCGGTCTCCTCGGCCGGGACGGGGTCCCAGCCCACGGCTGGCAGCGGCGCGTCGGGGTCGGGCGTGGCGGCGGGAGCACCCGTGCGCTCGTCGTCGTCACCGGAGAACAGCGCGCACCCGCTGAGCAGCATGGTGGCTGCCATGAGCACGACGAGGAGTCGGGCGGGGGACCTGAGAAGAGTTCGCACGATGGGTACCAACGACGAACCGGCGCCGCCGTCCCCCTGCGGGGACGACGCGCGCCGGCTCGATCGTTCTACTTGGACGCGACCACGTTGAGCTTGACGCGCGCGCTGACCTCGGGGTGCAGGCGCACGGCGACCTCGTGTGGGCCGACGGCCTTGATCGGGTTGCCGATCTCGATGCGTCGCTTGTCGACACTGCCGCCATCGGCAGCGATGGCCGCAGCGATGTCGGCCACGGTGACGGCGCCGAACAGGCGTCCGCCGGTGCCGGCGTTGACCGGCACGTTGACCGGCGAGCCCTCGAGGCGACCCTTGAGGCTCTTGGCCTCTTCGAGGTCGTGGATGGCGTGGCTGTCGCGGGCCGCCTGGATGGACTCGACCTGCTTGGCCGCTCCCTTGGTCCAGCGGATCGCGAAGTTGCGCGGCAGCAGGTAGTTGCGGCCGTAGCCGTTCTTGACCTCGACGATGTCGCCGGGCTCACCGAGATTGGTGACCTCGTGCGTGAGGATGAGCTTCATTGACGTGTCCCCTTCCTCAGCGTGTGGTGGACGTGTAGGGCAGCAGCGCCATCTCGCGGGCGTTCTTGATCGCCTTGGCCAGCTGGCGCTGCTCCTGCACGGAGACGCCGGTGACCCGACGCGCGCGGATCTTGCCGCGGTCGGAGATGAACTTGCGCAGCAGCGCAGTGTCCTTGTAGTTGATGACGGTGTTGGCCGCGAGCGGATTGCTCTTCTTCTTCGGCTTCCGGATGACGGGCTTTGCCATGATGCTCCTGATTTCTTGCGCGAATGCGTGTGATTAGAAGGGGGGGTCCTCGGAGGTGGCGGCGCCGCCTCCACCCCATGCGTCAGATCCGCCCTGGGCGTTGCCACCCTGGCCCGACTGGGGCGAGGAGCCCCACGGGTTGGACTGGCCACCACCGGAGTTGCCCCCGGAGTTTCCGCCGCCTCCTCCGCCGCTGCCGCCCGACGCGCGGGTGACCTTGGCGGTGGCGAAGCGCAGGGACGGGCCGATCTCGTCGACCGTCATCTCCACGCTGGTGCCCTTGGAGCCGTCCTGGCGCTCGAAGTTGCGCACCTTCAGCGAGCCGGTCACGACGACGCGCTGGCCCTTGGTGAGGGACTCCGCGACGTTCTCGGCCAGCTGGCGCCACGCATCACAGCGGATGAACAGCGCGTCGCCGTCCTTCCACTCGTTGGTCTGTCGATCGAACGTACGAGGCGTCGATGCGACGGTGAAGTTGGCCACTGCGGCGCCCGACGGAGTGAACTTGAGCTCCGGGTCGCCGGTGAGGTTGCCGACTACGGTGATGTTGGTTTCGCCAGCCATGAGGCACAGCCTTTCAAGAGGGTGGGTGATCTGACACCAGTGAACCGCAGAGGTGGGACAACGCGAGGCGTCGTGTCCACAAAGCGGCCCAGCCACTTACGAGATGGCCGACTACTTGATGTCGGGGCGGGTGACCTTGGTGCGGACCACGGACTCGTTCAGTGTGAGCTGACGATCCAGCTCCTTGACGGTGGCGGGCTCGGCCTGCAGCGTGACGACGGCGTAGATGCCTTCGGTCTTCTTGTTGATCTCGTAGGCGAAGCGGCGCTTGCCCCACACGTCGATCTCGTCGACCGAGCCGCCGTCCTGGCGGACCACGTTCAAGTAGGTGTCGAGGCTGGGCTGCACGGTGCGTTCGTCGAGCTCGGGCTCGAGGATGATCATGACTTCATACGGGCGCAATGACATTGCGTCTCCTTCGGTCTGAACGGCTGCGGGGTCCCCGCAGCAGGAGGTGTTGCCACACGGCAACCGTTCCAGCCTACGCGAGGACCGGCCTTGCAGGCCAATTAGGGTAGCCGCGTGGACCCTCAGGACTTCTCGATCGACGCCCTCGTCGTCTCGCCGATGCGCCGGTACGGGGGGCGGCCCTCCGACGGACCCACCCCGTTCGATCCCGTCGCCCACCCGCGCGGCGAGCACCCCACGACGGTGCGGGTGCGGGCCCACAAGGGATTGGTCGGCGACCGGTACTTCGGCACGCGATTCACCTATGCCAGCGTCACGTTCCTCGCGACCGAGAAGGTCCGGGCGCTCGAGGGTGAGCTGCAGGCCGGGCCGTTCGACCCGACCGAGGCCCGACGCAATGTCGTGACGCGCGGGCTCGACGTCGATGCGCTGGTCCGCACCGAGTTCACCCTCGATGCCGGTCACGGGCCGATCCGGTTCCGGTCCATCACGCCGGCCAATCCGTGCGCGTGGTTGAACGAGGTGTTCGCCCCCGGCGCTCATCAGGCCTTCCGTGGGCATGCCGGCATCCGGTGCGAGCCCCTCGACGACGGCCAGCTGAGCGTGGGTCCGGCGAGGCTGATCGACGTGCGCCCGCTGTCCGACGAGGAGCTGCGCCGCCGGGTGTCGAACGCCCCGCTCAGCTGACCGGGCTCGGCTACTCCGTGTCGTCGTCGACCCAGTCGAGGGTCTTGGTGACGGCCTTCTTCCAGTTGCGGAAGTACTTCTCGCGCAGGTCCTCGTCCATGGACGGCGACCAGCGCTTGCCCTCGCCCCAGTTGTCGCGGATGTCGTCCTGGCTGGCCCAGTAGCCGACGGCGAGGCCGGCGGCGTAGGCAGCGCCGAGCGCCGTGGTCTCGGCGACCTTGGGGCGCACGACATCGACGCCCAGGATGTCGGCCTGGAACTGCATCAGCGTCTCGTTGACGACCATGCCGCCGTCGACGCGCAGCTCGGTCAGCGGGACGCCGGAGTCGGCGTTCATCGCGTCCAGCACCTCGCGGGTCTGGTAGGCGGTCGACTCCAGCACGGCGCGGGCGATGTGGTTGCGATTGACGTACCGCGTCAGGCCGACCAGGGCGCCGCGAGCGTCGGAGCGCCAGTGCGGCGCGAACAGACCGGAGAACGCGGGCACGAAGTAGGCGCCACCGTTGTCCTCGACCTTGGCCGCGAGCGTCTCGATCTCGGCGGCGTCCTTGATCAGACCGAGGTTGTCGCGCACCCACTGCACCAGCGAGCCGGTGACGGCGATCGAGCCCTCGAGGGCGTAGACGACCGGCTCGTCGCCGACCTTGTAGCAGACCGTGGTGAGCAGGCCGTTCTCGGACAGGACCGGCTCGGTGCCGGTGTTGAGCAGCATGAAGTTGCCGGTGCCGTAGGTGTTCTTGGCCTCGCCCTTCGCCAGGCAGGCCTGGCCGAAGGTCGCCGCCTGCTGGTCGCCCAGGATGCCGGCCACGGGGGTGCCGTTGAGGATGCCGGGCTTGCACTCGCCGTAGACCTCGGCGCTGGAGCGGATCTCAGGCAGCATCGACATGGGGATGCCCATGTCGGCGGCGATCGACTCGTCCCACTTCAGGGTCTTCAGATCCATCAGCATGGTGCGGCTGGCGTTCGTGACGTCGGTGATGTGCACGCCGTCGTTGTCGGCGCCGCCGGTCAGGTTCCACAGCACCCAGGAATCCATCGTGCCGCACAGCAGCTCGCCGGCCTCGGCCCGCTCCTTGACCCCGTCGACGTTCTCCAGGATCCAGGTGATCTTGGGTCCGGCGAAGTAGGTCGCCAGCGGCAGACCGACGGTCGCCTTGTACTTGTCGGGTCCCTCGTCACCGCCGAGACGGTCGGCGATCTTCTGGGTGCGGGTGTCCTGCCACACGATCGCGTTGTAGACCGGCTTGCCGTTGCTCTTGTCCCACACCACCGCGGTCTCGCGCTGGTTGGTGATGCCGACCGATGCGATGTTCTTGCTGTTGAAGTTCGCCTTCGCCAGCGCCCCACCGATCACGGTGCGGGTGTTCTTCCAGATCTCGATCGCATCGTGCTCGACCCAGCCCGCCTTGGGGAAGATCTGCTCGTGCTCGACCTGGTCGACCGCCACGACGGACCCGTCGTGGTCGAAGATCATGGCGCGGGTCGATGTGGTGCCCTGGTCGATCGCCATCACGTAGGTGTTGTCAGCCATGTCAGCTCTCATCTCTGGTGGGTGGATCAAACGTAGTTCAGTGCGAGGGCCGTGAGGCCTGCCAGGACGCCACCGATACTCGGGCCCACGATCGGCACCCAGGCGTAGCGCCAGTTGCTGTCGCGCTTGCCGGGGATGGGGAGCACCTGATGGGCCAGACGCGGGCCGAGGTCACGGGCCGGGTTGATCGCGTAGCCGGTCGGGCCGCCGAGGCTGGCGCCGATGCCGACGACCAGCAGCGCCACGGCCAGCGGGCCCAGCTCGTTGGGGGTGTTGCCGAAGGCGATGATCACGAACACCAGCACGAAAGTGCCGAGCACCTCGGTGACGAGGTTCCACGGCGGTGCCTCGATGGCGGGTGCCGTCGAGAAGGTGCCGAGCTTGTCGTCGGCAGCCGCGTCGGGATCGTCGAAGTGCTTCTTGTACGCGGTCCACATCAGGCAGGCGCCGATGAACGCACCGATCAGCTGGGCGCTGATGTAGACAAGTGCCTTGACGACGGTGTTGCCGCCGAGATCGTCGCCGGAGGCGATCAGACCCAGGGTGACCGCCGGGTTGATGTGCGCCCCGGACTTGTAGGCGACGAACACGCCGGCGAAGACCGCCAGACCCCAACCGAAGTGGATCATCAGCGGCCCACCACCATTGCCGCCGGTGCGCGGCAGCAGGGCGTTGGCCACCACTCCACCGCCCAGCAGCAACAGCACGGCGGTGCCGAACAGCTCCGGCACGAAGATGTCCACGAACATGCAGATTCCCCCTCGACACCCACCCCCCGGTGAGCGTGAGATGAATAGTGCCATGCCCCAAGGGGTGGGCGCGACCACCGGATCGGCCTAGGGTGAGGGCGTGACTCCCATGTTTCCACTGGGATCCGTGCTGATGCCGGCGATGCCGTTGCCGTTGCGTCTGTTCGAGCCCCGTTACCTGTCGATGCTTGACGCCGTCCTCGACCGCGAGACGCTCGACTTCGGGGTGGTGCTGATCGAGCGCGGCCACGAGGTCGGCGGTGGCGATGCCCGCTTCGGCATCGGCACGATGGCGCGGGTCGAGCAGGTGCAGTCCGGCGACGGGCTCGCGGTGCTGATCGCGCGCGGCAGCCACCGCTTCACGGTCGACGCGTGGGGGCCGGAGGATCCGTGGCCCGCGGCCGACCTCACCCCCGTCGATGCCCTCGCCTGGGACGAGTCGGACCGCTCTCTGCTCGACTCGACCGAGCGGACGGTGCGTCAGGCGCTGGCCCGGGCCAGCGAGTTCGTCGAGACCACGTGGGAGGCCACGACCGAGCTGTCCGAGGATCCGGTCGATCGCGCCTGGCAGGTGGCCGGCATCGCTCCGGTCGGCACCATGGACCAGGTCGACCTGCTCGCCTCCACGTCGATCACACAGCTGCTGACCACGGTCGGGTCCCACACCCGCGCTGCGTTGGAGATGATCACGATGCAGGTGGACGAGACCGACTAGGTCAAGCGACCTTGACATTGAGGCACGTGTCAAGCACCCTTGACATGTGCAGAATGACGTCAAGGAGCTCCGCCGGACCAGTGGCCTCTCCCAGGCCGACCTCGGACGACTGCTGGGCGTCTCGCGTCAAACCATCATCGCCATCGAGAACGGCCGCTACGACCCTTCGTTGCCGTTGGCGATCACCATCGCGCGACACTTCGAGACCACCGTGGAGGAGATCTTTCATGCCTGAAAGCACCCAGAAGTCCGACCGCACCGAGTCCTGGATCGTCCCGATCACCTGTGTCGTCATCGGCGTCGCGTACCTCACGGTCGGCGTCTTCCGCGGTGACGTCACCAGCGGTGTCGTGGGCCTCGCGATCATGCTGGCCTACGGGGCCGTGCTCGTGCTGTTCCGTCGCCGCTCGGAGGCGGTGGCCCTGCTGGGCGGCGGGGCCAGCGACGAGCGGCGCGCGGCGATCACCTCCCGGTCCCACGACACCACCGGCCAGGTCCTCGTGGTGGTCCTGGTCGCCGGCATGTTCTGGAGTCTGGCCACGGACAACGGCCACGCCGGCGTCTTCGTCGCCCTCGCGGCGATCGGCGGCTTCACCTTCATAGGCTCGACGATCTGGCACTCCGTCCGCGGCTGACCAGACCCCAGAAGCACAGCTCGGATCCGACCCGTCAGCGTCCCCGGGGTCGCTTCACGCCCGGCGTCGGTGGCGCGGTCCACGGATCCTCGGGCCACGCGTGCTTGGGATAACGGCCGCGCAGCTCCGCCCGCACCTGGTGATAGGGGCCGGACCAGAACGACTCCAGGTCGGCGGTCACGGCGGCGGGACGCCGAGCCGGGGTGAGCAGGTGCAGCAGGAGGGGGACGCGGCCGTCGGCGAGTCGTGGAGTGGCCGCCCAGCCGAATGCTTCCTGGATGCGGACCGACAGGACCGGTTGCTCAGTTCCGGTGGGGCCGTACTCCACCCGCACCGCGGACCCGCTCGGCACGGTGATGCGCTCTGGTGCGAGCTCGTCGAGGCGGCCCGCCTGAGGCCACGGCAGCAATCGCCGGATCGCGGCCAGCATGTCGACGCGGCGCAGGTCACGGGGTGATCGCACCCGGGCGAGGTCGGCGCCGACCCAGGTGTCCATCGAGTCCAGCAGCGCCGCGTCGCCGACATCGGGCCACGGATCGCCCAGCGACTCGTGCAGGAAGGCCAGCCGGCGGCGCAGCGCCGATGACGCCTCGGTCCAGGGCAGCACGGTCAGACCGTCGGCAGCCAGGGCCGCACGCACGGCGGCGGCGATTGCGGCCGGATCCGGCTCGGCGATGGGCACGGCCGACAGCTCGATGGCTCCGAGTCGGGTGACCCGCCTGGCCACGAGCCGTCCATCCGTCCACGACACGTCGTCGGTCTCGTGCCACCGGGTGGCGGCTGCCTCGAGAGCGAGGTCCTCGTCGAGAGGAGCTGCGGCGCGGATCGTGGCCTCTGCGGCACCCGCGCGGCGTTCGGCATCGGCCACCGCGATCCACGTGACGCCGGACAGTGCCGGGTCACCGCGCCGGAAGGCCGCACCGGTGCCCGAGACCATCAGGTAGGTCGAGCCTCCGGGTCGCAGGCGGGCCACCCGGCCCGGATGGGCCAGCGCCACGACCGCTCCGACTGCGAGGTCGTCGGTCAGGTCGGTGCGGTCGGCCGGGGACGACAGCGATCGTTCCAACCGGCTGACGGAGTCCTTCCACGATCCGGTGCCCGGGCCGCCGCGGTGCATCGTGCGCAACGCCGCGACGAGATCGCCACCGGGCGCGCGCACGTCGTCGGCCAGCAGGGCGACGATCTCGGCGGCCCGGCGCGACCCCACCTGGGCGGAGCCGTCGAGCAGGGCCCGAGCGAGTCGTGGGTCGACCGGAACGCGCGCCATCTGACGTCCACGTGCGGTGATGGCGCCCGCGTCATCGGTGGCCCCCAGGTCGAACAGCTCTCGTCGAGCCGTCTCGATCGAGGCGGGTGGCGGCTGGTCCAGCAGGGCCAGATCCGAGCCGTCCGACGAGCCCCACGCCGCGAGCTCGAGCGCGAATCCCGTCAGATCGGCGACAGCGACCTCGGGCACGGAGTGGTCGGTCAGGTGAGCGTGATCGGCGCGCGACCAGCACCGATGCACCGTCCCGGTCGCTTCTCGGCCGGCTCGACCGGCGCGTTGCTCGGCTGCTGCCCGGCTGACCCGAACCGTGACCAGGGCCGGCAGTCCGCGCCGGTGGTCGGTGCGCGGTTCGCGGGACAACCCGGCATCCACCACGATCCGCACCCCGGGCACCGTGAGCGAGGACTCTGCGACCGCGGTGGACACGACGACACGCCGTCGAGCACCTCGCGTCAGTGCGCGATCCTGCTCTGCCGGAGGGAGGCGGCCGTGCAGGGCCCACACGTCGACGCCGTCGATCCCCGACAACCGGCGCACCACGCCTCCGACCTCGGCGACGCCGGGCAGGAACACCAGCGCGTCCCCGGGATCGGAGGCGAGTGCGCGACGGACGGTCGCCGCGACGTGGTCGAGGAACCGGGGCGTGACACCGCGCTCGTCGAATGGCAGGACCCCCGAGGGTGGTGGGAGCCAGTGCTCGGTGACGGGGTGGAGGCTGCCCGGCACCGAGATGACGCGTGCTCCCCCGAGGACCTCGGCCGTGCGTTCGGCCTCGACCGTCGCCGACATGGCCACGAGCAGCAGGTCGTCTCGCACGGTGGCTCGCACGTCGAGGCAGAAGGCCAGGGTCAGGTCCGCGTCGAGCTGGCGCTCGTGGACCTCGTCGAGGATGACCGCATCGACACCGGGCAGCTCAGGATCGCGCTGCAGCCGGCGTAGGAGGATGCCGGTCGTGACGAACTCGATGCGGGTGTCGGGCGAGACCACGCTGTCGCCGCGGACCGAGTAGCCGACGGTCCCGCCCACCTTCTCGCCGAGCAGGGAGGCGAGACGACGCGCTGCGGCCCGGGCGGCGATCCGACGCGGCTGGGTCACGACGACCCGCCCGGCGACTCCGGCCGCGACCGACGGCGGCACCATCGTGGTCTTGCCGGTGCCCGGTGGCGCCTGCACGACCGCGACGCCACCAACGCTCAGCGCGTCGCCCAGCGCAGCGAGACCCCCCACGACGGGCAGGTCCGGCGGGTCAAGCAGCAGCCGTCCGATCGCGTCCACAGCGTCCTTTCGCGGAGGTGCGGTTTACCAGGTTACGTAGGTTTCCCATCACTCACGTAGGCAAATTTGCCCTGAGGCGTGCTGGCTTTCCTACGTAACCTGGTAAACCATCACAGCGTCAGAGGTCGGCGGAGACCTTCCAGAGGTCGATGCCGTCGGCGTCGATGGCGAGGTCGTCGATGGCGGCGAGCTCGGCGTCGGCGAAGTCGAGGTGCTGGACGGCGGCGAGGTTCTCGTCGAGCTGCTGGACCGACGAGGCTCCGATCAGGGCCGAGGTGACGCCTCCGGGGCGGAGGGTCCAGGCGATCGCCATCTGGGCGAGCGACTGTCCGCGCTGCTCGGCAAGGTCGGAGAGACCGTGCAGTCTGCGGACGTTGTCCGTCGTCAGGACGCCGTCGTCGAAGCTGCCCCGTGCACCGGCCCGGTCGACCGGATCGCCCTGCAGGTAGCGACCCGTGAGCAGGCCCTGCGCCAACGGGGAGAACCCGATCGAGCCGAGGCCGTGCTCGGCCAGCGTGTCGGTCAGGCCGCGCTCGATCCAGCGGTTCAGGATCGAGTACGACGGCTGGTGGATGACCAGCGGCGTGCCGAGGGATCGGGCCACCTCGACGGCCTCGGCGGTGCGCTGCGGCGAGTACGAGGAGATCCCCACGTACAGCGCCTTGCCCTGCCTGACCGCGGTGTCGAGCGCGCCGATCGTCTCGGCCACCGGCGTCGAGGGATCGGCGCGGTGCGAGTAGAAGATGTCGACGTGGTCGACGCTCATGCGAGCCAGCGACTGGTCGAGGCTGGCCAGCACGTGCTTGCGCGAGCCGAGCTTGCCGTACGGGCCGGGCCACATGTCCCACCCCGCCTTGGAGGAGATGATCAGCTCGTCACGGTAGGGCGCGAAGTCGCCGCGCATCATCCGTCCGAAGTTCTCCTCGGCCGAGCCGTACGGCGGCCCGTAGTTGTTCGCCAGGTCGAAGTGCGTGATGCCGCGGTCGAACGCGTGGCGCAGGATCTCGCGCTGCGTGTCGAACGGTCGGTTGTCGCCGAAGTTCCACCACAGACCCAGCGAGATAGGCGGCAGGAGGAGCCCCGAGTCACCGACGCGCCGGTAGTCCAGCTGCTGGTACCGGTCAGGCGCCGCGACGTAGGGGCGGTGCAGTTCGGGTACGGGATCGGCGTAGTAGCGGGCTTCGGGATCAGACGGGATGCTCACGCAGTCACGCTAGCCGAGACGCGCCGGGACGAGGCGCGCCAGCACCACGTCGACGTCGACCCCGGGGTATCGGCCGGTGAGGACCAGCCCGTCCGTGTCGGCACCAGGGTCCAGCACGTGCGGAATGCTCAGATCGCCTGCCGACGTGTGCACCACGGTGTGCTGGCGGCCGGTCTCAGCACCGATCCAGGCAGCACCGATCCACTCGGCCACGTCCACCGCACCAGTTGCACCGCTGCCGCGCACGGTCACGACGGGTTCGCGGGTCCTGAGCAGGCCGTCGTCCTCGAACTGCATCGGCGACTCGGTCGCACCGGTGCAGATCGTGGTCACGAGCGCGGTCACGAAGACCGGATCGCCGGCGCCCGCATAGATCCAGCGATCCCCGAGGACGCTGTGGCTCATGGTGCAGACCCCGAAGTCCTCGCCACCGTCGAGCGCGGACCCCCGATACGTCAGCGGCACCTGCACGACCCTGCCGTCGCCAAGTCGCGCGAGCAGAACTTCGAGACCGACCTCGCCCGCCGGATCGTCGAACCGGTAGCTGCCGATCATCTCCAGGTCGGCCAGCCCCAGATCGGTGGCATCGCTCGCGAGCCACGGCTGGCTGCGCAACCAGAGTGCGACGACCTCCGCCTTGGTCGGCGAGATGGTGGCGTCGGGGTGAAGGAGTGCCATCAGGCCGATGGTCCTTTCGCGAGGAGACCGGTGAGCACGTCGATCGCGTGATCGGTAGCGGCGTCGTCGACGTCGAGGTGCCAGACCAGTCGAACCGTTCCGGCGCCCACGGCGTACGCACGGACACCCTGATCGAGCGCAGCCGCGACGAGCGTCGTGGCGGCCCACCCGGCACGTCCCACGTCCAGGATCACGATGTTGGTCTCGACGTGCTCGGGGTCGACGCATCCCGGTGCGGCCTCGGCACACGCCTGCGCCGTGCGCCGAGCACGGGAGTGGTCGTCGGCCAGCCGGTCGACGTGATGATCCAGCGCGTGCAGCCCGGCCGCGGCAAGGATGCCGCCTTGGCGCATGCCGCCGCCGTAGCGCTTGCGCCAGATGCGGGCCTCGTCGATCGCTGCGGTCGAGCCGACCAGCACCGAGCCGACGGGTGCGCCCAGGCCCTTGCTGAGGCAGACCGACACGGTGTCGAACTGCTGACCGTGATCGGCCAGCCGCTCGCCCGTGGCGACGTGGGCGTTCCACAGGCGCGCACCATCGAGGTGCATCGCGACACCGGCGGCCTGGGTCCCGCGCCGCAGATCACGGATCGTCTCGAGTGACTGCACCGTGCCGCCACCGAAGTTGTGGGTGTTCTCGACCACGACCAGCGAGGTGTTGACCTGATAAGCGCCGGCGCCGGTGATCATCAGGCCGAGCGGGTCGGCGGCGTCCAGGACGCCCCGATCCGATGACCACGTGCGCGACGTGATCCCGGCGAGCGCGGCGGCAGCGCCCAGCTCGGCGCGCACCACGTGCGCCAAGGAGTCGCACACCATCTCGGCGCCCGGCGCCACGTGCAGGCGTAGTCCCAGCTGATTGGCCATCGAACCGGACGGCGTGAACAGTCCCGCCTCGTGTCCCAGCAGGTCGGCGACCCGCTCCTGCAGGGCGTTGACCGTGGCGTCCTCGCCGTAGACGTCGTCACCGACATCGGCACTCGCCATCGCCTGCCGCATGGCGGGCGTCGGCTGGGTCAGCGTGTCGGACAGCAGGTCAGCGCGCACCATCAGGAGAGGCTGGCGATGGCGCTGTCGTAGTCGGGCTCATCGCCGATCTCGGGCACGAGCTGGCTGTGCAGCACGGTGCCGTCGCGGTCGAGGACGACCACGGCGCGGGCGAACAGGCCGCGGAAGCCCGAGTCGGTCAGGGTCACGCCATAGTCCTCACCGAAGCTGGAGCGGAAGGCCGAGCCGACGATGACGTTCTCGATGCCCTCGGACCCGCAGAACCGGCCCATCGCGAAGGGCAGGTCCATCGCCACGTTGACGACGTCGGTCTCCGGCAGTCCTGCCGCGAGCTTGTTGAACTGGCGCACGCTGGCCGCGCACACGCCGGTGTCGACGCTGGGGAAGATGTTCAGCACGGTGCGCCTGGACGCATCGCGGGTGAGGTCGGCCAGGTCGGTGCCCGTGAGGGTGAACTCCGGGGCCGTCGAGCCGACGGTCGGCAGGTCGCCGACCAGGGTGGCGGGAGCGCCGCCGAGCGCAGTCTGGGTCATGGGAGTTGTCTAGCAGAGTCGGCGGGGAGCTCAGCGCATGCGGGTGATCTCGACCTCGACGAACAGCTCGGATCCGCCGGGCGTGGAGTAGATGCCTCGCAGCGGCGGGTTGTCGGCGTAGTCGCGGCCTCGCGAGACCACGATGTGTCGCGGTCCCTGGGCGATCTCGTTGGTGGGGTCGAAGCCGACCCACTCGCCGTCCCAGTACTCGATCCACGCGTGCGACTCGCCCTCGACCGACTCGCCGATCACCGGCTGGCTCGACGGGTGCAGGTAGCCACCGACGTAGCGGGCCGGGATGCGAGCATGCCGCAGGGCACCGAGGGTCAGGTGCGCGATGTCCTGGCACACGCCGGTGCCGGCCTCCCACGCCTGGGCCGCGGTGCTGGTGACCTCGGTCGAGCCGGCCTGGTAGACGATCCGGTCGTGCAGCATCGCCATGACGGCCTGGGCATACTGCTCGGGGGCCTCTGAGGTGGCGCGGATCCGGTCGAGCTCGACGACCATGGACTCCGGCGGGCTCACCCAGTCGCTGCTGTCGAGGAACTCGCACAGCTCGTCGGCGACGGCGCGCAGGTCGTCCCACTCGATGTGCTCGCGCTCGACGAGATCGGCGATCGACGGCTGCGTCTCGACCACCGAGGTGGCCACGACGGCGAGGTCGGCGTGCGGGTCGTGCACCTCGAACGCGGTGACCGTGGTGCCCCAGTAGTCGCGGTACTCATAGGTCCACGGTGACGGCGAGATCTCCAGACGCGAGCGCAGCATGTACTGCTCGGACGTCGTGGCCGGGGTCATGCGGGCCTCGTTGAACGAGGCGACGGCGCCGTTCTCGTAGTGGTAGCCCGTGGTGTGCTTGATGCGCAGCTGCATGCCTTCGGTGGCGTTCACAGCAGAACACCTCCTGTCCAGGAGTAGGCCTCGGACTCGGCGAAGTACCGCGAGGTGACGACGTCGCTGGCCGCAGCGCACGATCGCTGCAGCCGCTCCATCTCGACGGGCAGGTCGAACACGATGTCGGCCAGCGGCCGGTACTCCAGCTCGGTACGAGCCCGGCCAAGCAGGCGCTGGGCCTCGTCACCGAAGCCGGCGCGGCGGCCGCTGCGCTCCAGGCGCGACAGCGCCTTCTCGGCCTCGGACAGCGCCGAGACGATCGAGCGCGGGAACCAGCGGTCCAGCAGCAGGAACTCGGCGGCCTGACGGTCCGCCTCGATGCCGCGGTAGGCGCGGATGAAGCTCTCGTAGGCGCCGCAGGCCCGCAACGTGGTGGGCCAGGCGACCTGTGGGCCGTTGGCGAGCGCCGCGGTCGACAGCAGACGCGCCGTCATGTCGACGCGCTCGATGTTGCGGCCCAGCATGTAGAACTGCCAGCCCTCGTCGCGCGACATGGTCGACTCGGCGATGCCCGAGATCATCGCGGTGCGGTTGCGCACCCACGCGAACATGTCCGGCGGGCGCATGGCCCGTGCGGACCCGAGCCCGCGCCACGTGGTGTTGATGGCGGCCCACACGTCGGTCGACAACGTCTCGCGGGCACGGCGGGCACTTTCGCGGCACGCCCCGATGGCGGTCGCGATGGACACCGGTGAGTCGGGGTTGTGCGCCAGCAGGTCGAGGATCATGCCGCGGTTGGGCTCGCCGGTGTAGTCCTCGACGCCCATCACCGACAACAGCTGCTCGCACGAGACGCGCTCGTTCATGCCGGTGTCCTCGACGAGCACCTGCATCTGGACGTCGAGGAGGCGGGCGGTGTCGTCAGCGCGCTCCAGGTAGCGGCCGATCCAGAACAGCGACTCGGCGATGCGGCTCAACATGGCGGGTCCTCCCACACGAGATCGGTTCTGCCCTGGTCGGTGCGTGACTGCTGCTGCTCCTGCTCCTGCACCGCGGGCAGCTCCTCCTCGACAGCGGCTGGGCCGCCCTCCTGGGAGACGCCCGCGACCGGGGATCCGGTGGGGATGGCTTCCTCGCCGTCCTCGAACTCATCGGCACTGACGCCGGCGGCGAGCACCCACGTGTCCTTGGAGCCGCCACCGCGGCTGGAGTTCACGATCAGCTCGCCCTCGGGCAGTGCCACGCGGGTGAGCCCGCCGGGCAGCACCCACACGTCGCCGTCGCCCTTGTTGACCGCGAACGGTCGAAGATCCACGTGGCGGGGGCGGATGCCCTCGTCGACGAGGGTCGGGACGGTCGACAGGCTGATCACCGGCTGGGCGATCCAGGCTCGAGGATCGGCGTGGATCTTGCCGCGCAGCTCGTCGAGCTCGTCCTTGCTCGCGGCGGGGCCGATCACGATGCCCTTGCCACCGGACCCGTCGACCGGCTTGAGCACCAGCTCGTCGAGGCGGTCGAGGACCTCCTCGCGCTGGTCGGCCTCACCCACGCGCCAGGTGTCGACGTTCTTGAGGATCGGCACCTCGCCCAGGTAGTAGTCGATCAGGTCGGGCAGGTAGGTGTAGAGCAGCTTGTCGTCGGCGACACCGTTGCCGATCGCGTTGGCGATCGTGACGTTGCCCGCGCGTGCGGCGTTGATGATGCCGGGCACGCCGAGGGTCGACTCGGACTTGAACTGCTGCGGATCGAGCCAGTCGTCGTCGATGCGGCGGTAGATGACGTGCACCGGCTCGAGGCCGTTCGTGGTGCGCATCATGACGCGACCGGAGCGGCACACGAGGTCGCGTCCCTCCACCAGCTCGACGCCCATCGTGCGGGCGAGCAGGGTGTGCTCGAAGTAGGCCGAGTTGTAGACGCCCGGGGTCAGCACGACCACCGTGGGCTCGCTGACGCCGGCGGGAGCGGCAGCGCGCAGGGCCGCCAGCAGGTGCTGCGAGTACTGCGCGACCGGACGGATGCGGTGATCGGCGAACAGCTCGGGCAGGGAGGCGGAGAGGGCACGCCGGTTGGTCATCACGTAGGAGACGCCCGAGGGCACCCGCACGTTGTCCTCCAGCACCCGGAAGTCGCCGTCACCGTCGCGGATCAGGTCGACGCCCGACACGTGCACCCGCACGCCGTTGGCCGGATCGAGACCGGCCACGACCCGGGCGTAGTGCGGGGACGTCATGACCGTCGAACGGGGCACGACACCGTCGGCGAACAACTCGCCGGGACCGTAGATGTCGGCGAGGAAGGCCTCCAGTGCGAGGACCCGTTGGCGCACGCCGCGCTCCACGTGGTCCCAGTCGGCGGCCTCGATCAGGCGCGGGACGATGTCGAGCGGGAACGGACGCTCCTCACCGGCGACACCGAAGGTGATGCCCTGCTCGAGATAGGACGAGGCCAAGGAGTCGGCCCGCAGCCGGACCTCGTCAGGTCCCATCTTGGAGAAGGCCGAGCGCACCGACTCGTACGTCGGTCTGACCTCCGCGCCGTTTCCCGCATACATCTCGTCGAAGCCCTTGACGGGCCCATATCCGTCGAGCAGCTCTGGAGTGTCCACGATTCCCACCGTAGGGCAGAGGTGGTCCCGTCGTGGTTCGGTGCCCATCAGTGGCGGAGGAATCTGCCGATCTCACGCGCCGAATGCCGAACGGGCCGATACGCTCGTGTCAACAGAGAGGTCCGCGATGGACGGGTACGTGCTGGTGCTCAACGCGAGCTACGAACCACTGCAGCGCGTCTCGCTGCAGCACGCCATCAAGATGCTGGTCCGCGAGGTCGCGGTCATCGAGGAGGAAGCGGGCGGCACGTTCGGCCCGTTCCCCCGTCCCAAGGTGCTGCGCCTGGTCCGCTACGTGGTCACCCGGTGGATGCATCGACGCTCCGACCTGTGCACCAAGTCCGCGATCAAGGCGCGCGACAAGAACTGCGCCTACTGCGGTGGCCACGCCGACACCGTCGACCACATTATTCCCCGTAGCCGCGGAGGCACCCTCACGTGGGACAACGCGGTCGCCGCGTGCCAGAAGTGCAATCACCGCAAGGCCAACCGCACTCCCGACGAGGCCGGCATGACGCTGCTCATCGTCCCGATCAGGCCGACTCACCAGTTCGTGGCCTGAGGGCCGAGCACCGGACGCTACAGACCAGCGCGGTCGTAGATGTCGGCGAGCGCGTCGAGGTAGGCGCCCTCGTCGTCAGCGTTCTCCTCCTGGGCGGCAAGCGCGTCGGCCATGACCTGCTCGGCGACCTGCTCGAAGCGGGCGTTCCACTTCTCGGCGTCGAGCTGCCAGTAGCCGCACGTGTAGAAGTCCGACTGCGGCCAGCCCAGGGTGCGGCGCAGGTGCTTGCGCACGGCTCGGCTGGCGCGAGCCTCGCCGGCCAGCCAGACGTAGCGGTCGGTGGCCGGGAGGTCGGCGTCGATGACGGCCGACGACAGCGCCTCGCTGATCAGGCCGTCGTGCTCGACCTGCACCCAGGTCACGTCGACATCGGCCGGGCTCGGCAGGGCGATGCGGTCAGCCTCGTCGGTCAGCACGACGACAGCCCGTGCATGCTGCCCCGGATCGAGGCCGCGCAGGATGCGTGCCAACGCCGGCAGCCCGGTGACGTCCGCGGCCAGCAGCTGCCATCGGACACCGGCCGGTGCCGCGTACAACCCGTGCGGCTCGACGAGTCCGACGCGATCGCCCGGCTCGCAGGTGCGGGCCCAGTTCGATCCGACGCCGTGCTCGTGCAGGGCGATGTCGAGGTCGATCTGGGTGCATCCGTCGATGATGCGCAGGTCCGAGATCGTGTACACCCGCGACTCTGGTTCGACCGCGCCCTCGGGATACGTCACCGTGAACTTCTCGTCGATCATCGGCAGCGACAGCTCGGCACCGGCTGGCGGGATCAGCACGCGCAGGTACTCATCGGGAATGCCGGTGCCCGGCATCTGGTGGTCATCGACGTCGAGCGTGATGGTCACGAGGTGGGCCGAGAGCGGTCGGCGGCCCCGGACGGTGGAGGCGAAGGTCTTCACTTAGGTAACCCTAACCGACCTCGGGTGTGGAGTAAAACATTGGTAGCGTGCCCAGGTGACGTCATCACTTGTGGTCCGGACCATCACCGATGCCGAGCACCGGGCATTCGTGCGCTCGAGAGCGGCGGTCAGCTTCCTGCAGACCCCGGCGTGGGCGAGCGTCAAGAACGACTGGCGTGGCGAGTCGATCGGCTGGTTCGAGGGCGCCCGTCTCGTGGGAGCGGGCCTGGTCCTGTACCGCCAGATGCCGAAGCTGAAGCGGTACCTAGCCTATCTGCCCGAGGGTCCCGACATCGACTGGACCGACCCCGATCTCGACCGGTGGCTGTCGCCGATGACTACCCACCTCAAGCGGGCCGGCGCCTTCGGGATCCGGATGGGTCCGGCCGTCGTGGGTCGCCGCTGGCACGCCTCGACGATCAAGGCCGCCGTGGCCGATCCCGCGCTCGGCTCGCTGTCGGAGACCCCGGCCGATGAGATGAACGACGACGTGCTGGCCGTGGCCGGCCGCCTGCGCAGTGCCGGGTGGCGCGAGATCGGGCTCGACGGCGGATTCGCCGCGGGCCAGCCCAAGTACAACTTCCAGCTGCCGTTGGCCGACAAGAGCGAGGCGGACGTGCTCGCTGGCATGAACCAGCAGTGGCGGCGCAACATCAAGAAGGCCACCAAGAACGGTGTCGAGGTCAGCCACGGCACCCGTGACGATCTGGCCGAGTTCCACACGGTCTACGCCGAGACCGCCGAGCGCGACGGGTTCACGCCGCGGCCGTTGTCGTACTTCCAGCGGATGTGGGACGCCCTCACCGCCGAGGAACCCGACCGCATGGTGCTGTATTTGGCTCGCCACGAGGGCGATCTCGTCGCGGCGACCACGTTGGTGCGCGTCGGTGGCCACGCCTGGTACTCCTACGGAGCCTCCACGACCGCCAAGCGGGACGTCCGCGGATCCAATGCGGTGCAGTGGGCGATGATGCGTGACGCCATGGCTGCGGGAGCCTCCGTCTACGACATGCGCGGCATCACCGAGACCCTCGACGCCGAGGACCCGCAGATCGGGCTCATCCAGTTCAAGGTCGGCACCGGCGGTGAGGCCGTCGAGCACCTCGGCGAGTGGGACCTGCCCCTCAACCGGGTGCTCTACACCGGCTTCACCCAATACATGAAGAGGCGCGGATGAGCCTGACGCTGCACGTCGACTCCGCTCGCTGGCGCGCCGGGTTCAACCGGCTCGTGCAGGCGCATCCCACCACCGTTCCGGTGATCAAGGGCAACGGTTATGGATTCGGCCGCGACCTGCTGGCTCGCGAGGTGGGGGCACTCGGCCTCGACCTCATCGCCGTCGGCACCTATGCCGAGGTGCCCGACGCGCTGGCCTACTTCCCCTCGGGCAGGGTCATGGTGCTCAGCCCGTGGCGGCCGTTCGAGGATCCCGACATGACTGCGGCCATGACCAGCGACCGCGTGCTGCACACCGTCGGACGCGTCGAGGACGTCGCCGCACTGGCTGCAGCCGCCCCCGGCGCCCGGGTCGTGCTCGAGGGTGAGACCTCCATGTCACGCCACGGCCTGGATCGCCACGAGCTCGCCGCCGCAGTCGCCGAGCTGGGCGACCTGGTGGTCGAGGGATTCGCGATCCACCTGCCGCTGGCCGGCTCGGGACCCGCCGACGGCCACCTGCGAGAGGCCGAGAGCTGGGCTGCCGCGCTCGAGACGTCTCAGCTGGAGACCACGACCCTGTTCGTGTCCCACTTGAGCCCGGCCGAGCTCGGCACCCTGGCCGAGCGTCGCCCCGGGCTCACCATTCGACCGCGTACCGGAACGGCCCTGTGGCTCGGTGACCTGGGCGCCCTCTCGGTGCGTGCCACGGTGCTCGACCGGCACTCAGTCGGTCGCGGCGAGCAAGTGGGCTATCGCCAGCGCGGCGTGCCGCGCGACGGGGTGCTGCTGATCCTCGCCGGCGGCACGAGCCACGGCGTCGGCCTGGAAGCCCCCCGCGGGGCCGGCGGCGTGCTCGGGCGCGGCAAGACTCTGGCCAAGGGCGGCCTCGAGGCCGCTGGACTCGTGCTGTCGCCGTTCACGATCGCGGGCAAGCAGCGGTGGTTCGTCGAACCACCGCACATGCACGTCTCGATGATCTTCGTGCCCGCCGACGTGACGGCGCCCCAGGTCGGCGACGCGGTCGACGTCGCGGTGCGATTCACCACCACGACGTTCGACCGCGTCATCCTGGAGTAGCGACTACCGGTCGTTGTTGTTGCCGCCGCCGTTGTTGTTGTTGCCGTCGGGAATAACCGGCACCTCGGGCTCGGGCTCGGGCTCCGGCTCGGGCTCGGGCTCCGGCTCGGGCAACGGCTGTGGCTGGCAGCCGCCGTTGCCGTCGGGCTCCTCGCTGGCCGCGCAGCGCTCCTGCGTGGGCTCCGGCTCGGGCGCAGGAGCAGGTGGTGGCACCGGGACGCAGCCGGTGCGGCTGCCGTTGAGCTGCTGACCGGCGCCACACTGCGGCACCGGCGGGGGAACGACCTGGCCCTGATCGGCCTGGATGTCGCCCGGCTCGGGGAATGATCCACAGTCGTTGGGATCCAAGGCTGAATCCATGAACGCCTTGAACGTCAGGGCCGGGAAGGTGCCGCCGAAGAACGGTTGCAGGTAGCCCTCGAGATCCTCGTTGCCGACGCCGCGGTTGTACATGACTGCGGTGGCGAGCTTCGGCGTGTAGCCGGCGAACCATGACGACGACACGTACTGGTCGTCATCGGGCCCCGCCGTGGCGGTGCCGGTCTTGCCGGCCGTGGGACACACCGTGGCACCGTTGACACCCGATCCGCCGGCGGCCGTCACACCCTGCATCGCCTTGATCGTGTCACCGGCGACGTCCTCGCTGATGGTGCGCTCGGTGCTCACCTCGTGCTTGTAGAGCTCGGAGCCGTTGGCGTCGTCGACCTGATCGACCAGGAACCAGTCGGCCCTCTCGCCGCCGGCCGACAGCGTGGCGTAGGCGTTGGCCATGTCGATCGGTGCGACGGGGAAGAAGCCCAGCGGGGTGACCAGCGGAGCACCATCCTCGCGCACCGGGTCGAGCACCGACGCCGGGATGCCGGCCTCCTGGGCGGAGTCG
Source organism: Aeromicrobium sp. CF3.5 (assembly GCF_051262695.1). Lineage (NCBI taxonomy): Bacteria > Bacillati > Actinomycetota > Actinomycetes > Propionibacteriales > Nocardioidaceae > Aeromicrobium > Aeromicrobium sp. CF3.5. The sequence continues at coordinate 150,590 of NZ_JBIMEZ010000003.1, forward strand.
AGCACCTTGTCCGGGCCGTCCTCCATCTGCTGGGTCAGGTCCACGAAGGCGGTGTTGATCGACTTGGCGGTGGCGGTGGCCAACGAGACAGGACCAAAGGAGTCACCACCGGAGTCGCCCTGGTTCTCGACGATGCCGTTGTCGACCTCCAGGGGCGAGCTGCCGTTGAGCTGGCTCTGCAGGCTGTAGCCGTTCTCCAGCGCCGCCACCACGGCGAAGACCTTGAAGGTCGATCCCGGCTGCGTGGGCAGGGTCGCCCAGTTCAGCTGGCTGTCCAGGTAGTCGGGGCCGCCGTACAGCGACCGCACCGCACCGGTCCCGGGCTCGACCGAGGCCAGCGCGGTGTGCAGCTCGTCGAGGCCCCCGGGGCGCACGTCGTTGACCGCGCCGACCGCGGCGTCCTGGCGACCCTTGTTGATCGTGGTGACGATGCGCAGCCCGCCACCGCGGGTCTGGGCGTCGGAGAACTCCAGCTCGGCCATCTCCTTCTGCACCATCTCCAGGATGTGGCCCTCGGGTCCGGCGAAGCGGTCGCTGTTCTTCTTCTCGATCACCTCGGGGATGCGGTCGCGGTACTCCTCGCGCTCCTCGGAGGTGATCGCTCCGGCCTCTTCCATGCCGTCGAGCACGTAGTTGAAACGCGGCGTGAAGCGGTCCTCGAACCCGTCGACGTAGGGGTCGTAGTAGCTCGGGCTGTTGATGATCGTGGCGAGCATCGCGGACTCGGCGTAGTCCATCTCCGAGGCGGGCTTGCCGAAGTACGTCTGCGAGGCGACCTCGACGCCGTAGGCGCCGTTGCCGAAGTAGATGGTGTTGAGGTAGCCCTCGAGGATCTGGTCCTTGCTGAGCTGGTTGTGGATCTTGACCGAGAGCACCGCTTCCTTGAGCTTGCGCGTGTAGGAGCGCTCCTGGGTCAGGTACAGGATCTTGACGTACTGCTGGGTGATGGTCGAGCCGCCGCCCTGGATCTCGCCGCTCGTGGTGTTGTCGCGCAGGGCGCGCACGATCCCCTTGAAGTCGATGCCGCTGTTGGTCGCGAACGAGCGGTCCTCCGCTGCGATCGCGGCGGCCTGAATGGAGGCAGGCATCTCGGACAGGTCGATGTTCTCGCGGTCCTGCGTCGCGAACGAGCCGAGCTCGGTCTTGCCGTCCGCGTACATCACATTGGTGGTCTGCGTCTGGAAGTCCGCGTTGGGATCGGGGATCGCGATGGCGCGGTACAGCACGAAGAACAGCAGGGCACCGGCCACGATGCCGGCCACGGCCAGGAACACGAGCCACCGCAACAGGCGGGTGTACCAGGGGCCATGGCCACCGATGCCGCGTCCGATGCTGCGCAGGCGGGAGTCGCCGCCCTTGCTGCGCCGCGAGGGCGACGTCTTGCGCTTGGTCTGAGTTGCCACAGAGGTTTCCTTCGAGCCGATCGGGACGTGCCGGGATGCGTCCGCGAGGCGGAACCGGTCAAGTGTGCCGAACGTACCTGAGAAGACGCCAATTGACAGCGATGCAACTCCTCGATGTATCGTCCCGCTATGCAGACAAAGTGATCACTTTGTCAGGACCGAAGCTCCCGACCGGAATGGATCTCATGACTCGACGTGGTGCGGCGCTGGAGGTGGCGGTCCTCGGACTGCTGCACGACGCACCCATGCACGGGTACGAGGTGCGCAAGCAGGTCAACGCCCTCCTGGGCTGGAGCCGGATCTTGTCCTTCGGGACGCTCTACCCGTGCCTCAAGGCGCTCGGTCGCGCGGGCCACATCGTGGCCGACGAGACCCAGGGACCCGAGGCGCGGTCGCGCCGGGCCCGCATCGTGTACCGGCTCACCGCCGAGGGCAAGGAGCACTTCGCCACGATGCTCGAGGAGTCCGGGCCCTCGGCCTGGGACGACGACACCTTCGGCGTGCGGTTCGCGTTCTTCGCGCGCACCAGCAAGGCCTCGCGGGTGCGCATCCTGGAAGGTCGGCGCAGCAGGCTCGAGGAGCGCCTCGACCAGGTGCGCCAGGCCGCGCAGCGCGGTCGCGAGCGCGCCGACGCCTACACCCTCGAGCTGCAGCGGCACGGACTCGAATCGGTCGAGCACGAGATCTCGTGGTTGACCGAGCTGATCGAGCGTGAGCGCACGATCCCTGAACCAGACCATCCCAACCAAGACCAATGAACAGGAGAACCCATGGGTTCGACAGCCAAGAAGCCGATCCGTGTCGCCATCGTGGGCGTGGGCAACTGCGCCACGTCCCTGATCCAGGGCGTCGAGTACTACCGCAACTCTGACCCGTCCGGCACCGTGCCCGGGCTGATGCACGTCACGTTCGGCGAGTACCACGTCGGAGACGTCGAGTTCGTCGCCGCGTTCGACGTCGACGCCAAGAAGGTCGGGTTCGACCTCGCGGAGGCCACGCAGGCCAGCGAGAACAACACCATCAAGATCGCCGACGTCCCGCCCACCGGCATCACGGTGCAGCGCGGCCCCACGCTCGACGGACTGGGCAAGTACTACCTCGAGACCATCGAGCAGTCGGACGCCGAGCCCGTCGACATCGTGCAGTCGCTGAAGGACACCGAGGCCGACGTGCTGGTGTCCTACCTGCCCGTGGGTTCGGAGGAGGCCGACAAGTTCTACGCGCAGTGCGCGATCGACGCGGGGGTCGCCTTCGTCAACGCCCTGCCGGTGTTCATCGCCTCCGATCCGGTCTGGGCCAAGAAGTTCGAGGACGCCGGTGTCCCGATCATCGGCGACGACATCAAGAGCCAGGTCGGCGCGACCATCACCCACCGCGTCATGGCCAAGCTGTTCCAGGACCGCGGTGTCGTCCTGGATCGCACGTACCAGCTGAACGTCGGCGGCAACATGGACTTCAAGAACATGCTCGAGCGCGATCGCCTGGAGTCCAAGAAGATCTCCAAGACGCAGGCCGTCACCTCCAACATCGATCACGACCTGGGCGCCAAGAACGTGCACATCGGACCCAGCGACTACGTGCAGTGGCTCGACGACCGCAAGTGGGCGTACGTGCGGCTCGAGGGTCGCGCCTTCGGCGATGTGCCCCTCAACCTGGAGTACAAGCTCGAGGTCTGGGATTCCCCGAACTCGGCCGGCATCATCATCGACGCGATCCGGGCGGCCAAGATCGCCAAGGACCGCGGCATCGGCGGCGCGCTGCTGAGCGCGTCGTCCTACCTGATGAAGAGCCCGCCCGAGCAGCGCCCCGACGACCTCGGTCGCCTCAAGCTCGAGGCCTTCATAGCCGGTGACGAAGAGCGCTGATTCGCTGAGAACCGATGCGGGTGGTGCCGCGGCTCAGGTCGCGAGCAGCACCCGCATCGTGCGTTCCATGACCTGTGCGGAGTCCTCGATGGTGAGGCCGTAGTCGTCGCGCAGCTGGGTCCAGGTGGGCCAGGAGGCGGCCACGACCACGGCGTGCAGGAGCCACCCGTGAGCGCTCTCCTCGCAGCGCGCCAGCTCGGTCGCGAAGACCAGCTCGACCTGGTCGCGCATGCGATCGACGTGGCTGCGGCGGCTCGCTCGCAGCGCGGGCGAGAAGGGCTCGCTCAGCGCTGCCGACCGGGCGGCCGGTGCGATGTTCTCGAGGCGCCGCACCCGCTGCGCCACGTAGGTCGCGAGCCGGGCGTCGAAGTCCGTCGCCGGGTCGATCGGCTTCCACAGCTCGTCGTCCTCGGCCAGCCAGAAGTTGGTCGAGTGGGTCATCAGCTCCTCTCGATCCTTGAAGTTGGTCCAGATCGTGCGGACCGAGACTCCCGCGCGCTGGGCCACCTTCGCGGCCGTCGGCTGCAGCTCGCCGTCGCGGAGCAGAGCCGCGTGCGCAGCGATGATGGCCGCCCGCGTCCGCTCGCCTCGGGCGATGCGTCCGTCAGTGTTGGGCTGCGATTCCACGGTCCACCCCCTGCGTCTGGTTTCTGTTCGGTGTCAATTATGCGCACGCCACGGACAAACCCGCACACCTCGTGCATACTTCCTGAGATGCGCATCACACCGAGCACGACAACCCAAGGCCGCCCATGCTGCAGGTGAAGAATCTGGAGGTCGTCTACAACGACGTGATCCAGGTCCTCAAGGGCGTGAGTCTGGACGTTCCCACCGGCTCCATCGTCGCCCTCCTCGGAGCCAACGGCGCTGGCAAGACCACCTTGCTGCGCGCCCTCAGCGGTCTCCTGGAGACGCATGACGGACAGATCACCAAGGGCGAGATCCACCTCGACGGCAAGCCCATCCACCGGCGCAAGGCCCCCGCCATCGTGGCGGCCGGGATGTCGCAGGTGCTCGAGGGGCGCCGGGTCTTCACCGAGTTCACCGTCGAGGAGAACCTGCGCGTCGGTGGCCACACCCGCGCCAAGGGGCGCACCGAGGCGATCAACGAGGTCTACGACCTGTTCCCGATCCTGGCGGATCGCAAGCGAAGCACGGCCGGCTACCTGTCCGGCGGGGAGCAGCAGATGCTCGCGATGGGCCGCGCCCTGGTCGCCCGGCCCTCGTTCCTGCTGCTCGACGAGCCCAGCCTCGGCCTCGCGCCCCGCATCGTGCAGCAGATCCGCGACATCGTCGTCCAGATCAACCAGCGCGGCACCACGGTGCTGCTGGTCGAGCAGAACGCGACCATGGCGCTGTCGATCGCCGAGCGCGGCTACGTCATGGAGAACGGCAAGATCGTGATGGACAAGCCGGCCGCCGAGATGCTGGACGACGACGACATCCGCGACTTCTACCTCGGCCGCGGAGATGGTGCGACGTCCTACAGCAACCTGAAGCACTACAAGCGCAGGAAGCGGTGGCTGTCATGAGTGCGTCTCCCGTCGTCTCGGTCAAGGACATCGAGCTGCGCTTCGCGGGCGTCACGGCCCTCAGCGGGGTCAGCTTCGAGGTCATGCCCGACGAGCTGTTCGCGATCATCGGCCCCAACGGCGCCGGCAAGACCTCGATCTTCAACGTGCTGTCGGGGGTCTACAGCCCCCAGGTGGGGTCGGTGGAGTTCGACGGCCAGACCCTCGGCAAGCTCAAGCCCCATCGCATCGCCCACCTGGGCATGGCGCGCACGTTCCAGAACATCGAGCTGTTCGAGAACCTCGACATCGTCGACAACCTCATGCTCGGGCGCCACCACCACCTCGGCTACGGCTGGCCGTCGGCAGTCGCCTGGCTCGGTCGCGCGAAGGCTGCCGAGATCAAGAATCGCGAGCGGGTCGAGGAGATCATCGACTTCCTCGAGATCGCGGCCTACCGCACCCTGCCCGTGGGACTGCTGCCGTACGGCATCCAGAAGCGCATCGAGCTCGGCCGAGCGCTGGCCATGGAGCCGAAGGTGCTGCTGCTCGACGAGCCGGTCGCCGGCATGAACGGCGAGGAGACCGAGGACATGGCGCGGTTCATCCTCGACATCAAGCGTGAGCTCGGCATCGCCATGATCCTCGTCGAGCACGACATGGGCCTGGTCATGGACATCGCCGACCGCGTCATGGCGCTGGACTTCGGCCTGCCCCTCGTGACCGGCACACCGGACGTCGTGCAGAACCATCCTGAGGTCATCAGGGCCTATCTGGGAACCGCGCAGGACGAGGAGGCTTCATGAGCACGACCAACCGCCGCGAGACCCTGGCCCAGGTGGTGCGGGGACGCGCGGCCGGTACTCCGTCACGGGTGGCGATGCGCGAGAAGCTGCTCGGCCTGTGGCGCGAGATCACCTGGCGCTCGTACTGGGAGAACGCCGACCTGGTCGGCCACGGCTTGCTGGCGCTCGGCGTCGTCCCGGGTGACCGGGTCGCCGTGCACAGCGAGAACCGGCCCGAGTGGCTGTACTGCGACGTCGGCATCACGGCGATCCGCGCCGCGACGGTGGGGCTGTACCCCACCAACCCCTCGCCGGAGGTCCTGCACGTGCTGCGCGACTCCGGTTCGTGCGTGCTGTTCGCCGAGGACCAGGAGCAGGTCGACAAGGCACTGGAGATCGCCGACCAGTGCCCCGACCTGCGACACATCGTCTACCTCGATCCGCGTGGCATCGCGGGCTTCTACACCGACGCCCGTCTGATGTCGTTCGACGACTTCCTGGCCGGCGCGAGCGTCCATGCCGCGGAGCACCCCGGTGCGGTCGACCAGCTGGTCGATGCGGCCGAGGCGTCCGACCTCGCCACGCTCGTGTACACGTCGGGAACCACCGGTCCGCCCAAGGGGGCGATGCTCTCCACCGGAAACGTGGCCTTCGTGATCGAACGTCTCAGCGACGACGCATTCATCGATCCGGTGCCGACCCACAAGGACCTCGCGGTCTCCTACCTCCCGCTGTGTCACGTGGCCGAACGCCTCTTCACCGTCTGGACCAGCGCGGCCAGCAGCGTGCAGGTCAACTTCGCCGAGTCGATCGACACGGTGCCCCAGGCGTTGCGCGAGATCCAGCCCACGCTGCTGTTCGGCGTGCCGCGCATCTGGGAGAAGATGGTCGCCGGCGTGCAGATCCGCATGAGCGGCGCCTCGCGCATCAAGCGGGCCAACTTCGCCCTGTGGATGAAGGTCTCACGCTGGATCGGCCGCACCCTCGTGGCCAACGACGGCAAGCACACCCTCGCCACTCGCCTCGTCTACGGCGTCGGCTGGGTGTTCTTGTACCGGGCCCTGCGCGAACGGCTCGGACTGTCGCGGGTCAGGTACGCCGCCTCGGGCGCGGCCCCCATCTCTCCGGAGGTGCTGGAGTTCTTCATGGGCATCGGCCTGCCGATGCACGAGGTCTACGGCATGACCGAGAACAGCGCCATCGCCACCTCCAACCGTCGTGGTCGCGTCAAGCTCGGCACGGTCGGTGAGCCGCAGGTCGGCATCGAGTTGCGCATCGACGAGGCGACCGGCGAGATCCTCACGCGGCACGAGGGCACCTTCGTCGGTTACTGGAACAACCCCGAGGCCACCGCGTCGACCATCGACGCGGACGGCTGGTTGCACACCGGCGACGTCGGCGAGTGGGTCGAGGGCACGCACGTCAAGATCACCGATCGCATCAAGGACATCATCATCACCGCCGGCGGCAAGAACATCGCGCCGAGCGAGATCGAGAACGCCCTGAAGGCGTCGCCCTACATCAAGGAGGCCATCGTCATCGGCGATCGGCGCAAGTACCTCACCGCTCTCATCGGCATCGAGCTCGACACGGTCGGCAACTGGGCGCAGAAGAAGAAGCTCTCGTTCACCACCTACTCGGACCTGTCCAGCAAGCCCGAGGTCATCGACCTGGTCCAGGGAGTCGTCGACCAGGTGAACACCTCGTTCGCCGCCGTCGAGACGATCAAGCGATTCAGTCTCCTGCCGGAGGAGCTCGACGAGGACGCCGGCCACCTCACAGCCACCCAGAAGGTCCGACGCTCTGCGGTGACCGGCCAGTTCGAGTCGATCATCGAGGGCATGTACGCAGGAGAGCGCGCATGACCGACTTCTTGCAGGCCCTGGTCAACGGCTTCGGCCAGGGCTCGATCTATGCCCTTCTCGCCCTCGGCTACGTGATGATCTACAAGGCCACACGGGTCATCAGCTTCGCCCAGCCGGCGCTGATGGTCGTCGGTGGGCTCGTGACCTATCACGCCACCAGCGAGCTCGGCCTCCCGTTCTTCGCCGGCATGGCGGTCGGCATCCTCGGCGGCGCGCTGATCGGCATGATCGTGGAGCGACTCGCTCTGCGGCCGATGATCGGCAAGCCGGTGTTCACCCTGGCGATCATCACGATCGGCGTGGACATCGTGCTGCGCATCTTCGCCAACCGCTACATCGGTGTGCAGGCCAAGATCGTGCGTTATCCCGACGGGAACGAACGCTACGAGCTGGGCGGAGTCTCCATCTCGCACCAGACGCTCGGGCTGATCGCGGTCACCGCGGTCACCGTCACGGCCCTGATCTTGTTCTTCCGCTTCTCGCGCACCGGCCTGGCCATGCGTGCGACGGCGCTCGATCAGGAGACGGCACTGGCCCAAGGCATCCGGGTCGGGGCGATCTTCGCCCTCGCCTGGGCCATCGCTGGCGGCCTCGCGGCCATCGCGGGCACCTTCGTCGCCTCGGACACGGCCGGCATGGACCAGGCCAGCTGGATCATCGCGCTCAAGGCGTTGCCGGCGATCATCATCGGCGGTCTCGACTCGCTGCCCGGCGCCGTGATCGGTGGACTGCTGGTCGGCATCACCGAAGCCCTCACCGCCATCTACCAACCGCAGTACGCCGAGTTCCTCGGCGCCAACTTCGCCCTGGTGGCGCCCTATGCGTTGATGCTCCTGGTGCTGCTGGTCAAACCCTACGGACTGTTCGGCACCAAGGAGGTGGAGCGGGTATGAGCACCACGACTCCCCAGAAGTCCAAGGCCCAGAAGTCCAAAGCACTGCGGGGCCGTCCGCTGGCGCGCACCGCCTATGCCCAGGACCTGTCGATGCTGAACTCGCCGGCCAAGCGCCGGTCGGTGGTGCTGATCGTCCTGGTCTCGTTCGGACTGCCGTTCCTGCTGACCGACGATCTTCTGCTGATCCTCACGCTGGGCATGATCTCGGCCGTCGGCGCGATCGGCCTCAACCTGGTCACCGGTTATGCCGGACAGGTCTCGCTGGGGCACGCGTTCTTCATCGGCCTGGGCGCCTACACCGGCGCGATCCTGGGTGGCGACACCGACAGCACCCTGGTGGGATACGGACTCCCGATCTACGTCTGGTTGCCGGCCGCCGGCGTGGTCGCGGCGATCGCCGGTCTGCTGGTCGGCCCGATCGCGGTCCGACTGCGCGGGTTGTACCTCGCGATCGTCACGCTGGGCCTGGTGTTCCTCGGTGATCACGTGTTCCGGGAGGCCCGGTCGCTGACCGGTGGTCCCGGAATCGGTCGCCGTGGGCCCGATCTCGTCGTCTTCGGCATCGACTTCAACACCAGCGGGATGATCCTGGGGCTGGAGATCGGTCGCGAGCAGCGTCAGTTCCTGCTGGCCCTGGTGTTCTTGATCTTCTTCGCCGTGCTGGGTCGCAACATCGCCCGATCCGGCGTGGGGCGTGCTTTCTCGGCCGTCCGCGACCGCGACGTGGCTGCAGCCGTGGTCGGCGTCGACCTGACCAAGTACAAGATCATGGCGTTCGCGATGAGCTCGTTCTTCGCCGGTGTCACGGGAGCCCTGTACTACGCGGTGGTCGGTGTCTTCGAACCCACGACCTTCGGTCTGCTGCTGTCGATCCAGTACCTGGCGATGATCCTGATCGGCGGCGTCGCCACGATCTCCGGCTCCATCATGGGCGCCATCTTCATCACGAGCCTGGGCCGCATCTCCGGTGAGATCGCGGGCATCATCCCCGGCATCTCCAGCGCGGGCGGCGGCGGACTGATCTCGGTGTTCCAGCTCGAGGCGATCCTCTACGGCTCGCTGATCGTCGTGTTCCTCATCTTCGAGCCACGCGGGTTGTTCGGGATCTGGAATCGAATACGCCTGTACTGGAAGGGCTGGCCCTTCTCCTATTGACGCTCCACCCACCCCCAAGACGGTATGGCTCGTCGAGCTGTGCTCCACCCGAAAGGAAACTCAGATGGTGATCAACATGAGATCGACCGCGACCCGAGCAGTCGTCGGCGCCGCAGTCGCGACGTTGGTGCTGACCGGCTGCCGCGGCAGCGACGGCGGCGACACGGCCGACGGAGCCAGCCCCGGCGTGAGCCCCGAAGCCTGCCCCGATGCAGTCAACGAGGACAACGGCTGCATCTACCTCGGCGAGATCTCCGACCTCACGGTCGGTCCCTTCGCGCCTCTGGCCGTCCCGATCACCGATGCTCACAAGGCGTTCTGGCAGAAGGTCAACGAAGAGGGCGGCGTCGGCGGCTACGACGTCAACATCTCCGAGAACATCGCTGACGCCGAGTACAACCCCGAGCTGCACAACAGGGAGTACCAGGCGATGCGCGAGGACGTCCTCGCGCTCGGTCAGACCCTGGGCTCGACCCAGACCCTGACGATCCTCGAGGACATGAAGGCCGACAACGTCATCGGCGTTCCCGCCTCCTGGAACTCGGCGTGGGAGTTCGAGGACCAGATCCTCGAGAGTGGAGCCAACTACTGCTTCGAGGCCATGAACGGCGTCGACTGGGCCGTTGCGAACCGCGACGTCTCGGAGAAGGTCGTGGCGGTCGGCTACCCCGGCGACTACGGCGGAGACGCCGGCGCAGGTGTCGAGGCTGCGGCTGAGGCCAACGACCTGGAGTTCGCCAAGATCGAGACTCCCACGGGCCAGGACAACCAGGCTGGCGCGATCGGCGAGATCCTGCGCGAGGAGCCCGATCTGGTCGTCGTCTCGACGGGCCCGGCCGAGATGGCCACCATCGTCGGCGGTCTGGCCCAGCAGGGCTTCACCGGCGCGGTCGTCGGGTCCAGCCCGACCTGGAACCCGGCGCTGCTGCAGTCCGCGGCCGCGCCGGCCCTGGAGGCGCTCTACGCGCAGGCCGGACCGTGGGGTCCGTTCGGTACCGACACCCCCGGTCACCAGGCCATGCGTGACGCGCTCGGCGATGTGACGCCCAACGACGGCTACACCTCCGGGTGGGTCTGGGCCTACCCCATGCTGGCTGCACTGCAGCAGGCGGCGGAGTCCGAGGGCGGCATCACCCGCGAGAGCGTGGTCGAGGCGGCCGGAAATCTCGAGGAGGTCGACTACGAGGGCATGCTGCCCCCGGAGGCCGGCGCCACGATCGGTGAACCGTCCGAGGTTGCCTACCGCGCCAGCGTCATCAGCACGGTCGACCCGGATGCCCCCAGCGGCGTCTCCATCGACCAGGATCTGACGGCCGGACCGACCGCCGAGGCGTACGACTTCAGCGAGCCGTGCTTCAGCCTGCAGTGATCTGATCGACGAGATGGACCCGGTGAGCTTCTGCTCACCGGGTTCTTCTGCGTTGCGGGTCGGTCAGCGATGGGCGAGGAGGTGGGCGAGTCGGTGTTCCTTCGCTGATGGTGGTGATTCGGGTGTTCGTCGGTGTGTGGGTTCGGCGTCGACGGTGTGTCCGGAGGGCAGGATCCACTGGATGATGCGGTGTCCTTTGAGGATGTGGTGGCGCCGGCACAGTGGCCACATGTTGGTGCCCGAGGTTGGTCCGTCGGGCCAAGGTTGTCGATGATCGCCATCACATCGATCGGCCGGGACGAGGCATCCGGGTGCCTGGCACACGCCGTCGCGGAAAAGTAGGGCGAGCTTGAGTGTTTCTGGGGCGAGTCGGCCGAGATATTGGTGGGCGAGGACGTCGTCGGTGACCGGATCGACGATCAGCCGGTGCCACACGGGGTTCGCGACCAGGTCGGGGTTCAAGATCCAGGAGGCGGGGCACGACCAGGACCCGTCGGCGGCTTCGGCGAACCCGTCCTTGGCTCCGGTGAAGGTCTCGGCCGAGAGCTTGACCGCAATGTGGGCGTGGATGGAGGTCTCGCCGGCTTCGTTGTTGGTCAGCCAGGAGGCGAGGAGGTCGGCCTGGCGTTGCGCCAGCGTGCGCGGATCGTCCGCGCCCATGGCCTTGGCCTCGACGGCGAGTCGTTTCATGGCGGCTGCAGCCTGTGGCGATGTCAATGACGCGAGCAGGGTGGCCATGCCGTCTTCGCCGTGGCGCACATCGACCCGACGATCCGCACGGGCCCGTTCGGCGCGTTCGAGCGCCAGGTCGGTCTCGACCCGGTCGACGAACTGGCGCAACCAGCGGCGCAGCTCGGCTGGGGTGTGCGACTCGGCGTAGGCGACGACGCGCTGGTCGAGACGCAGATGTGATTCGGGTCGCTGCAGGATGTCGACCGTTCGGGAGATCTCGCGGACACGTTCGAGATCGATGCGGCCGTCGCGAAATGCCAACCACGTGCAGGGGGCGTCGTCACGCATCCGGTCAGCCATCGCGAGCCGCCCCTGCACCCGCGCTTCACTCATGCCGGTGGCGGCCGCGATGTCGAGACTAATGGCTGCCTTCTCGAGCTGGCGCTGGATCGGCCGCTCCAACCCGGCGATGCGGGTCAGTTCGGCATCGCGGTACCTCACCATGGCATCTGTCTCCCGTGCCTCGGATCGCGCCCGAGCAGCCGACAACTCGGTCAGAAGACCGGTCGCGGGCTCAAGGTCGATGTCCATAGGAACAACCTAATCGCCACCACTGACAGTCCCTTCCGGACTGCGGTCGCAGTGTTGATCAATCCACGCTCGGCCAGTAAAGATCGGCGAGCAACGTGGGCAGCTCGGTCTCCATCGCGTCTGCGATTCGCATCAGTGACTTGAGCGTGGGGTTGCTTCCTTCGGTGTAAGCGCGTTCCCACCGGTGCCACTGCTGGAGGTCGACGCCGATGCGCTGTCCGGCTGCCTCGAGTGTCAACGAGTTCTCGTGACGCCATTGCTGCATGTGTTCGCCGAGACGTCTCGCGACATCTTCAGGCTGAACGGTGGGCACGTGAACACCCCACCGGCTAACATCACGGAAGTCTTCAACATAAAAGTTGAAATGCGATGGGGGGAACGTGTCCGAACGGTCTGACCTCGCCAACCCCATCCTCAATGGCCCCTACGACATCCCGTCCCAGCACTTCGAGATGGGCCCCAAGGGACCGACCGGTCAGACGCTCGCCGGCCGTCGTCCCAGCGAGTCATTCGTTCCGGTCGCGGGCTCGATCAAGGGCGGTGACGGCTCGGTGCAGGACATGCTCGAGTTCGAGGGAATGGTCGAGCGGCGCGAGACGAACACCTTGATCAACGCGATTCGCCGCGAGGTCGACCTCTGGCGATCGAACAACTACCCCCGAGCCACACCTACCTCCCGCAAACTGATGCTGTTCTGGGCTGACGAGTACCGGGAGAACCGGGTGTTGTTCTGCCAGCGAGAGGCTGTGGAGACGGCGATCTACCTGCACGAGGTCGCCGGTCGCGAGGGCGTGTTCCACGACTTCCGCAAGCAGGTCGAGACCTACAACGTCCAGTACAACGACGCCCTTCCGAGGATGGCGCTCAAGATGGCGACCGGCACGGGCAAGACCGTCGTCATGGCCATGCTCATCGCTTGGCAGACGCTGAATCGCGTGGCAGCCCCCAGGGATGCACGGTTCGTCAGGCGATTCCTCGTCGTGGCTCCCGGAGTGACGATCCGCGACCGTCTGCGGGTCCTGGTGCCCGGTTCCCCCGGCAACTACTACGCCGAGCGCGACCTGATTCCTCCCGAGTTGGTCGAGCCGCTCGGGCAGGCCCAACTGGCGATCGTGAACTATCACGCGTTCCTGCCCAGAGAGTCCAAGGACGTCAAGGGCGTGGCGACCGCCACGCGACGACTGCTGTTGGCCGACCGATCCGACAACCCGTTTCTGGAAACGGACGACCTGGTGGTCGAGAGGGTGCTGCGTGACGTCGGACGCGGCAAGGGACCGTTGATGGTGCTCAACGACGAGGCGCACCACTGCTATCGCGATCGCCCGATCGAGTCGACCGAGGCCAAGGCGCTGAAGCTGTCGACGGAGGATAAGAACGAGGCCAAGCAGGCCAACGAGGACGCCCGCGTCTGGTTCAAAGGGCTGCAGGCGCTGCGTCGCCACCCCGACGTGAACGTCAAGGCGGTGTGGGACCTGTCGGCGACTCCGTACTTCTTGAAGGGCAGCGGGTACAGCGAGGGCTTCATCTTTCCTTGGACCGTCAGTGACTTCTCGCTCATGGATGCCATCGAGTCCGGCATCGTCAAGGTGCCGCGATTGCCGGTCGACGACGACGCAGCCGGCGACGAGGTGGCCTACCGCGACCTGTGGGAGTCGGTGGGTAGTGATCTGGGCAAGAACAAGCTCAGGGACACCGAGCTGAAGGACTGGGTCATGCCGGCCAGGCTCGAGGGGGCGATTCGCAGTCTCTACGCCAACTACGAGCAGTCCTATCGCGAGTGGGACGAGCGACTGCGAACCCTCGATGAGCCGCCACCGGTGTTCATCGTGGTGTGTCCCAACACCTCGGTCTCTCGACTGGTGAAGGAGTGGGTCGAGGCGAACTTCGTGCTGTTCGCGAACGACTCCGGCCTCACCACGATCCTGGTCGATTCCGTGCAGCTGGAGTCAGGTGAGCCGCTCAAGGGCGACTTCAAGGCGATGGCCGCAGCTGAGATCGAGACATACAAGAGTGAGTACCGTCGCCGCAACCCCGGTGCCGACACCGACAAGCTGACCGACGCGGACCTCCTGCGCGAGGTGCTCAACACGGTGGGCAAGCGAGGCAAGCTGGGAGAGCAGGTGCGATGTGTCGTCAGCGTCGCGATGCTCACCGAGGGCTGGGATGCCAACACAGTCACCCACATCCTCGGGATCCGCGCCTTCCGTTCGCAGCTGCTCTGCGAGCAGGTGGTGGGCCGCGGGCTGCGGCGCCGCTCCTACGCTCTGGGTGACGACGGTCGGTTCGCCCCCGAGTACGCCAACGTCTACGGCATCCCGTTCGCCTTCATTCCGTCGGAGCACGACGTCGGGCCGGCTGTGCCTTCCGTGCCGCCGGTCGAGGTCACTTCTCTGGCGGGGCGCGAGCAGTTCCGGATCGAGTTCCCGGTGGTGGACGGGTATCGCACCGAGGTGCAGGATGCACCGCTGGTGTTCGATCCGGGCCCGGAGTCGCGGCTGACGATTGGGCAGGACAGCGTGCCGCGCTGGACGCAGCTCGAGCCCATCGCGGGCGAGGGCGAGCGGGTCGAGCAGGACCTTTCCGACGCGAGGCCGCAACGGGTGGCTTTCGAGATCGCCAACCAGCTGCTCAAGACCTACTTCGCGCCCGGCGACGAGGAGCGGCGCCCGTGGCTGTTTCCGCGGCTGCTCACGGTCACGCGACAGTGGCTCGCCGAGTGCGTCCATATCGAGGAGGGGTACGGGGTTGGCCGCCTCCTGCTGGCCGAGGCGCGAGCGCAGGCTTCCGAGCGGCTGTACCACGCCATCGCCTCGCTGGACAGCAATCGCAGCCCCCTGGTCATGCCCCTGCTGCGTCGCGGCGAACCGCAGCGCAGCACCGACAGCGTCAACTTCTTGACCCGTAAGGCCACTGTCGAGACGATGCGCTCGCAGGTGTCGCACGTGGTGCTCGACGGCCGCGACGGCAACACCTGGGAACAGCTGATGGCGGCCGAGCTGGAGCTCAACCGGCGCGATGTCGCCGCGTACGCCAAGAACGACCGGCTCGGCTTCGCCATCCCGTATGTCCACAAGGGTGTGAACCACGCCTATCTGCCGGACTTCCTGGTGCGCCTCACCCACCGCGAGGGCGATGTGCAGCGCTTCTTGATCATCGAGGTCTCCGGCGGGCAGAAGAGCCCCGGGTCGACCCGCGAGAAGGCCGACACCGCTCTGAACCGGTGGTGCCCCGCAGTCAACAACGACGGCGGTTTCGGCCGATGGGGCTACGTGGAGATCACCACCATGATCGACCTCCGTCAGCAGATCCAGGCGGCCATCGACTCGCACTACGCCGATGGCGATGTCATCGGCGACACCGATCTGCAGGACTTGAGCCCGAGGGAGGCGCGTCGTGGCGCGTAACAAGAACACCGGTCCGACTCCGGTCGAGGCGACCACGCACGCGGCGAAGCGTGCCAACATCCCCACCGCCGACGCGCAGGATCTCGTCGACCCCGAGCTCACGGCGGCGCGCCGCGTCCGGATGGAGCGCCGGCTGCCCACCCCCGAGCTCCTGTGGCGGGGCAAGGACGCTGACGATCTCGACGTCGAGGCGCCGCCGATCTACATCCAGGAGAAAATCGACCCCCGGGTCCTGGTCGAGAACCTGCGCAGGACTGCTGCCGCCGGTGAGCCAGAACCTGAGCTGACCCTCTTCGACTCGTTCGACGGGCTCGATGACCTCGACGCGGTCGACTTCTACCGCCACGAGTCGAACTGGTCGAACCGCATGGTGCTGGGCGACTCCCTGCAGGTGATGGCCTCGCTCGCCGAGCGTGAGCAGCTGCGTGGGCAGGTGCAGATGATCTACATCGACCCGCCGTACGGGATCAAGTTCGGCTCCAACTGGCAGGCGTCAGCCCGAAATCGAAACGTGAACGACGGAAAGCTCGAGGATGCCGCGCGGGAGGCCGAGCAGATCAAGGCCTTCCGCGACACGTGGGAGATCGGCATCCACTCCTACTTGTCATACCTGCGCGACCGGCTGCTCGTGGCGCGCGACTTGCTCACCAAATCGGGATCGTGTTTCGTCCAGATTGGGGACGAGAACCTCCATTTGGTGAGATCCCTTCTTGATGAGATCTTCGGCAGCGAGAACTTTGTCGCTCTGATAACTGTGAAGAAGACGACTGGTGCAACGTCGGAGTTCCTTCCCTCGACCGCTGACTACGTTGTTTGGTTTGCCAAGGACGCGTCGAATCTCAAGTATCGCGCTGCCTTCATGCCGAAGTCGCATGAAACCGGGTCAGCAGAGGCGTATCAGTCCCTTGAACTGCCCGACGGTCCGACTAGAAGGCTGACACGCTCGGAGAAACAGGACCCTTCACTCCTGCCAGTCGGCGCGCGGTTGTTTCGCTTTCAGACATTGACTAGCGCCAGAGTGCGACAGTCTCGGTCCGGACATTTCCCAGTCACGGTGGGCGGGCGCGACTATCTTCCCGGCACTCGCGAATGGTCGACGCATCGGGACGGAATGAATCGCCTTGTGGTGGCCGGCCGCGTGCGCGAGGTCGGGGCAGGAATCTCCTACGTGAGGTATCTCGATGACTTTGCGGCTCTGCCTCTCGGCAACATTTGGTCTGACACGCAAAGCGGAAGTGCGATGGACAAGGTTTACGTCGTGCAAACCAACAGCAAGATCGTTGAGCGGTGCATGCTCATGTGCACCGACCCGGGGGACCTCGTCCTCGACCCGACCTGCGGCTCCGGCACCAGCGCCTACGTCGCCGAGCAGTGGGGGCGCCGGTGGATCACGATCGACACGTCCCGGGTCGCGCTCGCTCTTGCTCGCCAGCGATTGATGGGATCGAAGTTCTCGTACTACCTGCTGGCTGACTCCGAGGCGGGCCGGGCGAAGGAGAACTCGCTGTCGACGACGCCGCTGCCGCACGCGTCAGTCACCAACGACATCCGGCACGGGTTCGTCTACGAGCGGGTGAAGCACATCACGCTCAAGTCGATCGCCAACAACCCCGACATCGTCGAGGGCATGTCACGCGTCGAGATCGACGCGGCTATCAAGCGTCACGCAGACTTCGAGAAGCTGTACGACAAGCCCTACGAGGACAAGAAGACCGTGCGGGTCGCGGGTCCGTTCACCGTCGAGAGCCTCTCGCCGCACCGTGCCATCGGTGGCATCGATGAGGCCACGAGCGCTGAGTCGCGGCAGGAGTCCGAGGCTGCGGCTGACGGGCCGAACTTCGAGCAGTCCATCCTCGACAACCTCTCGGCGGCGGGCATCCAGAACGGCGCCAAGGGCGAGCGCATCGAGTTCGCGAGCCTCGAGCCGTATGCGGGCGCCTACATCCAGGTCGTCGGGGAGCGCGTGCACTCCGAAGCCAGCCATGCCGCGCCGTCGCGGGTCGCCGTCGCGTTAGGTCCGCAATATGGCACCGTCAGTCCCGACTTCATCAAGGGTGCAGCCAAGGAGGCGATCCGCGACAACGAGA
Organism: Aeromicrobium sp. CF3.5; assembly: GCF_051262695.1. Classification (NCBI taxonomy): domain Bacteria; kingdom Bacillati; phylum Actinomycetota; class Actinomycetes; order Propionibacteriales; family Nocardioidaceae; genus Aeromicrobium; species Aeromicrobium sp. CF3.5. The sequence goes on from NZ_JBIMEZ010000003.1 coordinate 168,192, forward strand.
TCGACTTGCTCTGCGTGCTGGGCTTCTCCTTCGACGCTCAGGCCACCGAGGTCAAGGAGGTCGATGGCATCGACCTCGAACCTGGCTTCGCGGCCGTGGAGGGCGAGCGCCTGGTGGGTCGGCTCCCCGTCCTGTTTGTGCGCATGAACGTCGACCTCTTGATGGGCAACGACCTGAAGAAGACCGGCGCGGGCAACCTGTTCACCGTGTTCGGCGAGCCCGACATAGAGGTGCGGCCGGAGGGGGACCAGTTGGTGATCGAGCTGCACGGAGTCGACGTCTACGACCCCACCGCAGGCGCTGTGCGAAGTGACGGCACCGACCGCATCGCTCTGTGGATGGTCGACACCGACTATGACGAGGAGTCCTTCTTCGTCCGCCACTGCTACTTCACCGGCGGCAATGATCCGTACAAGAGGCTCAAGACAGCGCTCAAGGCGGACATCGATGCCGAAGCCTGGGAGACGCTCTACGCGACCACCTCGCGTCCCTTTGACCGTCCGGCCCGGGGCAAGGTTGCGGTGAAGGTCATCAACGACTATGGCGATGAGGTCATGAAGGTCTACGACGTGGACCCCGGCACCCCATAGTTATGCATAGTTATGATCTCTACTCGGTGCTTGATTGCGGAAATCATAACTATGCATAACTATGGAGTCCGTGAACGCTGACGAACTGGCCACGATCATCGCTGATGGCGAGACCTTCACAGTTGAGTTCAAACGGGCTGCGCGTGCGAACGACCTCAGTGATGAGGACATCGTCGAGGCTGTCATTTGTCTAGCGAACGGATCTGGTGGTCTGCTCCTGCTTGGAGTGGAGGACGACGGTCAGGTGACGGGTGTTGCACCACGTCACGCCACGTCGACCGATCCGCACCGTCTGGCGGCGATGGTGCTTAACAAGACGGAGCCGGCGGTGGCCGTCGCTGCGGAGATCGCCGAGCTCGACGAGCACGCCGTGGTGGTCATCGACGTTCCGGATGTCGCCATGCCCGTAGGAACGAAGAGTGGAAAGTATGTGCGCCGCTCCACGCGGGTTGACGGAAGGCCCGAGTGCGTGGCCTTTCCGCTGCACGAGATGTTGTCGATCGGGTTGGCCGCAGATGGGCGGGACTACGCGGGCACGCTGGCGCGAGGGGCGACGGTCGATGACCTCGATCCGGACGAGTTCAACAGGTTCCGGCGCATGTGCGCGAGCGGGAAGGGCGATCGTGGTCTTGCCGATTCCAGTGACCTGGAGATCCTGCGAGCGCTGCGTCTGATTCGGCCGGAGCTCGCTGGGCAACTGACGCTGGGCGCCGTCCTGCTGTTCGGTACGCCGGCCGCACTCGATCGATTCGTGCCGACTGCCGAAGCGACCTTCCAGGTGCTTGATCGAGGTCGAATCACGGCCAACGAGGTCATCCGGGCACCCTTGTTCGCGACGGCAGAGGCGCTGTACGAGCGGGTGAGTACTCGCAACCCCGAGCAAGAGGTCGTTGTCGGACTTCATCGTGTAGGTGTTCCGAGAGTTCCGGCCGTCACCCTTCGCGAGTCGATTGCCAACGCCTTGGTCCATCGCGACTACTCAGAGCGCGGGCCGGTGCAGGTTCAACTGGGATCAGAGACATTTCGGGTCGCGAGCCCCGGCGGATTCCCTCCCGGCATCACCCTCGACAATCTGCTGGATGACTCACGACCGCGAAGCGTGATCCTGTCCGAAGCGTTCAAGAGGGCCGGCATCGTCGACCGAGCTGGCCGCGGAATCGCGGAGATATTCCAGTCCCAGCTGCGCGCTGGCCGAGGAGAACCTGACTACAGCACGTCGAACGACCGGATGGTCATCGTGGTGGTCCCCACTGCGGACGCGGATCTGGACCTGGTCCGATTCGTTCTCGACTATGAGGAAGACACTCAGGACGTGCTCGTCCTGGGCCAGTTGCGCATCCTCTATGAGCTCAAGGCGCTGGGACCACAATCCGTGGGTGACCTCGTCGATACCCTCCGACTCCCAGAAGGGGTGGTCAGGGCACACCTGGCCCGCCTCGCCGAGGCTGGCCTGTTGGAGCCTCGAGGATCGGGCCGGAACAAGCGACACCATCTTGCGGCCGCCTTCTACCGCTTGGCGCGATCGAGTGACTACGTGCGAGTCATAGACACCGATCCAATTCAGCAGGAACACATGATCCTGGCGTATGTTGACCGCTTCGAGACCATCACGCGCAGAAAGGCTGCGGAGCTGTGTCGGCTCAGTCCGACCCAGGCCCGCGTGGTCCTCAAACGACTGGTCGAACGCGGTGACCTGCGACTTGTTGGTCAGCGCCGTGGAGCCCACTACGTAGCTGCAAGAGAACAGTGAGGCATCTGATGAGCCACACCGACTGGCTGCTGACGCAATCGGAGCGCGGCAACGCACAGACGGTCCTCGACGACCGTCACGAGGGCGACGTCGCCTGGTCGACCGGCAACGTGGTGCGGCCCCTCATCCACGGAGCGACCTACTTCGCCGAGCTGCACGAGCGTCTCCTCGAGACGAGGGAGGGCGATCTCGTCTACTTCACTGACTGGCAGGGAGACGCCGATCAGCGACTGACCGACGAACCCGGCAGCGAGGTGGTCGAGGTGCTGGGGTCGGCGGACGAGCGCGGTGTGGACGTGCGCGGACTGATCTGGCGCTCGCACACCGAGCTGTTCAACTTCAATGCCGAGCAGAACCGGCTCCTGGGCAAGCAGCTGCAGTCTCGCGGGGCCGAGGCCCTGCTCGACATGCGCGTGCGCACCGGGGGATCGCACCACCAGAAGCTCGTGGTGATCCGGTACCGCGGCCGGCCCGAGCGCGACATCGCCTACATCGGTGGCATCGACCTGTGCCACTCGCGGCGCGACGACGCTCGCCACCTCGGCGATCCACAGGCCCTGAGCATGGCCCCGGAGTACGGCGACACCCCGGCGTGGCACGACGTGCAGGCCGCCATCACCGGCCCGGCGGTGTACGACGCCGAGACGGTCTTTCGGGAGCGGTGGCTCGATCCCACGCCCTTGTCGCGACGTCCGATCCATCGACTGCAGGACAGGCTGCGGGGATTGGACACGAACCCCGATCCGCTGGGCGAGCAGGCCCCGCCGCCACCCTCGCCCGAGGGGGCGACCCACACGGTCCAGCTCCTGCGCACCTACCCCAACCTGCGCCACGGCCGGGACTACCCCTTCGCGCGGGGCGGGGAACGCAGCGTGGCGCGTGGCTACAGCAAAGCGATCGCCCGCGCCCGCAACCTGATCTACATCGAGGACCAGTACCTCTGGGGTCACGAGGTCGGCGAGGTCCTCACCGACGCGCTGCGCACCAACCCCGACCTGCACGTCATGGCCGTGCTTCCCCTGTTCACCGATCAGGCCAGCTTCCTGGCGCGCGCGCCACAGATGCTCGGGCGTGCCCGAGCGATCCAGAACATGAGGGATGCCGCGCCCGGCCGAGTGGCGATCTACGGCCCCGAGAACCACGCGGGGACCCCGGTCTACGTGCACGCCAAGGTCTGCGTGATGGACGACCTCTGGACGACCGTCGGCTCGGACAACTTCAATCGACGCTCCTGGACCCACGACTCCGAGCTGTCAGCAGTCGTGGTCGACACCTCGGCTGACGACCACAGCCCCTACGCCCGCCGCCTACGCCTCACCCTCGCTGCCGAACACCTCGACCGGGATGTCGACACCACGCAGGTCGACACCGTGCAGCCGGACTCGCTGCTCGAGACGATGGCGGACTGCATCGATGCCCCCGACTTCTTCGCCGCGTTCGAGGAATCGGCCGATCGCCTCGACGAGTGGCATGCGAACGGCCAGCGAGGTTTGCGTCCGCCGGGGCGCCTGCGGCGTCAGGTGGTGCCGGAGCCGTCACGGTGGCTACGGGTGGCCGGGCACGCCCCCTTCCGACTCCTGCACGACCCTGACGGTCGTCCGGCGCCGCTCAGACGGGCCCGAGACATCTGAGCTTCAGAGGCGGCGCAGCTGCACGGGCTGACCATCGTTGGGAAACGGCAGTGAGTGGTAGTTCATCGGCACCTGGTAGTCGGCGTCGACGCTCCACTCGAATCGCTGCAGCAGGTGGTGCAGGACGCCGGACACCTCGCCGCCGGCGAAGAACAGGCCGAGACACTTGTGCACGCCGCCGCCGAACGGCTGCCACGCGTAGCGGTGCGACTTGTGCTCGAGGCGGGGTTCGGCGAACCGGTCGGGATCGAAGGTCTGCGGATCGGTCCAGTACTGCTCCATGTGGTGGCTGAAGTGCGGCGCGACGATCGCGTAGTGATCAGCGGGGATCCGCACCCCGAGCACCTCGGTCTCCTTGACGGTGCGGCGCGCCAGCACAGGCACCGGGGCGACGAGTCGCAGGCTCTCCTTCATCACGAGGTCGAAGGACGTCAGCTCGTCCAGCTCGCCCAGGGTGGGGGAGTCGCCGAGATGTGCGGACTCCTCGCGCAGCCGCTGCTGCCACTGCGGATGCTGGCCCAGGTACTGCATCATCGTCGACAACGTGATGGTCGAGGTGTCGTGCGCGGCCATCATCAAGAAGACCATGTGATTGATGACGTCGTCGTCGCTGAACCGCTCTCCCTCGTCGGTCTCGATGTGGCACAGGATCGAGAAGAGGTCGTCGGTCTGCTCGGCCCGCCGACTCGGCAGGTACTGGCGCAGGAAGTCGTCGAGGACCCTGCGCCCCTTGACGCCGCGACTCCATCGGGTGAAGGGCACGTCGGTGCGCACGATGCCGGTGGCTGCCTGCAGGCAGTCGATGAACGCACGGTTGATGCGGTCCATGTCCGCGGCCGACGTGTGCTCGGCGCCGCCCATGAACGTCTGGGCGGCGATGTCGAGGGTCAGCTGCTTGAGCGCCGGGTAGGCACGGAAGTCCGCTGACTCCTCCCAGGCGTCGATGCCGTGCCGGATCGTCGTCTGCATGCCTGCGGTGTAGCCCTCGAGCCGATCGCGGGTGAACGCCTGCTGCATGATCCGGCGGTGCAGGTGGTGCTCTGCGAAGTCCAGGAACATCAGACCGCGACCGAAGAACGGGCCGGCCGCCTCGACCCATCCGTCGCCACTGGCGAAGGCCTTGTCCCGGTTGACCAGGGCAGCCTCGCAGGCGTCCGGTCCGAGCAGCACCGCCCACGGCTTGCCGAGGAAGCCGATCTTGGACACCGGGCCGTGCTGGGCCCACTGGCGCTCGAACAGCGACTGGGGATCGCGGGCGTACGCCAAGGTGCTTCCGACCACCGGAAGGCCGGTACCGCCGGGCAGCTCCTGAGGTGTCATGACCAGAATCTTGTATCTGAAAGGGCGCTCTGTCAAGATCTTGTCATGACCGCCGAGGAGAGCCCGACCGCACGGGCCTATCGCGGAGTTGCCGCGGCCGACCGCCAGGCTCAGCGTCGCGCCAAGCTCCTCGACGCAACGCTCGACCTGTGGGGCGACCCGGCCCGTCCGCGCGTCACGATGACGGCGGTGTGCCAGCGCGCCGGTCTGACCGAGCGCTACTTCTACGAGTCCTTCACCCACCTCGACGATGCGCTGTTCGCCGTCCTGGAGCAGATCGCCGTCGAGATCGAGCACACCACGGTGGAGGCGTTGCACGCTGCAGGCGGAGACCCCACCGACCGGGTCGAGGCCTCGATCACAGCCTTCGTGCAGATCCTCACCGAGGACCCGCGCAAGGGACGGGCTGCCATCGTCGAGTCGGCGCACGTCGAGACCACTAGAGAGCCACGGGCCCTGCTGCTGCGACGGTTCGCCGAGCTGTCCGCCAGCGAGGCCAGGCGGCTCTACGGTGCACGATCGTGGGGTGAGGCCGAGGGAGTCCTGGTGGCGACGATGTTCGTGGGGGGCGTCGCACAGCTGGTGACGTCCTGGCTCGATGGCAGTCTGTCGGCGACTCCCGAGGAGATCGTCGAGGCCGCCGCACGGAACTTCACCCTGACGGCTCACCCGAGGACAGGGCAGTCCGACGTCAGGTCAGGTGACTGATCCGCACGTCCTCGTAGGCGAAGCGGTTGGGGAAGGGGAGCGGGGCTCGGGGCCTCGAGGTGCGGGTGACCGGGCCGGGATTGCTCGCGACCGTGTGGCAGTCGCGCTCGCACCAGTTGTTGCGTCGCACCAGACGGTCGTTGACGAACGACCCGAGGTACTGACCGCTGAGGTCGGCCACGTCGTTGTCGCCCCAGGCGCAGTGGCCGATCCAGTACCCGTCCAGGTCGAACAGGTAGGGGTCGTTCCACGTGCGCCGAAACGCGATCGTCTCACCGGCCATGTCGTACACGTACACGCTCATTGCCTCGCCTCCAGGGACGACGGTACGTAGTGTTGCTGAGCGTTCAGTGAATTTGGCGTCGGTGGCGACAAAGATAGTTCGAAATGACCACGCGCCCAGGATGGCTCTGCGCAGGGCCATTTCGCGGCGATCCCTGAAAATGTCTGCGGATCGGGCTTCGTGGGCCGTAGTCTCAGCAGGCGGGTCGTGCGAAATCTGCTTAACCTCGACACGCAACGGCCGCGGTGCCTGAGCGATCGTCCATCGGTGTGCACTCTGAATCTCGGGCGTTCACACCAACCCCTCACTGAAACGAGAACCCCCTCATCATGCCAAGAATCACTCCCTGGCGCCGGCTTCTTGCCGCGCCACTCACGTTTGCCCTGATCGCGGGTGGGGTCATGGCGGGCGCAGCGCCGGCCGTCGCAGCCTTCGACCCGGACGCAGGTCCGTTCGTCACGGCCACGCCGGACACGATCACGCCCGAGGCCCTCGCTGACACCGGCGTGCGCATCCAGGGCCAGACGTTCAACACCGGGGGCCCGCTCCAGAACCAGATCGTCACCGTCACCGCGCCGAGCGGCCTGACGGAGACGCGCAACCAGCGCACAACCGACGGCACCTTCGACATCACCTTCATCCCCACCGGCCCGACCGAGGTGGGCACCTACAGCGTCCGCAGCGCCGGGTTCGCTGGGCAGCCGAGCCTGTCCGTCGCGAACACGACCTTCCAGGTCACCGCGGTGCCCGAGGAGCCCGAGGCCCCGCCGGCCAGCGTCATGGTCGACCCCACGGTCATCTCGCCCGATGCTTTCCTCGAGGACGGCGTGCGGGCGACCGGGCGCACGTTCGACAACGGCGGGCCGATCAACCGGTCCGACCTTGAGTTGACGTCCCCGAGCGGTGCGACGGCGGACTACTTCGACCTCACGGGTGACGGCACCTTCAGCGTCACCATCAGGCCCAAGGACGACGTGCTCACCACGCCCCTAGAGACGGGCACCTGGACGCTGACCGCGACCAGCCTGCTGCGTCCGGAGTTCACCGCCACGACGACCTTCGAGGTGGCTGGCGATGAGAGTCCCCCACCGGCGTCCATCAGCGTGACCCCGAGGACCATCACCGGAGTCGACTTCGCTGCTGACGGCGTCCAGGCCTCCGGTCGCACCTTCGACTCCGGCTCTGAGGTCGGTATCGAGCGCTCCGATCTGGTCCTCACCGCCCCGAGCGGTGCGACGGCCGAGTACTTCGACCTGACCAGCGACGGCACCTTCAACGTCAACATCCAGCCCAAGGGCGACGTGGCCAGCAATCCGGTGGAGACCGGTACCTACACGCTGCAGGCCACGAGTCCTCAGGACCCGTCGTTCACGGCGTCGACCACCTTCCAGGTGATCGCTCCAGCCGCTCCGCCGGTCGACCGCGACCCCGAGGCGAATGCGACTCCTGAGTCGTTGACGCAGTCAGAGTTCCTGGCCGGCGGCGTGAACCTGACCGGGTTCACCGAGGACACCCCCGGTCCGCGGACGCGTCAGCGAATTCAGGTCACGACACCTGGCGGTGACGTGATCGAGTGTGCTGACTTCACTGGCGACGGCACGTACGACATCCAGGTGTACCCGTCGGACGCCCCCGATGAGGGCCCCGACGGTCAGCGGGTCTGCGATCTGTCGACCGGTGGCCTGGCCCTGCCGGGATCACCGGTCACGCCGGCCGATCTGATGCCGGTGCCGGTCGGTACCTACGAGGTCGTGTCGTTCGGCTTCATCCGCGAGGATGCGCGAGCCACGACCTCGTTCGAGGTCGTTGCTGACCCGGTGACCCCGGTGCCCCCGGGTGAGGACGACAACGATGACGATCAGGGCAATGACGATCAGGGTGATGTTGACCAGAACGTGGGTGGATCCAACGGCAACGGCGACAACGTCGCTGACAATGCCGGCAACGGAATCCTGCCCGACGCGGGCGGTGCTTCGCTGCTGATGCTGCTGGCCGGTCTCGCGCTGCTGGGCGCCGGCGGTGTGGTCGTCGCGGCCCGTCGCACGGCCCACGGGCGGCACCTCGGCTGATCCTGGCCGACAGCTCAACGCGCCGCCCTCTCGCCATGCGGGAGGGCGGCGCGCTGGCGTGCTGTCAGATCGTGGGCTCGACCCAGAAGTCGAGCGCGAGGTCCTCCTCGCGGCCGCCCTCGTTGAGATACACCGAGAAGTCGGTGACGCCCTCCGCCGCGAGGACCTCGTCGTCGATCAGGAACTGACCGGTGTACGTCGAGCTCGGCTGGGTGACAATGGCGTGGGCGGCGTCGGCCATGATCTGCGGCGTGCGGGAGTTCTGGGCCATGTCGCCGCCCAGAACGTTGCGCACCGCAGCAGTGTCGATGGCGGTGCGCGGCCACAGCGAGTTGGCGGCGATGCCGTACTCGCGCAGCTCCTCGCTCAGCCCCAGCGTCACCAGGCTCATCGCGTACTTGGCGATCGTGTAGGCGACGCCGGTGGTGCCGAACCACTTGGGATCCAAGGAGATGGGCGGTGACAGCGTGAGGATGTGGGCGTTGTCGGACAGCTTGAGGTGCTCGATGCACGCCTGAGACAACAGGAACGAGCCACGTCCGTTGATGTCGTTCATCAGGTCGTACTTCTTCATGGAGATGTCCTCGGTGCGGGACAGGTCGATGGCTGACGCGTTGTTGACGACGATGTCGATGCCGCCGAACTCGGCCGCGGTGCGGGCGACCGCCTCGGTCACGAAGTCATCGTCGCGGATGTCGCCGACCAGCGGCAGCGCGTGGCCGCCGGCAGCCTCGATGGCCGCAGCAGCGGTGTGGATGGTGCCGGGCAGGGCGGGGTGCGGCTCGGCGGTCTTGGCCAGCAGCGCGACGTTCGCACCGTCGGCAGCGGCGCGCGTCGCGATGGCCTCGCCGATCCCACGACTGCCGCCGGACATGATGATGGACTTTCCTGCAAGGGTCATGTCCTGACCTTAGGCACTGGCTGGGGCGGTCGCTACGCTCTGGACGTGACCCATGACGTGCAGATCGAGTCCACTGGCCACGTGCTCACCATCACGTGGACGGCACCGGACCGGCTCAACAGCCTGACCGAGCCCATGATCGCGGCGGCCGCCGAGGCGATCGAGACGGTCGGTGACGACGTGCGATGCATCGTCATCACGGGCACTGGTCGTGCCTTCGGGGCAGGCGCCGCGCTGGGTGATGACTTTGACGGGGGCGACACCCTCGCCGCCATCAACAGGCTGGTGCGGGCCATCACCGGTGCCACGGTGCCGGTCGTGGCCGGCGTCAACGGCCTTGCTGCGGGGGCCAGCGTCTCGGTGGCCCTGGCCGCCGACCTCGCGGTGGTCACGCGGTCGTCGTACTTCCTGCTCGCCTTCGTCAACATCGGGTTGATGCCGGACGGCGGCGCCACCGAGCTGGTCGCTGCCTCGATCGGGCGGGCCCGCGCCATGTCCATGGCCATGCTCGGCGAGCGTCTGACGGCCGGCGACGCCCTCGCCGCCGGTCTGGTGAGTCTCGTGGTCGACGACGACGCCTTCGACACCGAGCTGGCCCGGGTCGTCGATCGTGTCGCCACCGGCCCCACCGTGGCGCTCGGCCTGATGAAGCAGGCGATCAACGCCACCACCATCCGAACGATCGGCGAGGCGCTGGATCGCGAGACCGCAGGGCAGACCGCGCTGTTCGACACCCACGACTCCACCGAGGGTGGTGACGCGTTCACCCAGAAGCGCGCTGCGAAGTTCGAGGGCCGATGAGCGACATCGACGTCATCGAGCGGGTGCTGACGGCTCGGCGGTCGTGTCGCGGGTTCGGTGACGAGCAGGTCTCGCGCGCCGACATCGAGCGCCTCCTCTCCGCCGCGCAGCACACCGCCTCGTGGTGCAACACCCAGCCGTGGCAGGTCGTCGTCACCTCCGGCGAGGCCACCACCCGGCTCGCCGACGCCTTCATGTCCAGCGACGAGGGCTATGGCTCGGACATCGAGTTCCCCACCGACTACCGCGGCGAGTACGCGGACCGTCGGCGCGAGGTCGGCTGGCAGCTGTACGACGCCGTCGGCGTCACCAAGGGTGACCGGGAGGCCTCGGCACGTCAGGGAATGCGGAACTTCGAGTTCTTCGGCGCCCCGCACCTGGCCGTGATCCACGCGCCGGCCGAGCTCGGCACCTACGGGGTCCTCGACTGCGGTCTCTACGTCGACAGCTTTCTGCTGGCGGCCCAGGCCATGGGCCTGGGCACCTGTGCGCAGGCGGCCGTCGCCGGCCGTTCGCCTTTCCTGCACGAGTGGTTCGGCATCGCCGATGATCGTCTGATCGTGTGCGGCATCGCCTTCGGGCATCCCGACGCCGCCCACCCGTCGGCCCAGTTCATGTCGCGGCGAGCACCGATCACCGATGCCGTCAGCTTCGTGGATTGACGAGCCGCACGGCGTTCAGCCCACGTCCCCAGGCAGTTTCGCGCTGCGACACGCCGGGTGAGCAGCGTCGGGAAAAGAAACTTCCGAATCGACCCATCCACACTCCTCAGGGCGGCGAATGGCTGACGTGACCACAGAGACGGCAACACCTCAGACCGCAGGCCATGCGCCTCGCTGGGCCGGTGCGTTGTCCGGAATCTTGGCTGCGTCACTCGGATTGGCGCTCGGAACGCTGCTGGCCAAGCTCCTGACCGGTGTACCGACCCCCATCAACACGGTCGGCAATCGCGCGATCGACTTCGCGCCGCCGTTCCTCAAGGATTTCGCGATCGAGCAGTTCGGCACCGCCGACAAGGCGGTGCTCATCGGTGGCGTGGTCGCCACCCTGGCGATCGTGGCCCTGGTCGTCGGTGCCATCGGCGTCACAAAGCCCAAGGTTGCCCAGGTCGCCATGATCGTCCTCGGCGTTGTGGCCTTCGCTGCGGCACTGTTCGACCGCACGGCATCGGCGAACATCGTCATCACCGTGCTGCCCACCCTGCTGACCGGTGTCGTCGCGTTCGCCGCGATCACCTTCCTGCTGCGACGCATGGGAACGCTGAAGGGTGAGCCGGGTTCCACCGGAGGCTTCGAGCGTCGGGCGTTCCTCATCGGAGCCTTCGGCATCGCTGCCGTCGCCGCGATCGGCGGTGGCCTCACCCGCGTGTTCGGTGGAGCTGCTGCCCGTGAGTCGCGAGCCGCCATCACCCTGCCGGCCGCCGCGCAGACCGCCGACGCCATTCCGGCCGGCGCCCAGATCGACCTGAAGGGCATCAGCCCGTACATCACGCCCAACAAGGACTTCTACCGCATCGACACCGCGCTGAGCGTTCCCGATGTGCCCACCGACGGCTACGTCCTGCGCATCCATGGCATGGTCGACCGCGAGCTGAACCTGACCTACCAGGACCTGCTCGACATGCCGTTGGAGGAGCACCGTGTGACCCTCACCTGCGTGTCCAACGAGGTCGGCGGCCCGTACGTCGGCAACGCCACCTGGCTCGGCATCCGCACCAGCACGCTGCTGGAGATGGCCGGCGTGCAGTCCGGCGCCGACGCGGTCCTGTCCACCTCGGCCGACGGCTGGGACACAGGTACACCGCTCGAGGCCCTCACCGACGACCGCAGCTCGCTGGTGGCCGTCGGGATGAACGGTGAGCCGCTCCCACTCATCCACGGCTTCCCGGTGCGCATGGTGGTCCCCGGCCTGTACGGCTACGTGTCGGCCACCAAGTGGCTCGTCGACATCGAGGTCAGCCGGTTCCAGGACTTCACCGCCTACTGGACCTCGCGTGACTACACGGCCGAGGCGCCGATCAAGTTCTCCTCGCGCATCGACGTCCCCGCCTCGTTCGAGGCCCTCCCGATCGACAACGCCCGGGTGGGCGGCGTCGCCTGGGCCCAGACCGTCGGCATCGCCAAGGTCGAGGTCAAGATCGACGACGGTGGCTGGAACGAGGCCGAGCTCGGCGCCTCGGATACCGACGAGACCTGGCGCCAGTGGAGCTGGACGTGGGACGAAGCCACTGAAGGCCGCCACAACATCACCGTCCGCGCCACCACCAAGGACGGCGAGACACAGACTTCCGATCGGGCACCCATTCGCCCGAACGGGACGACCGGCTGGCACAGCGTCCAGTTCCGCGTCGAATGAGCACGATCCGCACGACTCAGCGCGAATCCCAACACAAGGAGAACCCCATGCGTACGACCACGAAGAGCTTCGCCGTCGCGGCGGTTGCCTCGCTGTCCCTGTTCACCGCTGCCTGCGGCTCGGACGACTCGACCGAGGCGCCGGCCGATGAAGCCACCTCCGCTGCTCCCGAAGAGGACACGGCCGACCCGGCCGCCGACCTCGTCGGACCCGGCTGCGCCGACTACGCCGAGGCCGTCCCGGACGGCGCCGGCTCGGTCTCGGGCATGTCCCAGGACCCGGTCGCCACGGCTGCCAGCAACAACCCGTTGCTGACGACCCTGACGGCTTCGGTCTCCGGTCAGCTCAACCCTGACGTCGACCTGGTCGACACCCTCAACGGTGGCGAGTTCACCGTGTTCGCGCCGGTCGACGACGCGTTCGCCAAGCTGCCCGAGGACACCGTCGCCACGCTCGGTACCCCCGAGGGCGCAGAGACGCTGTCCAGCGTCCTGACCTACCACGTCATCCCCGGCCAGATCGCTCCGGCCGACATCGATGGCACCTTCGAGACCGTCAACGGCGCTGACCTCACGGTCAGCGGTTCCGGCGACGAGATCGAGGTTGGCGACGGACAGGCTTCGGTCATCTGCGGCGGCGTCCAGACCGCCAACGCGACGGTGTACCTGATCGACAACGTGCTGATGCCGCCTGCGTGATCTTCACGCAGACATCACTCGTGCAGTGATCTGACCAGAGCCGGTCACCTCCTCGGAGGTGGCCGGCTCTTGGTCTGTCCGGGCCCGCCCACCTGATCGGCTAGCCTCGCCGGGTGGGAGCGATTCATCTGGTGCGGCACGGACAGGCCTCGTGGGGCAGCAACGACTACGACCAGCTGTCCGAGCTGGGGTACCAGCAGGGTGCAGCACTCGGCTCGTCCTGGGAGGCGGGCCAGTTCCGCCCCACCTCCTCGGTCTGCGGGTCCATGAAGCGGCATGCGCAGACCGCGGTCGCGGTGCTGGATGCGATCGATGGCGACCTCTACGACATCGACCCCGGGTGGAACGAGTACGACCATCTCGGCCTCGCGAACGTGCGCGATGCCGACGCGCGTCCCGTCGATGCCCGAGAGTTCCAGGCCACGCTCGATGCCCGGCTCGCCGAGTGGGTCGCGGGGACCATCGTTGGGCCGGAACCCTTCGCCGCCTTCAGGTCCCGAGTGCTGGACGCCCTCGACGCCGCGACCGAGCAGGCCGGATCGGGTCAGTCGGTGGCCGTGTTCACCTCCGGCGGGCCCATCGGCCTGGTGGCCTCGCACCTGCTCGCCGGTGACGACTCATTGTTCATCGCGATGAACCGGGTCGTCATCAATGCCAGCATCACCACGGTCATCGTGGGTCGCGGGGGTCGCCGCCTGCTCGCCTTCAACGAGCACACGCACGTCCCCACCGACATGCAGAGTTTTCGCTAGCGGTTTGGCTAGCGCCGGATCTCCCGCAGCGCTTCTGGCCCGAGCCCCGAGATGCTCGGGTACCCGTCGATCGACATCACCAGGTCGATCTCGGCGTGCAAACACCGCAGCACGTGCTCGATGCCCGCTTGCCCGCCGACGGCCAGGCCGTAGGCGTACGGGCGGCCGATGGCTACGGCACTGGCTCCCAACGCCATCGCGGTGACGACGTCGGGGCCGCTGCGGACGCCGGAGTCGAAGATGACGGGTGCGCCGTCAGCGGCCTCGACGACCTCGGGCAGGCACTGGAGGGCGGGGAGGCCGCCATTGGCCTGTCGGCCTCCGTGCGTCGAGCAGTAGATCCCGTTGACGCCGTGGTCGAGGGCGCGCCGCGTGTCCTCGGCCGAGCAGATGCCCTTGAGCAGCAGGGGCAGCTTCGTCAGGGACCGCAACCAGTCCAGGTCGTCCCACGACAGCCGCTTGTTGCCGAAGATCGTCGCCCAGTGGCCGGTTGCCGCAGCCGGGTCGTCCTCGGGGGAGCGGTCGAGCGCGGCTCGGAACACCGGATCGCTGAAGTAGTTGGCCAGACACAGTCCCTGCAGCTGGGGAAAGCTCGCGATCGTCAGGTCGCGGGGTCGCCACCCCAGGTTGAGGGTGTCGAGCGTGATGACGATGGCCTCGAAGCCAGCAGCCTCGGCGCGACGGACGAGGCTCTCGGTCAGCTCGCGGTCGTTCGGTGGATACAGCTGGAACCATCCGGGTGAGCCGTCGAGCGCGTTCGCGACGTCCTCCATCGGGTCCTGCGAGAGGGTCGACGCGATCATGGGGACCTGCAGGGAACGTGCCGCGGCTGCGGTGGTGAGATCGCCGTGCCCGGCCTCCTCGCAGATGCCCAGGACGCCGACCGGCGCGAGCATCACGGGTGTGTCGTAGGTGCGCCCGAACAGCTCGATGCCGAGATCGGGATCAGCGACCCCGGCCAGCATCTGGGGCATGAGGCCCCAGCGCTCGAACGCCTCGACATTGGCCCGTTGCGTGCGTTCGTTGCCCGCGCCGCCGGAGACGTACGACCAGATCGCCTCGGGCATCTGCGCCTGGGCCTGCCGTTCCAGCTCGGCGAACTCCATGGGCAGGTCGGGAACAGTGCCACCGAGCCCGTCGAGGTAGATTCCCAGCTGCCAGTCACCGTGGTGTCCCATGCGTCGATCCTCACACGGAAGCTCGGCACGGTTCGGATACCGGTAGTATCTGAATCATGAAGATCTCCTCCGGTTCGCGTGTCCTGGTCACCGGCGCCGCCTCGGGTCTCGGGCTGGCGCTCGTCGAACAGCTGGCAGGCCGCGGAGCCCGTGTGCTGGCCACCGACGTGCACGCCGACGCTCCGACCGACCTCGCCGCACTGGCTGGCGTCGCCTACCTGACGCTCGACGTCACCGATGACACGCACTGGGCGCGTGCTCGTGACTGGGTCGTCGAGGAGTGGGATGGTCTGGACTTCCTGTTCAACAACGCCGGAGTCGCGGCCGGTGGACGCATCGAGCTGACCGAGATGGACCAGTGGCAGTGGATCGTCGACATCAACCTGCTCGGCGTCGCCCGCGGCTGCCGCACGTTCGTGCCGATGCTCAAGGAGCAGGGCACCGGGCACATCGTGAACACGTCGTCGGCCGCCGGGCTGGTCCACCCGCCCCGGATGAGCGAGTACAACGCAGTCAAGGCCGCCGTCGTCGCTCTGAGCGAGACGCTGCTCCACGAGCTCAAGCCCTTCGGCGTGCAGGTCTCGGTCATCTGCCCGACCTTCTTCAAGACCAATCTCACCGCCTCGATGCGTGGCAAGGACGAGTCCGCCCAGGCCTCGGCCGCCAAGATGATCGACGGCTCGAGCCGCACGGCCGGGGACATCGCCGCGGTGGCCCTCGCGCAGGTCGAGAAGGGGACGCACATCATCCTCACCGACCGTGAAGGACGGATCGGCTACTTCGCCAAACGCTTCCTCCGTCCGGTCTACTACGGCCAGATGGCCAAGGCCGCCGTCCGGATGGGCCGGAAGGACTGACATGTCGGCTCGACGCAACGTCCTGATCACCGGGGCCAGCTCCGGGCTGGGGGCCGGCATGGCCCGCATCCTCGCGGCGAAGGGCCATCACCTCGCGCTGGCGGCACGCCGGGTGGACCGCCTCGAAGCCCTGCGCGACGAGCTGCTCGCGGCCCATCCCGACATCGAGATCTCGGTGCACGCCCTCGACGTCACCGACCACACCCAGGTGTTCGCGGTGTTCAAGGACGCCATCGGCGAGCTGGGCGGTCTCGACCGGGTCATCGTGAATGCCGGACTCGACCACGGCGGTCGGATCGGCACGGGTCGGTTCGAGGCCAATCGCGAGACCGCGATGACCAACTTCGTGGCGGCACTGGCGCAGTGCGAGGCCGCGATGGAGCACTTCTACGAGCGCAGCGCCGGCCACCTGGTGCTGATCTCGTCGATGGCCGCGATGCGCGGCATGCCGTCGGCAATGGCGACCTACGGAGCGACCAAGGCTGCGTTGGCCCATCTCGGCGAGAGCATCCGCGCGGACCTGATCGGCCGCCCCGGCCACGACATCGCGGTCACCACCCTGTACCCGGGCTACATCGCCTCGGAGATGAACGACGGGCCGCGCGAGGATGCCCGGTTGATGGTCGACACCGAGACCGGGTGCCGCGCCCTGGTCAAGGCCATCGAGCGCGAGGTCGTCGAGGCGGCGATCCCGAGCTGGCCGTGGGCGCCCATCGGGAAGGTCCTGAAGCACGCGCCGCTGGGCGTGGTTCGTCGCCTGGTGTGAGAAGCCCTAGGCTGGCCATCACAGCCGCGAGCCCTCGGAGGGACCTTGTCGAACATCCCGGACGCGCGCCCCACGGCTCCGCAGACCATCACCACGGCAGTCCTGCTGATGCGCATCGGTGCGGCGCTCAGCGCCGCGTCTGTCGTGCTCACCCTGGTGACGTTCGGGGCGTTCAAGGACGACATCGCCGCGCAGCTGAACGCCAGCAACAACACGGTGACGCAGGCCGAGATCGACACCGCCGTCGCCGTCGGGATCAGCTTCGTGCTGTTCATCGGCGTGGTCAGCGTGGTCCTGTGGCTGTGGATGGCGTGGAAGAACGCCCAGGGCCGGTCCTGGGCGCGCGCCGTGGCCTCCGTGCTCGGAGGCTTCAACGTGGTCTTCACGTTCTTCGGCTTCGTCGGGGGCCAGTACATGGGCCTGGTCCTGGTGCTGCAGACCGCAACCCTCGCGATCGCCATCGGCGCCCTGTTCCTGCTGTGGCGCCCCGCATCGACGACCTTCTACGAAGCCGTCGACGCGCACCGCACGACGGTGGTCTCGAGTTGATGGTTCCCCAGGTTACGTAGGAATGCCATCACCGCGCAGGGCAAATTTTCCTACGTACGTGATGGGAAACCCACATAACCTGGGGAACCATCACCTAGCCGAGCAGGTCGCGCAGGAGGTCGCCGACGTGGTCGGCCTCGACGAGGAAGCCGTCGTGGCCATGCGGTGAGGGGACCACGTGCAGCGGACCGGCGGTGGGGATCAGGTCGGCGAGCTCTTCTTGCTGGTACAGCGGATACAGCCGATCGGAGTCGATGCCGGCCACGGTCGTGTGGGCGGTGACGCGTCCGAGGGCGGCCTCGAGGCCCCCGCGACCCCGTCCGACGTCGTGGGAGTCCATCGCCGAGGTCAGCACGATGTAGGAGTTGGCATCGAAGCGGGACACGAGCTTGGCGCCGTGGTGCTGCAGGTAGGAGTCGACCGCCCAGCGTCCGTCGTCCTGGACGCGGCGTCCGAATCGCTGCGACAGCTCGGCCTCGCTGCGGTAGGCGATGTGCGCCACGCGACGGGCCAGATCCAGCCCGGTGAGGGGCCCGACGTCCTGATCGTAGTAGTGCCCGCCGGTGTAGTGAGGATCGCCGGCGATGGCCGCGACCTGGGTTCGCGACAGCGCAATCTGCTCGCCGGAGGCGTACGCCGAGGTCGCCAGCAGGAGCAGGCGCTCCACGCGGGCAGGGTGCTCGACGGCCCATTCCAGGGCACGCATGCCGCCGGCCGATCCACCGACCACCGCATGGAGTCGATCGATGCCCAGGCCGTCGAGCAGGGCTGCCTCTGCAGCGACCTGATCGCGCACGGTCAGAGCCGGGAAGTCGCCACCCCACGGGGTGCCGCCACCCTCTGAACCGGTCGGGCGTGGGCTGGCTGGTCCGGTCGATCCCTGGCAACCGCCCAGGATGTTCGGGGCGATCACGAAGAAGCGATCGGTGTCCATCGGGGCTCCGGGCCCGACCATCGGGTCCCACCAGCCCGGCGACGGGTGGCCGGGGCCGGTCGGTCCGGCCACGTGGCTGTCACCGGTCAGGGCGTGCAGGACGAGAACGGCGTTGCTGCCGCCGTCCGGCGTCGTGCGCAGCTCCCCCCAGGTCTCGTAAGCGATCTGGACGTCCGGAACCACGCTGCCGGACTCCAGGGCGACGTCCCCGACGTCGGCGAACTGCCGATGACCCGCGTGATCCCCCGTCCGCCACGCGCCGGTGACGAGCGAGGGATCCACTCGGGCAGTCGTGGTCACTTGGCCGCGCGCAGTCCCGCGTCGAGGTCGGCGAGGATGTCGTCGATGCCCTCGATACCGACGGCAAGGCGCACGAGTCCGGGCGTCACGCCGGCTGCGGCCTGCTCCTCAGGAGTGCCCTGGGAGTGGGTCGTGGACGCGGGGTGGATCGCGAGGCTGCGCACGTCTCCGATGTTGGCCACGTGGCTGAACAGGTCGAGAGCTTCGATGAACGCGCGGCCGGCCTCGATCCCGCCGGGAAGCTCGAACGTCAGCACGGCTCCCGATCCCTTCGGGACGTACTTGTCGGCCAGCTGCTTGTACGGGTTGCCGTCGAGGCTGGCCCAGGTGACCTTCGTGACGTCCTCGCGAGCCTCGAGCCACTCGGCGACGGCGCGAGTGTTCTCGACGTGACGCTCCATGCGCAGGCTGAGGGTCTCCAGCCCCTGCGCGATGAGGAAGGCATTGAAGGGGGCAGCGGCCGGCCCCATGTTGCGCAGGTACTGCACGCGCAGCTTGGCGATGTACGCCGCCGGTCCGAGCGCGTCGGCGAAGACCAGACCGTGATAGCTGGCGTCGGGCTGGGTGAAGCCGGGGAACTTGTCACCGTGCGCGGCGTAGTCAAAGGTTCCGCCGTCCACGACGACGCCGGCGATGCTGGTGCCGTGTCCCCCGATGTACTTGGTGGCCGAGTGCACCACGGTGTCGACGCCATGCTTCAGCGGATTGAGCAGGAAGGGAGTCGCGACGGTGTTGTCGACGATGAACGGGACGCCGACCTCCTTGGCGACCGCGGAGATGGTCTCGAGGTCGAGGACATCGCCCTTCGGGTTGCCGATGGTCTCGCCAAAGAACGCCTTGGTGTTCTCCTGGGCCGCGTCGCGCCAGGCGGCGGCGTCGTTGGGTTCGTCCACGAAGGTCACGGTGATGCCGAGCTTGGGGAAGGTGTGGCGCAGCAGGGCGTCGGTGCCGCCGTAGAGGCTGGCCGAGGCCACGATGTGGTCGCCGGCCTCGGCGACATTGGTCAGCGCACCCGTCGTGGCGGCCTGGCCGGAGGCGACGAGCAGGGCGCCCACGCCGCCCTCGAGCGCGGCGATGCGCTGCTCCACGGCGTCCTGCGTCGGGTTCATGATGCGCGTGTAGATGTTGCCGGGCTCGGCCAGGCTGAACAGGTCGGCAGCGTGCTGGGTGTCGCGGAACTGGTACGACGTCGTCTGATAGATCGGCAAAGCCCGGGCGCCCGTGGCGGGGTCCGGCGTCTGGCCGGCGTGGATCTGCTTGGTCTCGAAGGTCCAGTTGTCGCTCATGCGTGGCTCCCGGGTGAGGTGGATCGTCTGCGACGAGCCTGCCACCGTCTCACCGGATGACAAGTGCGTCTCATCATGTGGTCTTCGAGACGCGGTCTGAGGTCAGGAGGTCGGTGCGGTTCGGGCGTGCACGATGACGGTCGTCTCGAACTCGGTGCCGTTCCAGTCCCCGCACGTCATGAGCACCAGCCCGCTGGGGCCCGTGGTCTTGTAGACGTCGGCGGCGACGCTCGCGAAGTCGTCCACGGGGATCACGTCAGTCTGCACGACATCGAAGGCGCGCGATCCCTTCGTGCCCGAGACGATGATCTCGTCACCCTCGCCGATGTCGACCAGCCGGTCGAAGACGCCGTCGTCGTCGGAGGCGGTGTGACCCACGATGACGGCGTTGCCCTGGGCGCCCGGTTGTGACCCGTCGCGCCACCAGCCGGTCTCGTCGAGGGCGGTTGGCACCTCCTGCGCGTTGTTCGGCAGCGTGCCGACCGACGCGACAGGAGCATCGATGCGCAGTGACGCGATCTCGAGTCGGTCGGGAACGCCCACGGCTCCCGAGACCATCGCACGCGAGGACTCCGGGGCCGGGCTGGGCGCCGCGGTGGCGGCAGCAACTTCTGGCTGCGCCTCGTCGGACCGCAGAGTGACGAACACCGCCGCGGCCACGAGGGCCGCGGCGGCGATCGCTGCGAGGAGCTTCTTGTTCACTACCGGTCAGGCAGCGCGGTGCTGACGCAGCGCCAGCAGACCCGTGCCGATCAGGGCGGCAAGAGCGAGCACGCCGGTGGCGCCGGCGGTCGAGTCGTCACCTGCGCCGGCGGCCGGGGCCACCGTCGGGTGTGCGGTGTTACCAGCAGCCGGGGTGCAGTCCTGGTCGACATCGACGTAGCCTGCCTGGATCAGCTCGCCGTTCAGGTCCTCACCGTCGTTGGCGGTGAAGAAGACCCGGTCGCGCTCGGAGTCCACGGTGCGGGTCTCGCCGGCGGCGAGCGCGAACTCGTCGTCGGACTCGAAGTTCTCGTTGTCGCTGAAGATGCCGATGAAGACCGCGTTCTCGGTGGTGTTGGTGAACTCGACCGTCTTGCAGACGCTCTGCGTCTCGATGACCTCGGGGAAGCAGTCCTCGGACACGACGACCGGGAAGGTGGTCTGTGCGCCCTCGGGGAAGGCGAACCCCGCATTGGGGTTGACGCCGAAGGTCGTCTCGAAACCGCGGTTGTAGAAGTCCGCGAGATTGAGGGTTCCGGTCTGCTCGATGCTCGATCCGGAGTTGCCGAAGCCGACGCCGTAGTTGACGTTCTCGACGTCGGGCAGCGCCACGGTGCACGGGGTGGGGAAGGTGATCTGCGGGGCGGGGATCTCGGTCGGCGCGATGACGGTCACGGTGATCTCGTCGGACAGGTCGTCCTCCTGGCCATCCTCGAAAGCGTTGATTCCGAACGTGAAGGTGTCACCCACTTCCGCGTCATCGGGGACGTTGACAGTGACCGGCGCGCCGGGAAGGACGCCTTCCCAGTTGTCGACGGTTCCGGTGGCAGTACCGGTCGCCTCGACCTCGACCACACCGGCCGGGTCGGCGTCGGACGAGACGGTCCAGTCGATCTCGAGGCTCTGGCCAGCGAAGACCTCCTGGTCGTCGACGCTCCCGTCGATGGTGAACGAGTCGACCGTGGCGGCGCTCGCCGGGGAGGCGATGAAGAACACCGCCAGCAGGGCAAGAATGGGCAGCAGAACGATCCGGCGCACGAAGTGGTCCTCACGGTGATTGCGACAGCCGGGAGGACCGTCGACGCTGGAGGAAAAGTAGCACCCCGTGCGGGACCGCGTCCAAGGTTTGTGACAAGGGGGCCTGAGATGTCCGACGTCGAAGCCGTTCAGCTCATGGAGAAGGGCTGTGCGGTCGACTCGAGGACCGACAGCCACAGGTCGCCGTCGGGGGAGACGCTGTGCGATCCGGCCGTCACGATCGGGATGGGTACGTTGACGAAGCGGTGCCGGCGGCGGCCGACCACCATGTCGGTGCGCCCGGACATCGCCGCGTGCACCGCGATCTGCGCGAGCCGCGCGCAGTAGACCGAGTCGACCGGGTCGGCAGGCACCGAGCGGATCGCGTACCCGGGATTGAACGCGCGCATCGTCAGGGGCCGGCTGCCGGAGGCGAAATCTGCTGCGATGACGTCGCGCAGGTGGGTTGCGATGTCGCCCAGCACCCGGTTGCCGCTGGCGTCGGTGTCGGTGGTGTCGGCCAGCAGGCCCTGCCCGGCGCCCTCGGCCAGCACGATCACGGCGCTGCCCTTCTGCGCCACGCACCGTTTCAGTGCGGCCAGCAGTCCGTTCTCGCCGTCGAGGGAGAACTCGACCTCCGGAATCAGCACGAAGTCGGCGTCGTGATTGGCCAGGGCGGCGTAGCAGGCGATGAAGCCGGCGTGGCGGCCCATGACCTCGACGATGCCCACTCCGCCGATCGCCGCCTCGACCTCGACCCGCGCGGACTTGATGGACTGGGCTGCACGACCGAACGCCGTCGTGAACCCGAAGCTCTGCCCGATGTGCGGGATGTCGTTGTCGATGGTCTTGGGCACGCCGACGATCGCGATCCGTTCGTCACGGCGATCGATCTCGCCGACCAGGCGGTGGGCGCCGCGCATCGACCCGTCGCCGCCGATGACGAACAAGATGTCCACGTGGAGCTCGACGAGGCGGTCCACGATCACGGTGGGGTCCTGCGCTCCGCGTGACGATCCGAGGATCGTGCCGCCGCGCTCGTTGATGCGCGCGACCGACTCGGCGGTGAGCACCATCGGCTCGAGTCCTGAGTCGGGGACCAGGCCGGCGTAACCGTTGCGGAACCCCAGCACGTCGCGCACGCCGTAGTGCGTGTGCAGCTCGAGCACCAGACCGCGGATCACGTCGTTGAGGCCCGGGCACAGGCCGCCGCACGTGACGATTCCGACGCGGGTCGTCGCCGGGTCGAAGAACAACTCGGGCCTGGGCCCGCCAGTCTCGAACGTCGGGAGCTGCTCCAGCGGGACGCCGCGTGAAGCGATCAGCTCGAGGGTGTCGTCGTAGAGGATGCGATCGGCCGCACCGACGTAGTACTCGTTGGTCGCGCGGCCCTGCACGTAGGGGGCGAGCGGCGAGGGCAGCGTGGCCTCTCCGAGTGTCCTGACCTGGAGATCCGCGAGGGTGACCACGCGATCAGCCTAGGCGACGGGAAACACCAGACAGGTCGAGGTGGCCGTGGCCAGAAGCCGGCCCGACTCGTCCTTGATGTCGGCCTCGACGAAGGCGGCCCTGCTGCCCGGCTTGGTGACTCGTCCCTCGGCGACGACGCGGCCCGTGTCGGCCGTGATGCCCCGCAGGAAGCTGACGTTGAGGTCGAGTGACGTGTAGGCCACTCCAGCCGGCAGCGTGGTCTGCACCGCGCACCCGCACACCGAGTCCAGGAGGGTCGCGAAGAAGCCGCCGTGCACCGACCCGATCGGGTTGTAGTGCGACTCGTCGGGGACGGCCGACATCACGACGCGGCCGGCCTCGACGCTGACGACCTGCATGCCGATGTGGCTGGCGATCGGGGCCCCGGGCAGCGTGCCGTCGGCCATGGCCTGGAGGAACTCGAGGCCCGACATGGTCAGGGCCCGGGCTGCGGTGCCGTCGGGGTCGGTCCAGGTCACCGTGCGGCTGCGCTCGTTCGACATGACCACGACCCTAGACTCCAGTCATGAAGCTTGACATCACCGTTCGCGGATCGGCTGAACAGCGCTACCCGGCCGAGCGCGCGCTCGTGTCCATGGCGGTCGCTGTCGAGGACACCGACAAGGAACAGGTCTTCCGCGACGCCGTGGAGGTGCAGGAACCACTCGCGGCCCAGCTGCAGTCGCTGCACGACCGCAGCTCAATCACCGGGTGGTCGTGCGACCAGGTGCGCGTCTTCAGTCATCGCCCGTATGCGCCCGACGGCACGCGGCAGGCCCTGCAGCACGTGGCGCGGCTCGAGGTGCGCGCCGAGTTCGTCGACTTCGAACGCCTCAGCGGGTTCCTCGACCACTGGTCGGGCCGCGACGGAGTCGAGATCTCGCAGGTCAGCTGGGACGTCACGGCCAAGAATCGCCGTTCGTACGAGGCCGAGGTGCGCAAGAGCGCCGTCGACGACGCCGTGCAGAAGGCGCAGGTCTATGCCAACGCCGTGCGCAAGGGCAAGGTCACCCCGTTGCAGTTCGCCGACCCCGGCATGCTCGGTGGTGTCGAAGGAGCGCCCGAGCCCGCCCGCTTGATGCTGGCCCGTGATTCGGGGGGCGGTGGTCCTCAGCTGGATGTGACGCCGTCGGAGATCGTCATCGGGGTCGATGTCGACGCGCGCTTCGTCGCCGACTGACTCAGTTCCCAGCGGGCTCGCGAGCCTTCGCATACCGGCGGTATGATGGCGATATGTGGATCTCCGCCCTGATCGATCGAGTGGCCGCCCTGGTGGGAATCGGTCGTGGTCCTGCAGCCGGTGCGTCTGCGTCCGAC
This sequence comes from Aeromicrobium sp. CF3.5, assembly GCF_051262695.1. Taxonomy (NCBI): domain Bacteria; kingdom Bacillati; phylum Actinomycetota; class Actinomycetes; order Propionibacteriales; family Nocardioidaceae; genus Aeromicrobium; species Aeromicrobium sp. CF3.5. The sequence continues at coordinate 192,426 of NZ_JBIMEZ010000003.1, forward strand.
GGGCCGCTGCCGCGCGGTTACCGAGGTCCCATGCGGGTCGCCTACGACAGTGCGGTCGTGCACGAGGCCACCAGCTGGAAGTCGCGGATCCTGCAGCGCACCGTGCGGTTGGTGTTCCAGCCGGTCCTGCGATTCGCGCCGGTCAGCGACCGCACGATCAATCTCATCCAGAGGGCCGATGCCCGCTCGGCCGCGCGCGGTCAGCACTCGCGGCACACCGAACCGGTGCGCTTCGAGCTCGGCGGGGTCACGGTCGAGTCGTTGACCCATCGGTACGGTCCCGACAGCGACATGACGATCCTGTACCTGCACGGCGGCGGCTTCTTCTCCTGCGGCATCGAGTCGCACCGCCGTGTGTGCGAGCGCCTCGCCCGCAAGACCGGCGCGACCGTGATCTCGGTCGAGTACGTCCAGCTGCCGCACGGCTCGGTGGCGGACTCGGTCGCCGATGCCGCCACGGCGTACGCGGCCCTGCTCGACATCAGCGCGCACCCCGACAAGATCGTCGTGGCCGGTGATTCCGCCGGCGGATACCTGACCATGAAGATCGCCGAGATCGCCACTCGCCGGGGGCTGCAGCCGCCGGCCGCCCTGCTCGGGTTCTCGCCGCTGCTCAGTCTGGACCCGGACCGCCTCGACAAGGACATCAAGCGTGTCGTTCGTCCACGGGACGCCTACCTGCCCCTGGGCAAGATCGCCAAGATCCGCTCGCGCTGGATGCCCGAGGGCGCCCGCATCGAGGGTGAGGTCTCGCCCCTCGACGCCGTCGACCTGATCGACTCGCCCACCTTCCTCGTCGCCGCCGAGGACGAGATCCTGCGCCCGGAGGTCGAGGCCATGGCCTTGGCACTGACGGCCCGCGGTGTCGAGGTCGAGACGCACCTGTGGCGCGGCCAGATCCACGCATTCCCGGTGCTGGCCAAGGTGCTGCCCGAGAGCGATCTCGCGCTGCAGCTGGCTGCGGACTTCGCCCGCCGCGCCGTCGGTGAGCTGGACAGCGTGCCGACCGTCGACCGCGACGCCCACGTCAAGGTCATCAGCGGCGAGGTGCCCGAGGACGTGGCGGGGTAGCCGCACACCACCGCTCCGAGGTCGGCCGCCTGACACACTGGCGCGATGAGCGAAACTTTCCGCGCCCTGGTCGTCGAGGACTCCGAGTCCGGGCAGACCGCCTCCTTCCGCGACCTGACCACCGGCGACCTGCCCGATCTTCCGGTGCTGGTCGAGGTCGAGTACTCCTCGCTGAACTACAAGGACGGCCTGAACGTCGCAAGCAAGCAGAAGATGGCGCGCACCACTCCACTGATCGCGGGCGCAGACCTGGCCGGGACCGTCGTCGAGAGCAGCGACCCCGCGTGGGCAGCCGGCGACCGCGTGGTGGTCAACGGCTGGGGCATGTCCGAGACGCAGTCCGGCGGCTACACCCGCTACCAGCGCGTCGATCCGTCGTGGCTGGTGCGCGTGCCCGATGCCTTCACGACCCAGCAGGCCATGGCCATCGGCACCGCGGGCTACACCTCGGCCCTGTGCCTTGACGCCCTCGACAAGTGGGGCCTGGCGGCGGGTTCGGACGTGCTGGTCACCGGCGCTGCGGGCGGCGTCGGCTCGATCGCGGTGGCGCTGGCCGCTGCGGCCGGGCACACCGTGATCGCCGCGACTGGTCGTCCCGAGACGCACGAGTACCTCGCCGCGCTGGGCGCCTCGTCGTTCGTCGAGCGCAGCGAGCTGCAGGGTGAGGGACGGCCCCTGGGCAAGGAGCGCTGGGACGCCGGGATCGACTCGGTCGGTGGCTCCACTCTGGTCAACGTGCTGGCCCAGACCCGACACGGCGGAGCGGTCGCGGCCTGTGGTCTCGTCGAGTCGCCCGGCATGCCGAACGCCACCGTGCTGCCGCACATCCTGCGCGGCATCGGCCTGCTCGGCGTCGACTCGGTCAATGCGCCGCAGGCGTTGCGCGAGGCCGCCTGGCAGCGGCTCGCCCGCGACCTGCAGACCGCGACGCTTGACTCCCTGTCAGTCGTCGAGCCGCTCTCGGAGGTCCCGCGCCTGGCCGCCGAGATCCTCGAGGGCACGGTCCGTGGTCGCATCGTCATTGACGTGAATGGCTAGTCATTGACGTGAATGGCTAGTCATTGACGTGAATGGCTAGTCATTGACGTGAGTCGCTAGTCATCACCGGTCGACGTCGACGACTCCGAAGTCCTGATCCAGCTCGACGGTGACGTCCTCGCCGTTCGGCAGGTCGATCTCGACCTCGTAGACGTGGTCGTCATCGGAGTCCGCGCCGGTGGCTTCGGTGACCGTTCCCTCGCCGACCTCGGCCAGGGCTGCGGCTGAGGCGTCCTCGAGCTCCTGGCCGGTCAGGGGGGTGTCGTCGGAGTCGTCATCGGAGTCGGAGTCGCCCGACGGGGTGTCGCTGGTGGACGGGGAGCTGCTGGACGACGACGTGCCGCCGACCTCGACGGGGTCGATGGTGTCGTTGTCGTCGTCGCTGCCACACGCGGAGAGGGTGAGGGCGGCGGCGAGGGCGACGGCGGCGAGGGTGCGGGGGGTGCGCATGGTGTGCTCCTGGATCGTGGGGGTCGTGCTCGATGACCTCATTCCATCGGGCCGGCATGAGGTGGGCGTGAGCCGATAATGAGGGGACTCTCACGTGGGAATCGTGCTCGAACTCGATACAATCAGGGTTGACTGTTTGTTCGTTCCGGTGCATGCTGTGCGGGTGACGATCCAGCCCGAGGTGCGCGAGCGCGTGCCCCAGACCGAGCGGACGCGAGCCATGCGTCGGCGGCTGCTCGAGGCGACCGTCGAGTCGCTGGTCGAGCTGGGCTGGTCCGGCACCACCACCACGGTGGTCAGCCAGCGCGCCGGCGTCAGCCGGGGAGCGCAGCTGCACCACTTCCCGACCAAGCAGGACCTCGTGGTGGCAGCGGTCGAGCACCTCAGTGAGCGTCGTCGCGATGGCATGGAGTCGATCGACCTGCCGACCCAGCGCCGCACCCGTGCGATCCTCGAGGTGCTGAGCGGCCAGTTCACCTCCCCGGTGTTCTTCGCGGCGCTCGAGCTGTGGGTCGCCGCCCGCACCGACGACGAGCTCCGCGCCGCCGTCGCCCCGCTGGAGCGTCGCCTCGGTCGCGAGACCCACGCATTCGCCGTGGAGCTGCTCGGCATCGACGAGACGATCGCTCAGAATCGGCAGCTCGTGCAGGCCACCCTCGACCTCCTGCGCGGCCTCGGCCTCGCTCACTCGCTCAGCGACGACACGGCCCGAAGCGCTGCGATCCTCGACGCCTGGGCGATCACCCTCGACCGCGAGCTGGAGCTGTGATGTCTGTCCTCGAGGAAGTACTGGCCGACCTGGGCGCGGAGAGCGAACAGCTCGACGGCTGGGTGTCCGAACTGCCGGATGGGGGCCCGACCGACGAGGGTTGGCGCACCGTCACGACGCCCGAGGGCTGGACGGTCGCCCACCAGGTCGCGCACCTGCACTGGACCGACAGCGCCTCGATCGCCGCCATCGCGGGCGGTACCGACTTCGAGACGATGCTCGCGACCGCCTCGACCGACCCCACCGGGTTCGTCGATGCCGAGGCCGAGCGGCTCGCGCAGACCCCGCCCGCCGAGCTGCTCACCGCCTGGCGCCGGGGTCGAGCCGACCTGGCCGAGGTGCTGCGTGAGGTTCCCGATGGTGTCAAGATCGCCTGGTTCGGCCCGCCCATGAGTCCCACCTCCATGGCGACGGCCCGGTTCATGGAGACCTGGGCGCACAGCCAGGACGTCGCCGAGGCGCTCGGTGTCGATGTGCCGCGCACCGATCGCGTGCGTCACGTGTGCCACCTCGGTGTCCGCACGCGGGGCTTCGCCTACCTGATGCGCGGGCTCGACGTGCCCGACGCAGAGATCCGCGTCGAGCTCGACTCGCCCGGCGGCGAGACCTGGACCTGGGGACCCGAGGACGCCCCCGACCGCGTCACCGGCGACGGGTGGGACTTCGCCCTGCTGGCCGCCCGTCGCCGTCACCGCGACGACGTCGACGTGCGCGCCTTCGGCGCCGCCGCCGACGAGTGGCTCGACCTCGCCCAGACCTTCGCCGGCCTGCCCGGCAACGACCCACTGCGCCTGGATGATCGGCCTGCCGGTCGGGGGCGGCGGAGCGACCGATGAGCGACGCGACCGGACCCGTGCGCATCGGCAACTGCTCGGGGTACTACGGCGACCGCCTGTCGGCGATGCGCGAGATGCTCGAGGCCACATCGCCGACCGGTGAGGGCCTGGACTACCTGACCGGCGACTACCTCGCTGAGCTGACCATGCTCATCCTCGGGCGGGATCGCCTGAAGGACGAGTCCCTCGGATACGCCAAGACGTATCTGCGCCAGATGGCCGACTGCATGGCGTTGGCCCACGAACGCGGGGTCAGGATCGTCACGAATGCCGGCGGACTGAACCCTGCCGGTCTCGCCTCCGCGCTGCGTGAGATCGCCGCCGACCAAGGCGTCGACGTCGCCATCGCGCACGTGGAGGGCGACGACGTCCGCGAGTCCGGCGACTTCACCGACGCCCTCACGGCCAACGCCTACCTGGGTGCCTTCGGCATCGCGGCCGCGCTCCAGGGGGGCGCCGACATCGTCGTCACCGGCCGCGTCACCGACGCCTCAGTCGTCGTCGGCCCGGCGATCGCGCACTTCGGCTGGAGCCGGGACGACCTGGATGCCCTCGCCGGCGCCGTCGTCGCGGGTCACGTGATCGAGTGCGGCACCCAGGCCACGGGTGGCAACTTCGCCGGTTTCGCAGCGTTGAAGACCTCTGGGCTCGACGTCGAGCGGCCGCTAGGCTTCCCGATCGCCGAGATCGCGGCCGATGGCACCACGGTGGTCACGAAGAATGCCGGGCACGGAGGGGCCGTCACCGTCGACACCGTCACCGCCCAGCTGCTCTACGAGATCCAGGGCCCCACGTATCTCAACCCCGACGTCTCGACCCACCTCGACACCATCGAGCTGAGCACCGACGGCCCCGACCGTGTGCGCATCAGCGGGGTGCGCGGATCGGCCCCGCCGGCCACCACCAAGGTGTGTCTCAATGCGCTCGGTGGCTTCCGCAACAGCGTCGAGTTCCTGCTCACCGGGCTCGACATCGAGGCCAAGGCCACCTGGGTCCGCGCACAGATGGACTCGGCACTGTCGGCACTGCCGCCCGCCGAGATCGTGTGGCGCCTCGACCGCTGCGACGTAGCCGACCCGCCGACCCAGGCGCAGGCCACCGCCTACCTGCACTGCCACGTGCGCAGCGACCAGCCCGATCCGGTCGGTCGGGCCTTCAGCGATGCCGCCGTGCAGATCGCCCTCGCGTCCTACCCCGGCTTCACGGTCTCGCGCCCGCCGGCAGCCGGCACCCCCTTCGGTGTCTACCGCGCCGCCTACCTGCCGCAGGTCGACGTCCCCCACGTCGTCGTGCACCACGACGGCCGCCGCGAGGACATCGCCCCTCCCTCGGTCACCGAACCCCCCGCGAATGGCGCAGATCCGGGCTCGCCGAGGCCCAGATCGACCCGATCCTCGCCACTCGCGGAGACGTCTGCGCCACTCGGAACGGTCGCGTACGCGCGGTCGGGGGACAAGGGCGGCAATGCCAACGTCGGAGTGTGGATCCCGGCCGGACATCCCGGGCGCGCGGACGCCGCGGCCTGGCTGCTGGACCTTCTGGACGTCGACACCGTGCGCACCCTGCTGCCCGAGGCGGCCGCTCTCGACATCGACGTCCACCCGCTGCCGAACCTCGCGGGCCTCAACATCGTGGTCCACGGACTGCTGGGCGAGGGAGTCGCATCGTCGACCCGACTCGATCCGCAGGCCAAGGCGCTCGGCGAGTGGCTGCGCGCCCGATTCGTACCGATTCCCGAGGAGCTCATGCCATGACCACCATGTGGGACACCCCCGAACGCACGGCGTTGCGCGACTCGGTGCACGCGTTCACGCGGGACCGCATCGTGCCGCACCTGCCGACCTGGGAGGACGACGGCGAGCTCCCCCGGGAGCTTCATGTCGACACCGCGAAGGCCGGGTACCTGGCCATCGGCTTCGACGAGGCCGTCGGTGGGGTCGGCGGCGACGTGATCGACACCTGCACCGTCACCGAGGCGATGCTCGCGGCAGGTGGATCCACCGGACTGCAGGCCAGCCTGTTCACGCACGCCATCTCGACGCCGCACATCATCGACTCGGGAAACACTGACCTGATCGATCGCTACGTCCGGCCCACCTTGGCCGGTGAGATGATCGGCTCGCTCGGCATCACCGAGCCCGGCGGCGGCTCCGACGTGGCCAATCTGCGCACCCGTGCGGTGCGCGATGGCGACCACTACGTCGTCAATGGTTCCAAGACCTTCATCACCTCGGGGGTGCGCGCCGACTTCGTGACCACCGCCGTGCGGACGGGCGATGCGGGACATGGCGGCATCAGCCTGCTGGTGATCGACAAGGACACTCCTGGCTTCACCGTCAGCCAGAAGCTGCGCAAGATGGGCTGGCACTGCTCGGACACTGCCGAGCTCGCCTTCGACGATGTGCGTGTCCCGGTCGAGAACCTCGTCGGTGAGGAGAACGGCGGCTTCTACCTGGTGATGCAGCAGTTCGTGGGCGAAAGACTCGGTCTGGCCGTGCAGTCCTACGGCACCGCCCAGCGCGCCCTCGACCTCGCCGTCGCGTACGCCCGCGAGCGCGAGACCTTCGGTCGTCCCCTGATCACTCGCCAGGTCATCCGGCACAAGCTGGTCGAGATGCACACCCGAACCGCTGCGGCCCGCGAGCTGACCCGCCGGGCGATCGAGCGTTCCCTCGACACCCCCAAGACCGATCCGTCGCTGATCCTCGACGCCGTCGTGGCCAAGAACGAGTCGGTCGCCTGTGTGGAGTGGGTCGTCAGCGAGGCCGTCCAGATCTTCGGCGGCATGGGATACATGCGCGAGTCCGAGATCGACCGGCACTACCGCGACGCCCGCATCCTGGGCATCGGCGGTGGCGCCACCGAGGTCATGAAGGACCTCGCGGCGAAGCTGTTGGGGTACTGAGATGCAGGCAAAGAACCATGGTGACGACCGGTGAGAGGGATGTCATGACCACCATCGATACAACCAGTGATACGTACACGACGAACCGAGAGGCGATGCTCGAGCGCGTCGCGGATCTTGCCGCCGAGCACGCCACGGCGCTGGCCGGCGGCGGTGAGCGCTACGTCGAGCGGCACCACGCACGCGGCAAGCTGACCGCGCGCGAACGCATCGAGCTGCTGATCGACCCCGACGCGTCGTTCCTCGAGCTGTCGAGCCTTGCCGCGTGGGGCACCGACTTCGCCGTCGGCGCCTCGATCATCACCGGCATCGGCGTGGTCGAGGGCGTCGAGTGCATGATCGTGGCCAACGACCCCACCGTGAAGGGCGGGTCGTCGAACCCCAGCACCCTGCGCAAGAGCCAGCGCGCCGCGCAGATCGCCGCCGAGAGCGGGCTGCCCACGATCAACCTGGTGGAGTCCGGCGGTGCTGACCTGCCGACGCAGAAGGACATCTTCATCCCCGGCGGCGGGATGTTCCGCTCCATCACCCGCGCCAGCGCGGACCGCCGACCCACCGTGGCGCTGGTGTTCGGCAACTCCACGGCCGGCGGCGCCTACGTCCCGGGCATGAGCGACTACGTCGTCATGGTCAAGGAGGGCGCCAAGGTGTTCCTCGGTGGCCCGCCCCTGGTCAAGATGGCGACCGGAGAGGAGTCCGACGACGAGTCCCTCGGCGGTGCCGAGATGCATGCCCGCACCTCAGGGCTGGCCGACTACCTGGCGGTGGACGAGCGCGACGCGATCCGACTGGGCCGCCAGATCGTCAGGCGACTGAACTGGCGCAAGACCGGCGCTCTTCCGGTGGCCGTCTACGCCGAGCCGCAGCACGACGTCGAGGAGCTGCTCGGCATCGTCCCGACCGACCTGAAGATCCCGTTCGATCCGCGCGACGTCATCGCGCGGCTGGTCGACGACAGCCAGTTCGACGAGTTCAAGCCGCTCTACGGATCGAGCCTCGTCACCGGCTTCGCCCAGCTGCACGGATATCCGATCGGCATCCTCGCCAACGCCCAAGGCGTCCTGTTCAGCGAGGAGGCGCAGAAGGCCGCGCAGTTCATCCAGCTGGCCAACCAGATCGACACGCCGCTGTTGTTCCTGCACAACACGACCGGCTACATGGTCGGCGCGGAGTACGAGCAGGGCGGCATCATCAAGCACGGCGCCCAGATGATCAACGCAGTCTCCAACTCGACGGTGCCGCACCTCTCGATCGTCATCGGCGCCTCGTACGGGGCCGGCCACTACGGCATGAGTGGTCGCGCCTACGACCCGCGCTTCATGTTCAGCTGGCCGAACGCGAAGTCGGCCGTGATGGGTCCGGCGCAGCTGGCCGGCGTCATCTCGATCGTGGCCCGCGCCGCCGCAGAGTCCAAGGGGCAGCCGTACGACGAGGACGGCGACACCGCGATGCGCGCCATGACCGAGCAGCAGATCGAGTCCGAGTCCTTGGCGTACTTCACGTCCGGGATGCTCTACGACGATGGCGTCATCGACCCGCGCGACACCCGGTCCATCCTGGGCATCTGCCTGTCCGCCATCCACACCCGACCGGTCGAGGGTGCCGAGGGGTACGGGGTGTTCAGACTTTGAGCCGCGCGGCGCGCGTCTCGTTCCTCGACGCCCAGCAGTTCGTTCCTCACCGCTGCCGTGCTTCGCACGGGCGCCTGCCGTCGCTCGCTTCGCTCGCTCGGCCCATGCTCACTTTCGAAGGAGGGTCTCGATGATCACGTCAGTGCTGGTGGCCAATCGCGGGGAGATCGCGCGGCGGGTGTTTCGCACGTGCCGGGACCTGGGTCTGTCGACCGTCGCGGTCCACTCCGACGCCGATGCCGACGCGCCGTTCGTGCGCGAGGCCGACCGTGCCGTACGACTCGCCGGCAACTCACCCGCCGACACCTACCTGCGCGGCGATCTGGTGATCGCCGCAGCGCAGAGGGCCGGCGCCGACGCGATCCACCCCGGCTACGGCTTCCTGTCCGAGAACGCCGGCTTCGCCCGACAGGTCATCGACGCGGGTCTGACGTGGATCGGGCCGAACCCCGACACGATCGACCAGATGGGCAGCAAGATCCGTGCCAAGGAGCTGATGGTGGCCGCAGGCGTGCCGATCCTGAGCGTCGACCCGACCTCGGCGAACCTGAGCGCCATTTTCGAGAAGTTTGGCCCTCTGCTGGTCAAGGCGTCCGCAGGAGGCGGCGGCCGTGGCATGCGCGTCGTCACCGATCCCGCCGATCTCGCCGCCGAGATGACCGCGGCCAGTGCCGAGGCTCGCTCCACCTTCGGCGACGAGACCGTGTTCGTCGAGCCGTACCTGCCGGGCGCCCGACACGTCGAGGTGCAGGTCATGGCCGACTCCCACGGCACCGTGTGGGTGGTCGGTGACCGTGACTGCTCGATCCAGCGCCGCCACCAGAAGGTGGTGGAGGAGGCGCCCGCGCCGAACCTTGCCGACGCCACGCGCACCGCGCTGCACGACGCGGCCCGGGCCGCCGCCATCGCGGTCGGATACCTGGGCGCCGGCACGGTGGAGTTCCTCGTCGATGATGATCGGTTTTTCTTCCTGGAGATGAACACCCGCCTGCAGGTCGAGCACCCCGTCACCGAGGAGGTGTTCGGCGTCGACCTGGTGGCCGCGCAGATCGCGGTCGCCGAGGGTGAGGAGCTCGGAGCGGAGCCGACCGGACCACGCGGCCACGCCGTCGAGGTGCGGCTCTACGCCGAGGATCCCGCCGACGACTGGGCTCCACAGACCGGCACGCTGCGGACCTTCGACGTGCCGCTGACCGCTGGCATCCGGGTCGACTCCGCCGTCGAGACCGGGTCGACCGTCGGGATCCACTACGACGCGATGGTGGCCAAGATCATCGCCCACGGCTCGGATCGTCGAGACGCGATCCGCCGGTTGTCAGCCGCGCTGCGCCGCTCCCGCATCCATGGCCTCACCGTCAACCGCGACCTGCTGCTGGCGATCCTGGCCGACGACGACTTCGTCGCCGAACGGCTCAGCACCGCTCTGCTGGACCAGCGTCTGGCCGAGTGGACAGCCCCAGCGGTCGACGATCGAGCCCTGCGCAAGGCGGCCCTCGCGGCAGCGCTCGCCGAGGCCGAGACCGCATCGACGCAGGCTCGGGTCCTGAGGCGGATCCCGCCGGCCTTCCGCAACGTGCCGAGCCAGCCGCGCGTGCGGACCTACGAGCCGCAGATCGCGGTCGAGTACTCCGGTGTCGGAGGACGACTGGTCCAGTCGCAGGTCGAGCGGCTCGCCACGGTCTCGACGTCGCCGAACCTCGTGGTGCTCGACGACGACGGGGTGATCGAACGCTTCGACGTCACTGTCGGGCACGCATCTGATTCGCCCGGGTCCGGCGCTGCCGTGGACGTCGACGGACCCGACGGGTCGTTCTCGTTCGTGCCGGTGCCAGATTTCGTCGACCCGGCCGATGTCGTGGCCGAGGGCTCGCTGCTCGCGCCGATGCCGGCCGCGGTGGTCGATGTCGCGGTCACCGAGGGCCAGACGGTCAGCAAGGGCGACGTCATCGTCGTGCTCGAGGCCATGAAGATGCAGCACACCATCACCGCGCCGACCGATGGAGTCGTCGCCCAGCTGGACGTCACTTCGGGCGCCCAGGTCGAATCGGGGGCGGTTCTTGCCGTCATCGACTCCGCAATCATCGAATGGGAAGAGGATCAGTCATGACCGACACCACCGTTGCCTTCACCGAGACGCGGGAGCGCCAGGAGCTGCGCAAGGCCGTCGCCGCGCTCGGCGCCAAGTACGGCCGCGACTACTTCGAGAAGGCCGCCGCCGAGGGCCGCAAGACCACCGAGCTGTGGGCCGAGGCCGGCAAGCTCGGCTACCTCGGCGTGGCCGTCCCCGAGGAGTTCGGCGGCGGTGGTGGCGACATCGGCGACCTCGCCGCAGTCTGTGAGGAGCTCGCAGCCGCCGGCAGCCCGCTGCTGCTGATGGTGGTCTCACCGGCGATCGTCGGCACGATCATCGCGCAGTACGGCACCGACGCGCAGAAGAAGTCGCTGCTGCCCGGCCTCGCCGACGGCACGTCGACCTTCGCCTTCTCCATCACCGAGCCGGACGCCGGGTCGAACTCGCACAAGATCACCACGACGGCCGCACGCGATGGCGACGACTGGGTGCTCAACGGCACCAAGTACTACATCTCGGGCGTCGACGAGGCCAGCCACGTGCTGGTGGTCTCGCGCACTGCCGATCAGAAGACCGGCAACCTCAAGCCGGCCCTGTTCCTGGTGCCCACGGACTCCGAGGGCTTCACCTACAACGAGATCGACATGGGCATCGTGTCCCCGGAGAAGCAGTTCACGCTGTTCTTCGACGACGTGCGCGTGCCCGCCGACGCCCTCATCGGCAGCGAGGACGCCGGCATCGAGCAGCTGTTCGCCGGTCTCAACCCCGAACGCATCATGGGCGCTTCGTTCGCGCTCGGCACGGCCCGTCTCGCGCTGGCCAAGGCTGCTGAGTACGCCAAGGAGCGGCAGGTCTGGAAGACCCCGATCGGCGCCCACCAGGCCATCGCGCACCCGCTGGCGCAGAGCTACATCGAGATCGAGATGGCTCGCCTGATGACCCAGAAGGCGGCCGCGCTATACGCCGCCGGCGACGTGATGGCTGCCGCCGAGGCGGCCAACATGGCCAAGTATGCCGCTGGCGAGGCCGTCTGCACCGCCGTCGACCGCGCCATCCAGACGCACGGCGGCAACGGCCTGGCCAACGAGTACGGTCTGGTCCAGATGCTGGCGGGCTCGCGCCTGTCGCGGATCGCTCCGGTGAGCCGCGAGATGGTGCTCAACTTCGTGGCCCAGTACTCGCTGGGTCTGCCCAAGTCTTATTGATAGCCGGCCCGCGCTCGTTCCTCGCGCTCACTCTGCGGCTCGCAGAGCTCACCGCAGACCGTCTGGCGGCCTCCGGCCGCCCATGGTCACCACCTGAACCCGAGAGGTCCCGCATGATTGAGTTGGTCCGTTTTTCCGTCGCCGACGGCGTCGGCACCATCACGCTGGACAGCGAGCGCAATCGCAATGCGCTGAGCAGGCAGCTGGTCACCGAGCTGACCGATCACCTGTCCGCGGCCGAGGACGATGAGGCGGTGCGGGTCGTGCTGATCAGGTCTGCGGGTCGGGTCTTCTGCTCCGGCGCCGATCTCGCCGAGGCGGCCGAGGGAGGCATGGAGACGGGAGCGAAGGCGCTGATCGACCTGCAGCGTCAGATCGCCGCCGCAGCGACCCCGGTGGTCGTCGAGCTGGGCGGGCCGGTGCGCGCCGGTGGGCTGGGCATCGTCGGTGCTGCCGACATCGTGGTGGCGGCGCAGTCGGTGACCTTTGCGCTCACCGAGGTGCGACTGGCACTGGCTCCCGCCGTGATCAGCGCGAGCCTCATCCCGCGGTTCTCCTCACGTGCTGCCGCCGACCTGTTCCTCACCGGTCGCACCTTCGACGCCTCCGAGGCGGCCGCCGCCGGCCTCATCACCCGGGTCGTGCCCGACGATGATCTCCAGACCGAGATCGACGCGGTGCTGGCCGACCTCGCGCTGGGACATCCGCAGGGACTGCGCGAGACCAAGCGGCTGCTCAACCACGATCTCGTGGCACGCATCGACGCCCTCGGGGACACCCTCGCTGCCCAGTCGGCCGAGCTCTTCGGCAGTGACGAGGCCCGGACCGCGATGCGCGCATTCCTCGAACGCCGCAAGGGCTGACCCGCTGGCGGAGCCGCGGTCAGCGCAGGCGAAGGGTCCGGCTGGTGGGGGCGCTGTGCTCGGCGCCGGGGTACTGGATCCGAACCCGCGCCACCAGCGGGTGACCGTCTGCGGCGGACGAGCCCAGCACGGTGATCTGGGTGCGGCCGTCGGTCAGCGGCAACGCCGTGCGGAAGTGCTCGGTGCTGACCGTGACCTCGCCGACCGCAGGCAGGCCTGTCGTCCGGTCGATGACGGCGATGTCGATGGTGGCCTGATCGTCGGCGACCGTGACGTCGGCATTGATGCCGACCCGCGCCGTGAGGGTCAGGTCGATGGTCGGAGCGCTGGTGTGGTCGTCGACGTGAAGTGCCGTGGCCCCAGCGGCAGCGACCGATCCGTACCAGCCCTCGCTGAAGTCGCCGTCGACGGCGTCGCGGGCGCCCACGCGGTAGGTGCCCGGCGGGAGGTCGGCGATGACGAACTCTCCGCGTCGGCCGGTGAGCGTCTCGGCCACGACGGTGTCGGTCTCGTCGATCACGCTCACGGTCATGCCGCGCAGACCCCGCAGGCGGGTGCTCCTGACACGTCCGCCGAGCGCGACCATCCGTTCGGCGTCCGCGTCGGCCGCAGGATTCGCCTGCACCTCTTCGGGCGCTTCGGCGGCGTCGCCGAGCTGGTCCCCGGGGCCCACCGGAGGGGGCGACATCGTGACACCTCGCCCGCGGCGGCGGCGCTGGCGCGGGCTGACGGTGGGCTCGGGGGCGGCCGTCGACTCGGGCTCGGCCACCGTGACCGGGGGCTCGCCCTGGCGGCCCAGGATCCTCCGGCGTCGCCGTTGCTTGGTGGGGCGGCGCGTCGAGACGGGCTCGCGTGCCCCGCCCTGGGGTGTCCCGCCCTCGGGCGTCCGGTCCTCGACGAAGGTCGCAGCCGTGGGGATGCCGGGGCCCGCGATGGGCACGCGTGGGGGTCCGCCGCGATCGCGGTCGGGCCCCGACCTGGAGGGGCGATAGATGACCGGGCTCATCTCAGGGTCACCTCCTGCCTCGAGCGAATGGTGATGCCCGGTCGACGAGACGGGACATCCTGATCAGATGACGGTATCGCCCCGCGGGGTTCGCCGCCCGGACCGGTGGAGAAATCGGTGTTCTGCGGCTCCCGAACCGCCGGGCATGTCGAGCCGTTGCGCACCCAGCACCTACACTGGTCCTTCCCCGAGCCGGTGCCTCACAGGCCCCTCACAGCGCGGCCTCGGGACGAAGGAGCACGGTGGTTTCGTCAGATGTCGAGCAGGCGGAGATCGCCGCTGAGCAGGCCTATGTCGACACGGTGCACGAGCGCCTCGAGGCCTCCGCGCAGGTGGCCCGTTCGTTGGTCACCGAAGGCATGTCGCGTGGCACCATCGGCAACGAGGGTGCCCTCGTCGAGCGCGACGCCATGGTGTTCCAGGCAACTCGTCGCCTGACGGCGCTGAACGCGGCCCACGACGGGCTGGTGTTCGGACGCCTGACGATGATCGACGGCGACTCGCGCTACATCGGACGCATCGGTGTGCGCGACGCGGAGCGCGAGATCCTGCTGGTCGACTGGCGCGCCCCGGCTGCCTCCCTGTTCTACCGGGCCACCGCCCAGGAGCCCGTCGGTGTGGTGCGACGTCGGGTGCTGCGATGCCGCGGAACCCAGGTGATCGGTGTCGAGGACGATCTGCTCGACGCCGACCACGCGCCCGAAGGGCTGGCGGTGATCGGTGAGGGTGCGCTGCTGGCCAGCCTCAGCCGGGCACGCGACGAGACGATGCACTCGGTCGTCGCCACGATCCAGAAGGAGCAGGACGAGGCCATCCGTGCCCCGATCCGCGGGGTGACCACGATCGGTGGTGGCCCGGGAACCGGCAAGACCGTCGTGGCCCTGCATCGTGCGGCGTTCCTGCTGTACTCGGACCGCCGCCGCTTCGAGTCCGGCGGGGTCCTCGTGCTCGGGCCGTCGGGCGTCTTCATGGACTACATCGAGCGGGTCCTGCCCAGCCTGGGCGAGACCAGCGTGACGCTGCGGTCCGTCGGAGCGCTGGTCGACGGAGTCCGGTCGGGGCACCACGACGAACCGGTCGCCGCCACCGCCAAGGGCTCGGCCCGCATGATCAAGCTGATGTCGCGCGCCGCCACGTCCGGCCCGCCCGGCGCGCCCACCCGATTCCGCTACTTCTACAACGACGACGTCCTCGAGCTCGACGAGGCGGCGCTCGAGCGCCTGCGTCGCCAGCTGCTGTCCGGCGGCACCCGCAACCGGGTCTACAGCCGCGTGCCGTCGGCCGTGGCCAGTGCCCTGTGGTCCCAGGCGGCCGGCGAGCGTGCCCTGGAGAAGGGTGAGGAGGCGTTCGCCGACCGGCTGGGGTCGGACGACCGGTTCGTCGACTTCGTCGAGCAGTGGTGGCCGATCGTCGACGCCGTCGAGGTGTGGCGTCAGCTGCCCCAGGTCCTGGAGCGGTTCGGCGGTGGTTTCAGCGCCGAGGAGAAGGCGGCTCTCGTCGCGTCGTGGGCCAGCGGTGAGGTGAGCATCGAGGACGTCCCGCTCATCGACGAGCTGCGGTACCTGATCGGCGAGGCCCCCACCGACGACGACGAGCGCGACGACGACCCCAAGCAGCTGATGAGCTTCGAGCGTCGGGAGCGTGAGGATCGTGACGGGCGGCAGCGCTCCAGCACGAGCATCGACGACGACGGGTACGCCCACGTGCTGGTCGACGAGGCCCAGGATCTTTCTCCGATGCAGTGGCGCATGGTCGGGCGCCGTGGTCGGTGGGCCAGCTGGACCATCGTGGGGGACCCGGCTCAGTCCTCGTGGCCGTACCCGGCCGAGGCCGCCTCGGCGCGAACCGCTGCGCTGGAGGGCAAGCCCGAGCACGTGTTCCGGCTCTCGACCAACTACCGCAACTCCGCCGAGATCTACGACCTCGCGGCGCGGGTCGCGCACCACGCCATCCCCGGTGCCGACCTGGCCGACGCGGTTCGGCGCTCCGGGTCGGAGCCTGAGCACCACGTCGTGGCGGCCGAGCAGGTCACGACGACGGTCATCGACGAGGTCGAGGCGATGCTGGGCGTCGTCGACGGGAGCATCGCCGTCGTGACGCCCCGGTCGCACCGGGGTGCGGTGGTCGACGCGCTCGCGGGCGTCGACCAGCGCGTGCGGGTGCTGGACGGGCTCGACACCAAGGGTCTGGAGTTCGACGCCGTGGTGGTCGTGGAGCCCGACACGATCGTTGCCGAGTCCGAGGCCGGGTGGCGCACCCTGTACGTCGTGCTGACCCGCGCCACGCAGCGTCTGAGCACGATCGGCGCGACCGACCGCTGGCGGCAGGCTCTGGAACCCGTCACGTGATCAAGCTGCTGGCCAAGGTGCTCGCGCTGGTCGTCCTGTCCCTCGCGGTGGCAGCGCCGGTCGCTGCGGTGACCTTCCTCGACAGCGAGCGGATCGTCCCGATCGGTGCTCACAGCACCACGGTGTCGCCGACGCTCGACGGGTTCGTGGAGTTCGACGCAGGACCCCTCGTGCCGCGGGTGCGCCTGCCGCTCGACGCGCCTGCCGGCATCGGCGTGCAGATTCGGGTCGGCGAGTCCGAGATCACCAACTTGGAGCAGCTCATCGCCCGTGACGCGGTGATCGCCAGCCAGCCCCAGGGCGAGATCGCCGCGCTGAGAGGTGCGATCGTCGACATGGCACGCGATGCGGCTCTGCGGGGACTCGGGGTCGCGCTGATCGTCGCGATCACGACGACGCTCGCCTGGCGAGCCGTCGGACCACGACGTCGCCGAGAGATCCGGCTGTCGGCGCGCCGGCCCGGTCTGACGCGCACCGCGACGGCTCTGGGTGTCGCGGTGGCCGTGGTCGGCGCCGTGTTCCTGGTGTCCCTGCCGGAGCGTCCGCGTCCCGACGACACCACCTGGGCCGGTGTGCGTGAGGTCTTTCCCGAGCTGCCGGACGGGGAGCTGCTCGGTGATCTGCAGGTCGCCGAGGGCGCATCGACCTCCGGCGGCCGTGCGCTGGTCGAAGGCGCGCTCACGACGTACCGGGAGTCGCTGGAGTTCTACGGCCAGCTGGCCGAGGCCGCGACCGAGATCGAGGTGCGTCAGCCCGAGGAGGGCCAGACGACCGCCCTGGTCGTCACCGACCGGCACGACAACATTGGCATGGATCCCGTGGCGCGTGCGGTGGCGGACCGGGCCGGCGCCTCCCTCCTGATCGATCTGGGCGACGACACGTCCACCGGCGGCGCCTGGGAGGAGTTCAGCCTCAACTCCCTGGCTCGTGAGTTCGAGGGATTCGACGTGGTGGCCGTGGCCGGCAACCACGACGCGGGCCCCTCGGTGGTGCAGCAGATGGACGACCTCGGGTTCACGGTGCTCGACGGCGAGGCCGAGACGGTCGGCGGCATCGACTTCATCGGCGCCAACGATCCGCGCAGCTCGGGGCTGACGGCCGGGTACAGCGGCGACGAACCGGACAACATCGCGACCATCAGGTCCCAAGATGATGCGTTGACCGCAGCAGCGTGCACCGGGGACCCCTCATCGGTCGCCGTCGTGCATAGCCACGCGTCGGCGCGAGATCTGACCGAGTCCGGATGCGTCGACCTGGTCCTGTCCGGTCACCTGCACCGGCAGGTGGGGCCCGAGGAGGTCGTGTCCCCCGAGGGCGCCGTGACGACGCGGTTGACCACCGCCTCGACGGGCGGGGCCGTCTACGCCTTCGCGCTCGGCAGCAAGCTGCGACGCGAGGCGCAGGTGACGATCGTGACCTTCGAGGACGGGCGCCCGGTGGGCCTGCAGCCGGTCAGCTTCATGCCTGGCGGCACCATCGAGGTCGCCGACTTCACGCCCGTGACGCTCGGTGATCGGGCGCGTCCCGATGCGGCCCGCATCGATCAAGAATGAGTCGGGCGTAGACCTCGGCGCAGCGCACCACGTCCTCGATGGCGACCGACTCGTCGATCGAGTGGGCCTGGCCGATCTCGCCGGGGCCGTACTGCAGCGTGGGGATGTCGGCGGCCGCGTACTGGCGCAGGTCGGAGCCGTACGGGGCCCCGGCCATGACCGTCGCGCCGGTTCCGGTGGCGGCCACGATGCCGCTGACCTGGTCGCCGAATGCGTCGCCGTCGGGCAAGTGCCCGGCCAGGAAGCGCCCGCCCGGCCAGGTGACGGTGGGCGGGTGGTCACGCAGCCACGGATGAGTGGCTGCCGCCCGGCCGACGGCCGCCTCGAAGGACGACTGGGCGTCGTCGAAGGACTCGCCGGGCATGACGCCGTACCGCCCCTCGGCGAACAACCGATCGGGCACGGTGCTGGCCCAGTCCCCGGCCTGGACGATGCCGACGCTGAGCGGCCACGGATCGGCGTCGAACGGGGCGGGTGGCTTGGCGTTGCGGCGGGCGCTGAAGTCCAGCAGGGCGCGGTGGACGTGGTCGAAGGCCAGGATCGCGCTGTGTCCGCGCTGTGGCATCGAGCCGTGGGTGGACTGACCGCCGACCTCGATCCGGAAGGTCAGGGAGCCGGAGTTGGCCGTGACGATGCGGCCACCGGTGGGTTCGGCGATGATGCACGCGTCGCCGGTGTGCCCGCGCAGCAGGGTCGCGAAGGAGCCGATGCCGCCGTCCTCCTCGCCGATCACGGTGTGCACGGCGAACGGCCGGGCCAGCTCGTGGTCGGCGACAGCGCGGGCCGCTGCGACGATCGCGGCCACCCCACCCTTCATGTCGCAGGCGCCCCGGCCGTACCAGCGGTCGTCCTGCTCGCGCACGTGCCAGGGATCGGAGTTGGTCCAGTCCTCGGGCTCCCCGGGAGGCACGACGTCGAGGTGCCCGTTGAGCACCAGGGCCGGCCGGCCGGGCCCGGAGACGCCGACGCAGCCCCAGGCCTCCTCGCGGTCGACCTCCTCACCGGGAAAGTCCGGTCGGGCGCGCAGCTCGTCGAGGTCGAGGCGCCAGTGATCGACCTCGAGCCCGACGCCCGCGAGGGTCGCCGCGGCCCATCGCTGGACCCACACCTCGGAGTCGGATCCGCCGGTGCTGGGGATGCTGACAAGCTGCGCGAGGTCGCGGCGGATCAGGTCGACGTCGATGTCCATGCGGCCAGTCTGGCAGCGGACTCGTGGTAGTCCATCACCCCGGTCGCCACCGCGATGACGAGGTCGTACGCGGCGTCGAACTCGGCCTCCACCCGCATCGAGTTGCGCTCGAGAAAGATGACCGTGGCGATCCACCCGAGCCTCTTGTTCCCGTCTATCAGGGGGTGGTTCCGCACCAGCGATTCGAGGAGGACCGCAGCCTTCTCGGTGAGCTCGGGGTAGGCATCATCGCCGAAGAGACTGGTGAGGGGCCGGTGCGCCGCAGAGTCGAGCAGGCCGAGATCGCGAACCGGCAGGAGGTGGTACTTCTCGGCAATCGTCAACAGGTCCTGAAGCGTCAGGTAGTCGATCATTCGGCGAGTCGGTCGAGCAACGGGCCATACCGTTGGACGACGTCGGCCGTCATGCGGCGAACCTCGTCGCGACGGACGTCAGCCTGAGCCTGCTCGACAATAGCGCGGGCAGCCGCCTCATTCTTGCTGATGCCTTGTGCCTGGGCCAAGATCACCAGGGCAGCATCCTGCTCGTCGGTCAGCCGCAGTGTCATGCTCATGTCTCCATGGTATCGCGGTGATACCACGCGGACAAGAGCGTCGTGACCCTGCGCTACGCTCCTGCCATGGTCGGCCGCTTCAGCACTCGCTCGTCACGATGAACCGGCCAACCGATCAGATCGCTGATCTGCTCACCCGACCCGCCTTCGCCCTGATCCGCGTCGGCGACGGTGACACCGTCACCCTGCTGGGCGGCGAGCGCCACGACGTGGAGAACCTGGCCGACATCGCGCTGTCGGACCGCGCCGACGGCCCCGGTTGGGACAGCCTCGTGCTGGTGCCGTTCGCGCAGGCACGTGAGCGGGGATTCCGGGCCCATCAGGACGGCACCCCGTTGTCGGTGATCACCGCCGAGATGTGCGTCGAGATCCCGTTGACCGACGTGCTGGACCACCTGCCCGAGGCGCCCGTCGAGTTCATCGACCGCGGCGGCTTCGAGACCTCCGACGCCGAGTACGCGGCCGTCGCCCGCCAGATCATCGATGAGGAGATCGGCACTGGCGAGGGAGCCAACCTCGTCATCGGCCGCACCTACCGGGCTCGGGTCGCCGACTGGGACCACGACAAGGCGCTGACGGTGTTCCGCCGCCTGCTGGAGCGCGAGCGTGGCGCCTTCTGGACCTTCTGCATCTTCACCGGTGACCGTTATCTCATCGGCGCCAGCCCGGAGCGCCACGTCAGCGTCGAGGCCGGCCAGGTGCGGATGAACCCCATCAGCGGCACCTTCCGCGTGCGCGGTCTCGAGACCCACGCGGCCCGCAAGGAGGCGTTGCTGGAGTTCCTCGCCGACGAGAAGGAGATCTACGAGCTCTTCATGGTCGTGGACGAAGAGCTCAAGATGATGTGTGACATCTGCCACGAGGGCGGCATGGTGCTGGGGCCGTACCTCAAGCCGATGACCCACCTGGTGCACACCGAGTACCTGCTGGCCGGCCGCACCGATCGCGACGTGCGGGCCGTGCTGCGCGACTCGATGTTCGCTGCCACCGTCACCGGTAGCCCGGTCGAGAACGCCTGCCGGCTGATCGAGCAGTACGAACCGGTGGGCCGCGGCTACTACGCCTCGATCGCGGCGCTGATCGGCCGCGACGGCCACGGGGCTCCCAAGGTCGATGCGCCCATCCTGATCCGCACCGCCGACATCGATCTCGACGGCAATATCGCGGTCACCGCCGGAGCGACCCTGGTGCGCGACTCCGACGCCGCGTACGAGACCGCCGAGACGTGGGCCAAGGCCAGCGGCATCCTCAGCGCCTTCGGACTGGTGGAGGGTGCCACCGTCCCGCCCGAGGGCTTCGACGCCGTGACCCGCGAGGACGAGGTGCTGATCGCCCTGGCGGAGCGCAACCGACGTCTCAGCCAGTTCTGGCTCAGCGACCAGTCCGGCGCTGCGCCGGTGCCGTCCCTGGTCGGCCAGCGCGCCGTGATCCTCGACGGCGAGGACGACTTCGTCAACATGCTGTCCCACGTGCTCGGGGTGCTGGGGATGAGCACCGACGTGGTGCGCCACGCCGCGTACGTCCCGGGCTCGCTCGAGGGCTATGACCTCGTGGTGGTGGGGCCGGGCCCCGGAGATCCTCGCGACGTCGACGACCCGAAGATGGCCGTCATGCACCAGGCGGTGCGCTCGCTGCTCGACACGGGGCAACCGTTCCTCGCGGTGTGCCTGGGTCACCAGACGCTGTGCCTGCAGCTGGGGCTCGACGTCGTGTTCAAGGACATCGTCTTCCAGGGCACGCAGAGCACCCTGCCGGTGCTCGATCGCACCGAGACGGTGGGCTTCTACAACACCTTCGTGGCCCGCGAGCCCGTCGCTGGGCTGCCGGACGGTGTGACGGTGCAGACCGATCCCGACACGGGCGACGTCCACCTCATCGCCGGCCCGCACTACCGCGGCGTGCAGTTCCACGCCGAGTCGATCCTGACGCGCGGCGGCTTCGGCATCCTGCGCGACCTGGTCACCGACCTCGTCGGCTAGTAGGCCCGCTGACGAGTCACGGAGAACGCGTGACGAGTCACGTAGGCCCGCCGACGAGTCACGGAGAACGCGTGACGAGTCAGTTCTTGAGCTGGCTGAGCGCCGACGGCTCGTGGGCCGCCTTGGCGCCGGTCTTCTCGCTCTCGACGACGAACTTGGGCCCGTCCTCCGACGCCTTCCACTGACGACCGTCGAGCTGGAAGTCCTTGGTCTTTCGCTCGACGATCCTTCCCTGGGTACGGCCCTGCGGCGAGTCCCAGCTGACGCGATCTCCGACCTTCATGTCTCCATCGTGCGACGAGAGGGGCGCTTGCGCACCTCGTCGCTCGGGGAGAAGGTGAGACATGGACTCGGCGATCTTCTGGCGTCGCACCGACCTGCCCGGGCTGGAGCGACTCGAGCTGCGCACGTCGGCCGACGGGGTGAGCGCGCAGTCGACAGTCGTGTGCGTCGAGGACGGCGGGTTCTGCCTCGAGCACCAGTGGCTGCTGGATGCCGACTGGAGCGTCCAGACGGTGGAGGTCCTCAAGCGAGGACCCGCCGGCGAGCAGCGCCTCGCGCTGCGGCGGACCCACCGCGGCTGGCTGGTGGACGGCGAGCCGCGCCCCGACCTCGACGGTGCCGAGGAGCCGGACCTGTCGGTCACGCCGCTGTGCAACACGTTCGCCATCCGGCGGCTCGATCCGTCCGCCGGCTCGGCGCTGACGCTCGACACCTGCCACCTCGACGCCGTCACCATGACCGTCGTGCGGTCCCGCCAGCGCTACGAACGGTTGGGCCCGCAGCGCGTCCGATATGTCGACCTCGGCACGGCTGCCGGCTTCGAGGCCGTCATCGATGTCGACGGCGACGACATCGTGGTCGAGTACGAGCACCTGTTCAGCCGGATCGACCCCGCATGAGATCGAGCTGCTGATCGGACCGGCGTCAGGGCTGCGGTTGACGAGCCGCTCGCGGACGCAGACGCGTGATCGCCACCCCGGCCAGGCACAGGGCACCACCCACGTAGGCCAGCGCGGCGGGGACCTCATCGAGCACGATCCACGAGATCGCGATGGTGATCACCGGCACCAGGTAGGTCGACGATGCGACCTGACCGGTGCTGAGCCGCTTGATGGCATACGCCCAGGTGGTGAATCCGATGGCCGTGGGAAACACGCCGAGGTAGACCAGCCAGACGATGTCGTCACCGGGAGCGTCGCCCAGCTCGCGCCACAGCGTGGGAGCGAACGGCAGGCACACGACCGCGCCCACCACGCACCCCAGCCACACCGCCGTCGAGGAGCTCAGCACGCTCAGCGTCGGCTTCTGCGCCACGGCCCCGACCGCGTAGCAGATCGCCGCGACCAGGCACAGGATCACTCCGGTCGTGCTCGCGGACTCCACTGCCGAGGAGTCGGACCGGGACGCGACCGCGATCAGCGCCACCCCCGCGAAGGCGACCGTCATGCCGATCACGAGGGGTCGGGGAAATCCTTCCCGGAACAGCACACCGGCCAGCACCGCGATCCCGATCGGCCCGATGTTGACGATCAGCGCGGTCGTCCCGGCGTCGAGATCGCGCTCGGCGGCGTTCAACGCGATGTTGTAGAGGCCGAACCAGGTGACGCCGTAGAGCACGACCAGGCCGAGCGTGCGTCCGTGCGGCATCGTGGACAGGCGCGGCCGGGCCACCAGGAGCAGCGCCACCGCGCCCACCTGCAGCCGGCCCAGGGTCAAGGCGCCCGGCGAGAAGCTGTCCGAGGCCGCGCGGATCCCGACGAACGCTGTCGCCCACAACGTCACCGTGACCAGCAGTGCTGGGACGGACAGATCTCGATCCTTCACCCATGGAATCTAGTGCGTCGGTGCCGCCGCAGGCGCGCGAGTTTCGGACGCACACGCCGAACATCCCGCCAACCTCGGGAAGGAGGTGCGGCGGGATGCTCGAGTCGGGGGGCGAGCGCGGGGCGTCAGCCGGCGTTGAGGTCCGAGCCGAGCTCGACGTCCACGTTCTGGGACTCGTTGTCGCGCAGCAAGGTGACCTCGACGCTCTCGCCGGGCTGGTACGCCCGGATCGAGGCGACCAGGGCGTCGGAGCTGGCGACGGGGTTTCCGTTGACGGCCGTGATGATGTCGCCCTCCTGCAGGCCCGCCTCGGCACCGGCGCTGCCCTCGGAGACCGCGTTGATCTCGGCCCCGATCCCGGTGATCTCGTCACCGGAGACGGCGGGACGGACCGTCACGCCGATCTGCGCGTGCTCGACCTCGTCGCCCGCGAGGATCTGCTGGCTGATGTTCTTGGCGAGGTCGACCGGGATCGCGAAGCCGAGGCCGATCGAGCCGCTCTGGCCGCCGCCACTGCTGCCCGCACGGATCGCCGAGTTGATGCCGATCACGTTGCCGTCGAGGTCGACCAGCGGTCCACCGGAGTTGCCGGGGTTGATCGCGGCGTCGGTCTGCACGGCCGGGAACACGGTCGGAGTCTGCGCGCCGGTGCCGTCCGAGGAGGTCACGGGCCGGTTCAGTGCCGACACGATGCCGGTCGTCACGGTGCTCTCCAGGCCAAAGGGCGAACCGATGGCCACGACGTCCTGGCCGACCTTGAGGTCGGCCGAGGAGCCGAGAGTCGCCGGCTGCAGGCCGGACTGGTTCTGCGCCTTGATGACCGCGACGTCGGTGACCGGGTCACGACCGACGATCTCAGCCTCGACATTGGTGCCGTCGCTGAACGCGACCGTCACGGTGCCGCCGTCGGCGGCCGGTGCGACGACGTGGTTGTTGGTCAGGATCTCGCCATCGCTGCTGATGATGATGCCGGTGCCCGAGCCGCTCTCCGAGCTGCCCTTGACGTTGACCTGGACGACCGACGGCAGCACCTTGGACGCGACCTGCTCGACCGCGCTGGCCGGCAGGTTGGTCTGGGTGGCCTGGTTGCCGCTGTCCAGCGAGCTGATGGGGGCCGATCCGTTGCCACCGCCGTTCTGGCCCTGCAGGTAGGAACCGCCGTAGCCGGCGGCACCCGCGAGGGCCGCGATGGCGACCGCGGCGATGAGGGTGCGCCCACGGCGCGGCCGTCGTGCGCTGGAGGTTGCTCCACCGTCACCGGATCCGCCGGTCCCGGACCCGGCAATTCCGGACCCAGCGGTGCCGAACGCGGCGGCACCGGTTGCTGTGTCGGACGGGACGAAGGGATCGGAGGGCGCCGAGCCCGAGGGCTGGCCGTACTCGCTGGCCGAGGCCGCAGCAGCTCCGGTCGACGCGGTGCCGAGATTCGTCGTCGGCTCGCGATCCCACTGCGACGTGTGCTCGGTGGGCTGTTCCGTCGTGGGTCGACCGGTGTCGATCTGCTCGGTCACGTCGTGATCGCGCAGCGGAGCCTCGTTGGTCGCCTCGGCGTACTCGTGGCCGGTCGGGTAGCTCGTGGCCGCAGGAGCGGGAGGCTGCTCCGAGCCCGACGGGCCAGCATCGGCCTCAGTCGGGCGCGCGTCCGACGACTCGTGGGCGTCATCGCGCTGGTCACGGGGCGTGTAGGGGCGATCGGCGAACGGATCGTTCGAATCAGTCATGACCCCAGTCTCTCGTGAATCGCTGAGCGCGCGCTGAGAGGTGGATGTGACGGACGGAAGAAAGGACCGGGCGGATCAGGTCGGCTCGGCCGAGGCTGCAGGCAGGGACAGCGTGAAGGTGGACCCCTCGCCGATGGCCGACTCGACGTCTGCGCGTCCTCCGTGACGCTCGGCGGCGCGCTTCACGATCGACAGCCCCAGACCCGATCCGGGCAGGGTTCGGGCCTCCTGGGACCGGTAGAACCGATCGAAGATGTGCGGCAGGTCGCCCGGGTCGATGCCCGGCCCCTCATCGGACACCGAGATCACGCCACCGGACAGGGCGACCTGGACCCTGCCTCCCGGTGGGCTCCACTTCACCGCGTTGTCGAGCAGGTTGGTGATGCCACGCTCGAGCAGCTGAGGTTCACCGACGACCATCCACGACTCGGCGGCGACCTCGACGACGACCTCGGACGTGCGCAGCCGGACCCGGGACACCGCGAGGTCCAGGACGTCGGCGAGGTCGAGCGGCTCGGGGTCGCGACGCACCGGCTCATCGCGGGCCAGCTCGACCAGATCGCCCACCAGGTTGGTCAGCTCCTCGACCTGGGCGCGGACGTCGCCCATGATCTCCCGGTGCTCGCTCTCGCTGAGGGAGCGCTGGCCCTGGGCCGTGGCCTGCCCCATCAGCTCGATGTTGGTGCGCAGGCTGGTCAGCGGGGTGCGCAGCTCATGACCGGCGTCCGCGATCAGCTGACGCTCACGGGTCTGGGCTGCATCGAGGGCCGCGAGCATCGCGTTGAACGACGTGCTCAGTCGGGCGAGCTCGTCGGTGCCGGAGACCGTGATCGGGGTCAGGTCGACGGTGCGGGCGACCCGTTCGGTGGCGGCGGTGAGCCGCCGCACGGGACGCAGCCCGTTGGCCGCGACGGCCCACCCGGCGAGTCCGGCTATCGCGACGCCCGCGGCGCTGGTCAGGAGCAGGATGATCTGGAGGCGGTCGAGGGCGGCCTCGATCGATTCCATCGACTGCGCGATGACCAGGGCTTCGCCCGGCCCCGACCGCACGGCCACGACCCGGTAGGGGGTGCCCTGCAGCGACGCGGTGCGCACCGACTCGCTCTTCTGGCCGAGGGCGACCTGGCGCTCGGGCAACCCGATGAACTGGACCGGGAAGTTGCTGATGGCCGGCGTGCCCAGCAGCACGCCGCGGCCGGTGCGCAGCACGATCACCTTGATGTCGGTCAGGGCGAGGGCAGCGGGGTCGACTCCACCGGCGAACAGAGTGCCGAGGTCGGCGGTGACGCCTGCCTCGGACCGACTCAGCATCGATTCGTCGAGGGAGCTCTCGAACTCAGACCGCACGGTCACGAAAATCGTGGCGCTGACCAGGGTGAGGGTGAGGGCCACGGCGGCCGTGGTCAGCACCGCGACGCGGATCGCCAGCGACATGCGGTTGGTGAAGCGCCGCAGGCCGCGCAGGACGAGGTCGCGGGCGCGCTGATAGGTGCGGGTCATCACGCCACTGATCCCCGAACGGGTCATCCCACCGGTCACGGGGGTGTTTCGCGCAGCACGTACCCGACGCCGCGCACCGTGTGGATCAGCCGGGTCTCACCCTCCGCCTCGAGCTTGCGTCGCACGTACCCGACGTAGACCTCCAGCGAGTTCGCGGTCGTGGGGAAGTCGAATCCCCAGACCTCCTCGAGGATGAACGTGCGCTCCAGCACCCGTTTGGGTCGCTGCATGAACAGCTCGAGCAGGGCGAACTCGGTGCGGGTCAGGGACAACGATCGCGCACCGCGCACGACGTCACGGGTGACCGGGTCGAGCGTGAGATCGGCGAACGACAGCGGCTCGTCGTCCTCGTCACCCGTGGGCACGAGGGCCGAGCGACGCAGCAGTGATCGCAGGCGGGCGAGCAGCTCCTCGAGCGCGAACGGCTTGGTCAGGTAGTCGTCGGCGCCAGCATCGAGACCATCGACGCGGTCCGAGACGGCGTCGCGGGCCGTGAGCACGATGATGGGCACGTCGTTGCCTGCCGTGCGCAGCGCGCGCGTGGCCTCGAGACCATCGAGCCGGGGCATCATCACGTCCATCACGATGGCGTCGGGCGTGACCTGGGGGACCATCGCCAACGCCTCTGCGCCGTCGGAGGCCAGATCGACCGTGTAGCCGTTGAACTCCAGAGAACGGCGCAGCGAGTCACGCACTGCTCGATCGTCGTCGACCACGAGGATTCGCATGGATGACAGTGTGCCGGTGATGTCTGAGGGATTGCTGAACCACCGCCCCGCCCGGGGTGTCGCCGTGCGGCGGTACGGCTGGTGCCGTCAGGCGTCGAGGGCGGATCGCGCCGCCGCAGCGGCACGCTCGCCGTAGCTGCCGCCGAACAGGACGGCGTGCACGAGCAACGGATGGAGCTGGTGCAGTCCGACACGTTCGCGCCACCCGTCGCTCAGCGGCGTGTGCTCGTCGTAGGCCTCCATGGCGCGTTGCAGGTGCGGCACCCCGAAGAGCGCGAGCAAGGCGAGGTCGGTCTCGCGATGCCCTCCGTGGGCCGCGGGATCGATCAGCCAGACCTGGGAGTCCGAACCCCACACGACGTTCCCGGACCACAGGTCTCCGTGCAGCCGCGCCGGCGGCTCGGACGGGCCGGCCAGGTCGGGAATGCGCTGCATGCAGCTGTCGATGATCTTGGCCTGGCTGGGCGTCAGTGCGCCACGGTCGACGGCTGCCCGCACGTAGGGCATGACCCGGCGGGACGCATAGAACTCCGGCCAGGTGGGCATCGGGCGATTCGGCAGGGGGGCCAGTCCGATGTATCCGTCCGTGGGGGCACCGAACTGTGGTGCGCCGGCGCGATGCGTGTCGGCCAGAGCGCGACCGAACTGCTCAGCGGCCTCAGGGGTGGGGCGGGTGGGCTCGATCCACTCCAGGATCAGGCAGTCGTCGGCGTCGGCCAGCACCTGGGGGATCCGGACGCCGTCAGCCTCGGCCAACCACCGCAGGCTCTCGGCCTCACGGGTGAAGAACCGCTCGGGAGCCTGGGGGCGGGTCTTGATCACGGCGCCGCGGCCGTCGGTGAGGCGCAGCCGGGTGACGGTGCAGATGTCGCCGCCAGCGACGGGGGTCGTGGACACGACGCCGACACCGAGCAGAGCTTCAGCCCGAGCGGCTGTTCCTGCCATGCGTGCCATGGGACCGAACGTACCGGTTCGTGGCGAGCCCGCGAAAAGCGTGCCGGCCGAACGAGCGTCAGCGGTGGCGTGCGGCGATCAGGTCGGGCAGCGCGGCAACCAGGCCGTCCGTGGTGCGTTCGATCATGGCGAGGACCTGCAGGAACCCGTCGGGCCCGCCGTGCCACGGGTCGGGGACCTCGAGGTCGGTGCCGTCGGCCCCACCGTTGGTCAGCTCGGGATCGAACTCGCGGAACATGCGGACCTGGTCCTGCTGGGCCACGGTGGGCGCGAGGGCGACCATGTCGGCGTGATTGCTGGCATCCATGGCCAGCAGCAGATCGTGCTCGGCGAACCAGTCGGCGGTGAAGGTGCGCGCCCGATGCCTCGACGGATCGTATCTGGCGTCACGCAGCGCCACGGCGGAGCGTGGATCCATCGGCTCGCCGCGATGCCAGCCGCCGGTACCGGCCGAGGCCACCTCGACGTTCGCGGAGAGCCCGGCCCGCTCGAGCCGGTCCTCCAGGATCACGTGAGCGGTCGGGGAGCGACAGATGTTGCCCAGGCAGACCAGGGCGACCTTGAACGGCTCGCTCATCGGCGGTCGCCGCCGACCACGGCGTTGACGATCGACTGGCTGATCGAGATCACGATCGAGGCCACGACGGCCCAGCCGAAGCTCGCGATCTCGAAGTCGAGACCGAAGAAGCCTGTCACCGCCTCGGTCAGCAGCAGCAGGAGCGCGTTGATCACCAGCAGGGCCAGCCCGAGCGTGAGGATGATGAACGGGATGGACAGCGTCTTGACGACGGGCGCCACGAAGCTGTTGATGATCGTGAAGACCAGACCGACAGCCAGGACGCCGAGCACCCGGTCCAGCGTGCTGGCGCTCGCGTCACCGATCTCCATGTTGGTGCCCAGCAGCCAGGCAGCGAAGGCGAGGGCCACGCTGCTGACCGCCCAGGTCGAGATAAAACGTTCCATCCGACCATTGTCCCCACGGTCCACCGGCCATCTAGGTCAGGGTGGCCGGGTCAGGGTGGGGGAAGCAGGTCGGGCTCGACGGTGCGCGCCGTCTGGGCCGTCACGATCCCGGCCAGCACCGCCAGCACCCCGACCACCTGCACCACGGTCAACGACTCGGCGAACCAGCCCCAGCCCAGCACGGTCGCGATCACCGGTTCGAGCATCGCGACCATCGTCACGACGGTCGCCGGGAGATGGCGCAGCGCCAGCAGCATCAGGAAGAACGGTGCGACCGTGCCCAGCACGACGACCACCGACACCGCCACCCATGGCGCGATCGCGAACGCGTCGAGACGGCCGAGCATGCTCGTCGTCCCTCCCAGCGACGGCGTCGTCCACACCGGTTGGACCATGTTCATGACCAGGGTGGCCACCAGGAACGCCCACACGATCACGTGGAGGGGATCTGCGTTCTCGCTCTGGTGCTCGCCGAGCAGGAAGTACGTCGCGAAGCAGACCGCTGCGGCCAGACCCATCGCGACGCCGAGCGCGTCTAGGGTCACGCCGTTCCAGACCTGGCCCACGACGGCCAGACCGCCGAGGGCCAGTGCAACGGCGACCCACATGCGCGGATGGACGCGCTCGTGTCGCACGAAACGCACCCAGAGCACGATCAGCACGGGGGCGAGATACTCCAGCAGCAGGGCGATCCCGAGTGGGAGCCGGGTGATGGCGATGTTGTACGTCAGCTGGAGCCCGGCGACTCCGACCAGACCCAGCGCGATGACGAGCAGCAGGGCTCGTCCCCGAGGCGGGCGCAGGGCCGAGGGTCGCAGAACCAGGGCGGCGAGGGCGAAGACCGAGGCCGCCGCGGTGATGCGCAACGTCGTGAACGTCTCGACGTCGATGTCGGCTCCGATCGCGACGCGGGAGACGCCGCCATTCAGCCCGAACAGGGCTGCTCCGGTGATGACCATCAGATAACCCAGACGCGGGATGCGAACGCGTACCTGCAGATCTGTCACCGGCTCATCGTCCCATCCGCAGATTCTGCCTCCGCCTCGTATGCTCACTGGCGTGACGACTCCGCGCGCTCGCCGCGCCCTCGACGGTCTCGGGGTGTTCTCGCCCCCGAAGCCGGCCTCGGTCGACGCGCTCGGCCTGGCGGCCAACGAGAACCCCTTCCCGCCGTTACCCGGCGTGGCCGAACGGGCCGCTGCTGCGCTGGGTCGCAGCAACCGCTACCCCGACGCGAACGCCATGGCCCTGCGCGAGTCGCTCGGGGTCCACCTGGGGATCCAGTCGCTCGCGGTGGAGCGGATTCGGGTGGGGGCGGGGTCGGGAGCCCTGCTGTCCTCGATCCTGCAGGCCTATGTCGAGGCCGGCGACGAGGTCGTGTTCGCGTGGCGGTCCTTCGAGGGGTATCCGATCGCGACGGCCCTCGCCGGTGGCACCGTCGTGAGCGTTCCGCTGCGCCGCAACGGCCGTCACGACCTCGACGCAATGGCTGATGCCCTCACCGACCGCACCAAGGTCGTGCTCGTCTGCACCCCGAACAACCCCACAGGGCCGGTGGTCACGGCCGCCGAGCTCGAGGACTTCCTGGACCGTGTGCCGACACGCGTGCTCGTGGTGCTCGACGAGGCCTATGTCGAATTCGTGCGCGACCCCTCGGCCGCACGAGGACTGGAGGCCATGGCCGGACGCCCCAACGTGGTCGTGCTGCGGACCTTCTCCAAGGCCTACGGCCTGGCCGGCCTGCGGATCGGTTACGCGATCGCACCTGAGGAGGTGGCGGACGCGATCGCCACGACCACGCAGCCGTTCGCGGTCAGTGACGTCGCGCAGGCCGCTGCCCTCGCCTCGCTGCAGGCTCGTGACGAGCTGCTCGGGCGCGTCGCGAGCGTGGTGGCCGAACGCGAGGCGATGCGCGACTCGTTGCTGGAACAGGGCTGGCCGATCCCGGAGGCGCAGGGAAACTTCTTGTGGCTCCCTCTGGGACGCGGGTCGGCGGACTTCGCGACCGCCTGCGCTCCGGTGATGGTGCGCGCCTTCGCCGGCGAAGGTGTTCGCGTGACGGTGGGTGATCCGGGTGTCAACGCCCGGGTGCTCGACGCCGTGGATCGCTGGAGTCGCCCCCGGCGCTGAGCGCGCGCGTGTGATTGGAGTCAGCGCAGCCGAACGGGTACGATCGTCGCAGGTGTGATGCCCGTCACGCCCATGTGGGACACCCGGATCCGCCACCCTTGGAATCGGTCCCGCATCCTTTGACTCCGGTTGCGGCGATCCCGCGAACCGGTGGATGAAAGAGGGACTGCATGCGTGCATCCGTTGACCACCCCGACGCTCCGATGATCCAGCTGCTGACGCCTCGCGGTGAGCGCGTCTCGCACCCCGACTACGCCTTCGATGGCGACCGGACGGCGATCGAGGCCTTGTATCGCGATCTCGTCCTGGCCCGTCGCATCGACACCGAGGCCTTCGCCCTGCAGCGGCACGGCGAGCTGGGCCTGTGGCCGCCGGCCCTGGGGCAGGAGGCTGCGCAGATCGGCTCCTCGCGCGCGCTGCGACCCCAGGACTTCGCGTTCCCCACGTACCGCGATCACGGTGTTGCCTACTGCCGCGGCGTGCCGCCGATCGATCTGCTCGGCGTGTTCCGGGGCACCGACCTCGGTGGCTGGGATCCGGCCGATCACGGCATCGCACTCCCGCAGATCATCATCGGTGCCCAGACCCTGCATGCGACGGGCTACGCGATGGGGCTGACCCTCGACCACTCCGTGGGAACTGGCGACCCGGAGCGCGACTCCGCCACCATCGCCTACTTCGGTGACGGTGCCACCAGCCAGGGCGACGTCAACGAGGCGCTCGACTGGGCCGCCGTCTACCACGCGCCTGTCGTGTTCTTCTGCGAGAACAACCAGTACGCCATCTCCGAGCCGCTCGAGCGACAGACCGTCGTGCCCATCGCGCGCCGCGCCGACGGATTCGGTCTGCCGGGCGTGCGGGTCGACGGCAACGACGTGCTCGCCGTGCACGCGGCCACCTCGGCCGCCCTGCAGCGTGCACGCACCGGGGAGGGCCCCACCCTGATCGAGGCCGTCACCTACCGCATGGGTCCGCACACCACGTCCGACGACCCCACCCGGTATCGCGACGGCGCCGAGACCGAGCAGTGGAAGGCCAAGGACCCGCTCGACCGGGTCCGGCTGCTGCTGGTCGCCGAGGGCACCGCCGAGTCGTTCTTCGACGATCTCGACGCCGAGGCTGAAGCTCTCGGTGCAGCCCTGCGCAAGGAGTGCGCAGCGCTGCCCGAGCCCGATCTCGCCCGCCTGTTCGAGAACGTGCACGCCGAGATGACCGACGAGCTGCGCGAGCAGCAGGCCGCCTACGTCGCCTGGCGGGACGCCTACGAGGGGAGTGACGCATGAGCCCCCAGAAGATGAGCATGGGCAAGGCGATCAACTCGGGTCTGCGTGCCTCCATGGACAAGAATCCCAAGGTCCTGGTGATGGGTGAGGACGTCGGCAGGCTCGGGGGCGTCTTCCGGGTCACCGACGGGCTGCAGAAGGATTTCGGCGAGGGGCGGGTGCTCGACACCCCGCTGGCCGAGTCCGGCATCGTCGGCACCGCTGTGGGCCTGACCTATCGGGGATTTTGGCCCGTCGTCGAGATCCAGTTCGACGGCTTCGTCTATCCGGCCTACGACCAGATCGTCAGCCAGGTCGCCCGCCTGCACTTCCGCAGCAGCGGTGCGGTGAAGATGCCGATGGTCATCCGCATCCCGTTCGGCGGTGGCATCGGTGCGGTCGAGCACCACTCGGACAGCCCGGAGGCGCAGTTCGCGCTGACCGCCGGGCTCAAGGTGGTGTCCTGCTCGAACCCGCACGACGCGTACTGGATGATCCAGCAGGCCATCGAGTCCGACGACCCGGTCGTGTTCATGGAGCCCAAGCGCCGGTACTGGGAGACCGGCGAGGTCGACCTGGAGTCCACGTCGATGCCGTTGCTGGCCTCGCAGGTCGTGCGCCCCGGCGCCGACGCCACGCTCATCGCCTACGGACCCATGGTCGAGACGTGCCGCCAGGCCGCCGAGGCCGCCCTCGCGGACGGACTCGACCTGGAGGTCATCGACCTCCGGACGCTGTCGCCGTTGGATCTCGCGCCGGTGTTCGAGTCGGTGCGGCGCACCGGCCACGCGGTCGTGGTGCACGAGGCGCAGCGCACCCTGGGCCTGGGCGCCGAGCTCGCCGCGCGCATCACCGAGGAGTGCTTCCACTCCCTCGAGGCGCCGGTGCAGCGCGTCACCGGATACGACATGCCCTACCCCCCGAGTCGGGTCGAGGACGACTTCCTGCCCGGCCTCGACCGCATCATCGACGCGGTCGAGCACGCCCGTTCGATCGGAGCCGTCTGATGCCGCACTACAAGCTCCCCGACGTGGGTGAGGGCCTCACCGAGGCCGAGATCGTGCAGTGGAAGGTCGCGATCGGCGACGTCGTGAAGGTCAACGACGTGCTGGTCGACATCGAGACCGCCAAGTCGGTCGTCGAGCTGCCCAGCCCGTTCGCCGGCGAGGTCACCGAGCTGCTGGTCGGCGAGGGCGACACCGTCACCGTCGGCACGCCCATCGTGGGGATCGGCACGGCCACGTCCTCGACCGAACCCGAGGACAGTCCCGATGCAGGAGCAGAGCAGAAGAAGGCTCCCGAGCGTCAGGCCATGCTGGTTGGCTACGGGCCGAGCAGCGAGGTGCCCACCCGTCGGCGTCGGCGCTCGTCGACCCCGGCCGTTCCGGCCGCTGACGTCGCGCCGGAACCGGCTCCGGAGGCACCGCTGGCTGCCGAGCCGCAGCAGGACCGCAAGGTGCTGGCTCGTCCGCCGGTGCGCATGCTTGCCAAGAACCTCGGTGTCGACCTGGCCGCCGTGCCGTGCGCGGGCGAGATCGTCACCCGCGCCGAGGTGGAGGCGTTTGCTCGCGAGGGTGTGCCTGCACCGCAGACTTCGGTGCCGGCGGCCGTCCCCGACGCGTCGGGCGACGTGCGGGTCCCGATCAAGGGAGTGCGCAAGATGACGGCCCAGGCCATGGTGGCCTCGGCGTTCACCGCGCCGCACGTCACCGAGTGGGTCACGATCGACGTCTCGGAGACCGTGCGCCTGGTCGAGCGACTGCGCGCTGACCGGGCCTTCGCCGACCTGAAGGTCTCGCCCACCGTCGTCATCGCCAAGGCGGTCTGCCTGGCCATGCGTCGCACGCCCGAGCTCAACTCGGCCTGGGACGAGGCGGCCCAGGAGATCGTGCTCAAGGGGTCGATCAACCTCGGCATCGCCGCAGCCACCGCTCGCGGTCTGGTCGTCCCCAACATCCGGAGCGCCGAGTCCCTGTCGATGCCACAGCTGGCAGCAGCCCTGACCGACCTCACCGACACCGCCCGGGCGGGCCGCACACAACCCGAGCAGATGTCCGGCGGCACGTTCACGATCACCAACGTGGGTGTGTTCGGTGTCGATGGGGGGACCCCGATCCTGAACCCCGGCGAGGCCGGCATCCTGTGTGTCGGCGCGATCAGTCGCCGGCCGTGGGTCGCCGAGGACGACACGATCGTGCCGCGGTGGGTCACCACGCTCGCACTGAGCTTCGACCACCGCCTGGTCGACGGTCAGCAGGGTTCAGCATTCCTCGCCGACGTGGCGCGGATCCTGTCCGACCCGGCAGCCGCGCTGTCGTTCTGATCCATGGACCCGGCGCTCGCGCCACCGTGCTGCTACGGGGGCGGGGGCGTCGGTTTCAGGCTCGTGAGACCGCGGGTGGACCGAAAGGTGATCACGGCCGAGGAGATCAGCAGCAGACCGCTGGCATGGAAGATCGCTCCCACCCCGCCCGTGATGCCACCGAGTCCTCCTGCCGCCACGGGAATGACGACCTGCCCGATGCGATTGCCGGCGAGACGGACCGACAGCGCGGCCGCGCGGTTGCGTTGATCGGCCACGAGGGTCACCCACGACATGGTCAAGGGCTGCCCGAGGCCCCAGAAGAAGCCCATGACGAGCATGGCCGACGTCAACACGGCCACGTGGGTGGCGAAGGGCAGCAGCAGCATGGGCAGACCTGACACGAACGTGGCCGAGACGAGCAGCCAGCGCTTGGGAAATCTGCGGAGCAGGGCGGGCATCGTGGCTCGGGAGATGACCGAGGTGACCGTGCGGGCGGTCAGGAGCAGGGTGACCGTGCCCACGCTCAGTCCCATCTCCTGGCCGAGCACCGGCAGGTAGGCCATCAGCAGGTCCATGCCCGTGAGCACCGTGAGGCTGGAGTACATGGCCGGCTTCATGCCGCGCGTACCCACGATCGCCCGGGTCGACTGCTGACCGTCGGCCGCGTCGGCTCGACTCACCCGCACCCGGCTGACCGGCGTGAACAGGAAGGCCAGGGGAAAGCTCAGGAGCGCGATGCCAGCCATGACGATCAGTGCGGGAGTCGTGGCCACCGGTCCGTCGGCCGCACCTTGATTGGTGGCGGTCGCGACGACACCGGCGATCGGAAAGCCGATCAGCTGACCGACCGAGACGCCCAGCGTCAGCTGACCGAAACGGCCGTCGACCTTCTCGGGCGGAGACCACATGGGGATCAGGCTCTGGCACGCGACCGTGTGCAACATCTGCCCCAGGCCGAG
The DNA here is from genome assembly GCF_051262695.1 of Aeromicrobium sp. CF3.5. Classification (NCBI taxonomy): domain Bacteria; kingdom Bacillati; phylum Actinomycetota; class Actinomycetes; order Propionibacteriales; family Nocardioidaceae; genus Aeromicrobium; species Aeromicrobium sp. CF3.5. The sequence goes on from NZ_JBIMEZ010000003.1 coordinate 228,242, forward strand.
TACGGCGCTCGCGACGGCGAGCAGGGCCAGGTTCGGGCTGACCGCTGCGATCGCGACGGCCACGACCGTGAGCCCGAGGCCGAGGCGGACCGCCAGGACTCCGCGGCCCCGGTCCACCGCGCGGCCGATCTGCAGGGCCACGACGAGCGGCAGCACAGCGAATGCCGCCGTGATGAGGCCGACCGCCACGGCATCGCCGCCGAGCGCCAGGGCACGGTAGGAGATCAGGGTGCGGACACCGCTCAGCACGGCATGGGCCAGCATCGTGGCGAGCACCAGGCTCACGAACCACGGTGGGCGCCTCAGGCGAGGTCGGGTGCGACTCACGACGTCAGGAGGCAGACACGCCCGTTGCACGGGCATCGGGATCCGCCGTGCCGGTGGCGCTCAGCTCCTGGTCCGTCTGGCGCAGCTCCCACGCGTGCATCACGTGGGCCCGCATCGCCTCGCGAGCAGCCTCGCCGTCGCGGCGCTCGATGGCATCGAGGATCACGGTGTGCCCCTGGCTGAGGTCGGTGCTGAACTCGTTGACGCTCCACAGCGTGACCGAGGGCTTGAAGCGGGACCAGAGCGACCGGATGCTCTCGACCATGACGGTGGAGGTGCAGGCGAAGATGGAGAAGTGCAGCTCCTTGTTGAGCAAGGACAACGTCGCTGGATCCTCCCCGGCGGCGGTGGCCTCCTCCAGGCGCTCGTTGGCCTCGAGGATGCGCTGGCGGTCCTCGTCCGTCATCCGCTCGACGGCAATGGCGCACGCGAGGCCCTCCAGCTCGGCTCGCATGCGGTACAGATCGTGAGCCATCTCGGGGGTGAAGTCGCGCACGGTGGCGCCGCGGTGACTGGTGTACTCGATCGTCCCGTCGGCGGCGAGGATGCGCAGGGCCTCGCGGACCGGGGTGGGGCTGACGCCGTACCGCTTGGCGATCGCGGTCTGTCGCAGCTGGTCGCCGGCGTTGATGACTCCCTGATCCAGGTCGGCCTTGAGTCGTTCGAGCACGTAGGTGGTCCGGCTCTTGGGCAGCGCGTCCATCTCACTCATGCAATGGCCTCTTCTGGAGTTGGTCCGACAGGACAGATCCGCGCGCTCAGGATACACCACACTACTTTCGATAATCACGATACAAGATTCTATAGAATCTATTGACGCCTTCCGGATCCCATGATTGTGTGTGTCGTGCGTCACGGCCATCCGGCCTGAGTGACGCAGGCTCATCCGGCAGATCTTCAGGAGGACGACGTGACCCAGGCTCTGAATCGGTCGTCGAGGAGCGCGTCCGGCGCCGTCAGTCGGTACGCGGATCTCGATGACGACCGGCGCCTGCAGCTGTCGCATCTCGTCGTGGATGCCCTCGCCCTTGCCGCAGCCGGATCGGCCAATGCCGATGCGCAGCCCGTGCTCGACGGTCTCGCCGCCGTGGCGCCCGGGCAGGTGCCCGTGCCGTGGACGGCGCACCACCTGGCCCCGCCTCAGGCGGCCGCTGCGCTGTCGACCCTGATCCACGCCTGGGACTTCGACGACACCCACGACGAGGCCGTCGTTCACACCGCGACCGTGGTGGTGCCGGCCGTGCTCGCCGCGGCGCAGACGGCCGAGGTCTCGGGTGAGCGGGTGCTGGACGGTCTCGCGACCGGGGTGCACCTGTTCTCCCGGCTGGCGCGGCTCGTGGGCCCCCGCGTGGGCGTCATCCGGACCACCGGCCTCGGCGCGATCGCTGCCGCTGCCGCCGCCGGTGTGGTCTGGGGTCTCGAGGACGCCGAGCTGGACAGCGCGATGGCGCTGTGCCTGGGAGCAACCATGGCGCCGTCGAGCCGCCAGGCGGTGGTGGACGGATCGGTGGCCAAGAGGTTGCAGCCCGGGCTCGCAGCAGCGCACGGCATGACGGCCGCGAGCATGGCGCGCCACGGAGTGGCCGGGCCTGCGGGATGGCTCGACGGCACGTTCGGGATCCTTCCGGGCAGCGACCTGACCCTTCACGACCTGTTCGCCGCGCCGCACGAGGTCGACTTCGTGGCCCTCAAACCGTATCCGGCCTGCCGCTACACCCATGCTGCCCTGGCCGCGGCCGAAGAACTGCGGGCCCGCCACCCGGACCCGACATCGCTGAAGGCCGTGACAGCGCATCTGCCTGCCGGCGACGCCTACGCCCTCGTGGCGCGGTCCTGGAAGGACCGGGGCGCGCCACTCGTGGACGCCCAGTTCTCGCTGCCGTGGCAGCTGGCCGCCCTCTGGATCACCGGTCGATACGATCTCGCGACCCTGCGCGACGATCTCGGTCGCGCCGACATCGCCGAGATGGCTGCGCGAATCGTCGTTCACCAGGACCTGCCGGAGAGCACAGTGATGTCGGGCGCTCGCGTCGAGATCGAGACGGTCGAAGGCAACCTGGACGCGGCCGACGCGGCGATGCCAGGAGCTGGCGCGAACCGGCTGACTCGCAGTGCGCTGGATCGCAAGGTCGTGAGCTGTGTCGAGCTGGCCGGCGTCTCGGACCCGCGCGTGTCGAGCGACCGGCTCTGGCACTTCGTCGATCACCTGCCCGACCTCGCACCCGCAGACCTGGCCGAGACACTCCGCAGCGCCACCTCCCGATAACTCCCTGAGCCCACCCCACCCCCGTCGAACGCACGAATGAAGGAGCCTCTCTCCATGGATTTTGACCTCAACCCCGAACAGACCGCCCTGGTCGACTCGGTCTCCAAGCTCGCCGAGCGCGAGTTCGGTGCACGTGCCTACCAGCGCACCGAGTTCGCGTGGGACTCGCTGAAGACCCTGGCCGAGCACGACCTGACCGGCCTGACGCTCCCCGTCGAGGTGGGTGGTCAGGGCGCATCGCTGCTGGACGCCGTGCTGGTGATGATGGCGATCACCAAGGTGTGCCCGCACAGCGCCGATGCGTTCCAGGCGAGCAACTTCGGGGCGATCCGTCAGGTGGCCAAGTTCGGCTCCGACCACGTGAAGGAGGAGGTGCTGCCGTTGTTCCTCAACGGCGACGCCCTGGTGACGGCCGGTATGAGTGAGCCGGATGCCGGGAGTGCCCTGACGGACCTGCGCACCAGTGCTCGCATCGAGGGTGACGAGGTCGTCATCGACGGTCAGAAGTGCTGGAACTCCCACGGCCCCGACGCCACTCACTCCGTGGTCTGGTGCCGGTTCGGACCGAGCTCACGCGACATCGGCGCGGTCCTCGTGCCCTTCGACGCTCCCGGTGTCACGCGTGGCAAGCGCGAGCTGCACATGAGCGGCGAGTCGCACTGCCAGCTGTTCTTCGACGGCGCCCGAGTGCCCAGGGAGTACGTGCTGGCCGAGAAGGACGCCTTGAAGAACATGCTCTCGATCTTCGGGGTCGAGCGGATGGGCAATGCGTCGCGCGCCCTCGCCCTCGCCGAGTTCGCCTACGAGCAAGCAGTCGAGCACGCGAAGGTGCGCCAGGCCTTCGGCAAGGACCTGTGCGAGTTCCAGGGACTGCAGTGGAAGTTCGCCGACATGCGGGTGAAGCTGGACGCGTCCCGGCTGCTGATCCTGCGAGCGGTCGCCAACGCCGACGCGAACACGCCGGACTCGACCGAGGCAGCCATCGCCAAGGTGCACGCCAACCAGACGGCCTTCGACGTCGCCAACGAGGCCATGCAGATCTTCGGAGCATCGGGTTACAGCCAGGAGTTCCCGTTGGAGTACATCGTGCGTCGCACCCGAGGCTGGATGATCGCAGGCGGGTCGGCGGAGATCTTGAAGAACACCATCGCGGGCGCGATCTTCGGGCGCCGCTTCGACCAGCGTGCGGGGGCCTCGAAGTGACGACAAGCACCGACACCACCGCCGCCATGACCGGTTCGGACGCTCAGGGGGTCACCGACGCCCTGGTCGACTGGGTCGTCGCCAGTCAGTACAGGCCGCTCCCACCGGAGGTGCAGCACCACGTGCGTCGACTCCTGGTCGACTACATGGCCGCCGTGGTTCCCGGGTCCACGACCGACGTCGCTCGCGCCGTGGCCGGCCACGTTGCCAGCACCTACGGCACCACAGGGAACACCGCCACGGCCATCGGTCTGGGGCAGACGTCGGCCCCCGGTGCCGCACTGCTGAACGGCACGAGCGCGCACTCCCTGGAGGTCGACGACGGGTACACGCCGGGCAGCGTGCACCCCAGCAGCGTGTGCTTCCCGGCCGTGCTGGCTGCAGCCGAGGTCCGAGGCAGCGACACCGAGACCACCCTGGTGGCGCTCGCGGTCGCGCTGGAGACCGTCTCGCGCCTGGCCGCTGCCGGACATCCGACGACCTGGCGTAACCACTTCCACAACACGCCACTGGCCGGCGTGGTCGGCGCCGCCTGCGGCGTGGCCGTGCTGCATCGCCTCGATGCCGATCGGCTGCATGACGCCCTCGGCGTCGCGGCCTCTCACGCCGGTGGATTGTTCGCCTTCCTCGGCAAGAACGCCGAGGTCAAGCGGGTCCACCCGGGCAAGGCAGCACGCGACGCCATCGCCAGCGTGGAGCTCGCGGCGGCCGGCGTGACCGGCCCGCGATCGATCCTGGAGACGCCGCACGGCTACATCGACGCCTTCGCGGCCGACGGGTTCTCGACCGAGACCTTGCTGGACGGGCTGGGCGAACGCTGGGTGGTGCTGGACTCCTACGTCAAGCCCTACCCGTCCTGCCGTCACCTGCACGGCCCGATCGACGCCGTGCTGGCGTTGCGCGCCGAGCACGGCATCGCTGCCGACGACGTGGCCCGTGTCGACGTGGCGACGTACACCGTGGCGTCACATCACGCGAGCACCCTCGTCGACTCCCTGCTCGACGCCCAGATGAGCATCCCGTTCGCCGTGGCCACCGCACTGACGCACGACGAGGTCGGCCTGACCGAGTTCGGGCCCGCTGTCCGTTCCGACGAAAAGATTCGTGACCTGGTCAACCGGGTCCACGTCGTCGCCGACGAGCAGGCCGACGCCGACTACCCGGTGCTGCGGACAGCGGTCGTGACCGTCACCCTGACCGACGGTCGTGAGGTCGTCGAGCGGATCCCGGTTCCCTACGGAGAGCCGGGCAACCCGGTCACGGACGAGGAGATGAACGCCAAGTTCGTGCGACTGGCCGCACCCGTCGTCGGCGGCGGTGCGGCAGGCCGTCTGGCCGCACAGCTGTGGGCGTTCGAGTCGTTGGACGTCGTCGCGCGCGTCGACCAGGCCTGCCGGGGTGACGCATGACCCAGACGACGAACCACATAGGTTCTGCACTCGGCGCGCATCGGCCCGGCGTCGGCGAGGCACTGCTCTCGCCGCGTTCCGTCGCGATCATCGGTGCATCGGACGACCCGGCCAAGACCACGGCACGTCCGCTGCGCTTCCTGCGCGCGGCCGGGTTCGCCGGCGCGGTCTACCCCATCAACCCTCGGCGCGAGACCGTGCTGGGCGAGCGTGCCTGGGCGAACGTCGCCGCGCTGCCCGAGGTGCCCGACCACGTGTTCATCGTGGCTGACACGGCGCGCGTCGTCGATGCCGTTCGCGAGTGCGGAGAGGCCGGGGTCCCCCTCGTCACGGTCCTGTCCGGGGGATTCGGTGAGAGCGGTCCCGAGGGCGAAGGACGACTCGTCGAGCTCCTCGAAGTGGCTCGTCGTCATGGCATCCGCATCGTGGGCCCGAACAGCATCGGCGTGGTCAACCCCCGCAACGCCATGATGCTGACGGCCAACGCCGCCTTCGCGGAGGCCGACGTGCCGGTCGGACGGTCCTTCGTGGCCTCGCAGTCCGGCAGCGTCATCGGTGCCCTGATGACCCGCGCCAAGGCCCGCGGTCTGGGCTTCGCCGGTTTCGTCTCGGTTGGCTCGGGTGTCGACCTCACGTTGGGGGAGATCTGCGAGGCCACCTTGGACGATCCTGAGATCGGGTCCTACACCCTGTTCATGGAGTCGATGGACGACGCAGGTCCGCTCGCCCAGTTCGCGGCAGCCGCAGCGGAGCGCAACAAGCCGGTCACCGTGTACAAGCTGGGCCGGAGCGAGGCTGCCGCTGCGCTGACCGTGTCGCACACCGGCGCGCTCGCCGGTGAGGACGACGAGGCCGATGCCTTCTTCCGCGCCTGTGGTTTCGCCCGCGTCGACAACTTCGAGGCGCTGATCGAGGCTGACGCCCTGCAGCGCCGGTTGGGGCCACCTGCGGTGCCCCCGGCCGACCGGATCGCCGTGATCACCTCCACCGGTGGTGGGGCGGCCATCGTGGTCGACCAGCTCGAGACCCGCGGCGTGCGGGTGGCCCGTCCCAGCGAGGCTGTCTTCGGGCGGCTCGGGGAGCTGGGCCTGAACGTCGCCGAGAGCCTGATCATCGATCTCACGCTGGCCGGTACCCGACACGATCTGGTGCTGGGTGCCCTGGACGTGCTGCGTTCCAGCGGGGAGTTCGACCTGGTGCTCTTCGTGATCGGATCATCGGCCCGGTTGAACCCCGAGCTGGCGGTCCGAGCGATCGCCGAGGCGCCCAGTGGTGACGTCCCGGTGGTCGCCTGGGCCCTGCCCGACGCCCTGGACTCCTTGCGCCTGCTCGATGCTGCGGGCGTGCCCTCGTTCCGCACCGCCGAGGCGTGCGCCGAGGCGATCGCAGCAACGTTGGCGCGCCGCCCGATCGATCCGGCCGTGCTCGACTCGCGAATCGGCGAGGAAGTGGCCTCGGCTGGACGCACCCTCGACGAGGTGGCCTCTGCGGAGATCCTGCGAGGCCTCGGGGTCCAGTTCCCGGCGGCGACGACGTGCGACGTCGCGGGAGTCAGTCATGATCCGCCGCAGTACCCGGTCGTGGTCAAGGCGATCTCCGAGGAGCTGCCGCACAAGTCCGAAGCCGGAGCGGTCCAGCTCGGTATCCACGAGGACAGCCAGCTCGCCGATGCCATCAGCACCATCGTGCAGAACGTCTCGACCTACGCCCCGGACGTCACGGTCGAGCGGTTTCTCGTCCAGCAGATGGTCGTCGACTCCGTGGTGGAGGCGCTGGTCGGCTATCGGGTGAGTCCCTCGGTGGGGCCGGTCGTGGTCCTGGCCGCAGGGGGGATCTACACCGAGCTCTACGGTGACTCGTCGCTGCGGCTGGCACCGGTCACCCGCGCGACCGCGACCGAGATGGTGCAGGAGGTCACCGGTATGCGAGTGGCCGAGGGCATGCGCGGTGGACCCGTCGGGGATGTCGAGGCGCTGATCGACACGATCGTCACGATGTCGCAGCTGGCCGTCCGGCGACCGGACGTGCTCGAAGCAGAGATCAACCCCCTGGCCGTGCGCCCGCGCGGTCACGGTGTGGTGGCGCTGGACGCTCTGGTGCAGGTCGCGATCACCCCCCACGACGGCGCATCGACGTCGTCGTCCGAAGCACGAACCGAGAACACAACCGAGGTATCCCCATGGACGTGAAGATCAACAACTTGTCGCTCACCTACGGCGAGTTCGTGGCGGTCAAGAATCTGAGCCTGACCATCGAGCAGGGGGAGTCGTTGGTGCTGCTCGGCCAGTCCGGCTGTGGCAAGACGAGCACGATGCGATGCGTGGCAGGCCTGGAGGATCCGTCCGAAGGTTCGATCTCCATCGGCGACACCACCGTGTTCGACGCCGATGCCACGATCAACCTGGCGCCGAACAAGCGTCAGGTCGGCCTGGTGTTCCAGTCCTACGCGGTGTGGCCGCACATGACCGTCCTGGAGAATGTCTCCTTTCCGTTGCGGATGAAGAAGCGCCCCAAGAAGGAGGTGCGCACCAAGGCCCTGGAGACCCTGGACATGGTGGGACTGGCCCACCTCGCCGACAAGGGTGCGAGCCTGCTGTCCGGTGGGCAGATGCAGCGGGTGGCGCTCGCTCGAAGCCTGGCCATGGAACCCAACGTCATGCTGCTGGACGAACCCCTGTCGAACCTGGATGCCCGTCTGCGCGAGGACCTGCGGGTCGAGCTGCGCAGGTTGCAGCTGGAACTGGGGCTGACCTCGATCTACGTGACCCACGACCAGGGTGAGGCGCTGGCGCTGGCTGATCGCATCGCGATCATGCAGAACGGCCGGATCTCCCAGCTGTCGAATCCCCTGGAGACGTATCGCAACCCGGCATCGGCGTCCATCGCGGAGTTCCTCGGTGTCTCGAACATCTTCGCGGTCAGGCCGGGCGCATCGGGGTCCACCCGACTCACGCTGGCTGACCACGCGGTCGACGTCGCGGTGGCCGACCATGCACTCCCGCACACAGCAGACGATCTCAGCGTCTGCATCCGACCCGAGCACGTGCGGGTGAAGCGGCTCGCGCTGGGTGAGTCCGGCGCGGTCTCTGCAGCCAACGAGTGGCTCGGCACGGTTCAGGTCAGTGTGTTCCAGGGATCGTTCGCGCGGTGCAGCATCGCGCTCGATGCCGGTCCGGTCCTGGAGGTGCAGACCCAGGAGGTCGACGCCACGACCCTCCGCCAGCACGATCGTGTGCTCGTGCACGTCGACCCGCGCGACGTGCAGGTGCTGCCGCGGGAAGTCACCGAACCGGTGTCTGACGCCCAGGCGCCGACCAAGATCGGCGCGACGGATCGGGCGCACCGTGACCCGAGCGGACCGGCCGAGCCGGCCGGTGCACGTCGCGCCGACCCCGTGGCCGTGCCGGCCTCGAAGGAGGCCTGAGCGACATGGCGGTGATGGTCGAGCCTCCTCGTACCCCGAACTCTGCTGGGCCGCAGGAACCGAAGCCGAAACGGTCGAAGCCCACCCGCAGCCTGCGCCGACGGTGGCTGCCCAGCGGGTTGATGCTCGTGGTGCTGATCGTGCTGATCGTGATCCCCGCTGCCCTCGTGGTGCTGGCTGCGGTCAGCTCCGACGTCCCCCGGCCGGGCAACATCAACTTCGACCTCACCATCGAGAACTTCGGCATCTTCGGCGATCCGCAGACCCGCACGGCGTTCTTGAACTCGCTGATCATCGGTGTCGTGGCGACCCTCCTCGCCTGCACGATCGGTGCATCGTTGGCCTTCCTGGCGGCGCGCAGCGACATCCCGGTGCCGAAGTTCGTCTACCTGATCGGCCTGATGCCGATGTTCCTCCCGTCCTACGTGGGAGCGCTGGCGTGGTCGATCCTCGGTAGTCCCAACGCCGGTCTGCTGAACATCGCGCAGGACGATCTGGGCACGAACCTGCCGCTGAACCTGTACTCCATCCCGGGCCTGATCTTCGTCTTCGCGGTCTACTACTCGCCCTACACCTTCCTGCTCGTGCACGGGGCGATGTCGATGATGAGCCCGGATCTGGAGGAGGCGGCCCAGGTGCACGGCGCGGGCTCTCGCCGCATGCTCCGCCTCATCTCGTTCCCGCTGGCCACTCCGGCGCTGATCGGCTCGGCGATCTTGACCTTCACGCTGATCTTCGAGAACTTCCCGGTCGCGCAGGTGCTCGGCACCCCCGGCGGAGTCGACACCCTGCCCACCTTGATCTTCCGGCTGCTGAACACCACGCCGACCCGCGGCAACGAGAGCGCCGCGATCGCCGTGGTCCTGGTCGCGGTGGTGCTGCTGGCCACGTGGCTGCAGCAGCGTGCCCTGGCCAAGCGGGCCTTCACCACCATCACCGGCAAGGGGGTGCGGCAGAAGAAGGTGGCACTGGGGAAGGCGCGGATCCCGGTGCTTCTCGCCGTCCTGGCCTTCTTCACGATCTCCATCGTGCTGCCCGTGACCGCTCTCGTGGTGGTGTCGGGGCAGGCAAGTCCCTACCTGACGTCGCTGTCCCAGCTCACCCAGCCGGGCGGCCTGGACTTCGGCTCCTTCGGTGACGTGCTCGCCTCGGGAAGCTTCCGCGAGGCCGCCGCGAACAGCGTCCTGGTCAGTGTGATCGCCGCTTCGTTGGGCACGGCCCTGGCCTTCCTGTGTGGATACCTCGTGTATCGCACCAAGGTGTCCGGTCGATCCCTGGTGGAGGGCGTGTCCATGGTGCCGCTGGCCATCCCGGCCGTGGTGCTGGGCATGGGTCTGCTGTGGACCTGGCTGATCATGCCGATTCCGCTCTACGGCACCCTGGCGGTCCTCGTCGTGGCATTCCTGGCCGTGCAGTCGCCGCAGGGGTTCCGTGGTGTGGCGTCGTCGATCCAGGCCATGGATCGTGACCTCGAGGACTCCGCCGTGATGCTGGGGGCCAACCGCACCCGGGCCGTCACTACCGTGACGATTCCCCTGATGAAGGTCGGGCTGCTCTCGACCTTCCTGCTCCTGCTGATGCTCAGCATGCGTGAGCTGACGGTCCCGTTGTTCCTGTACACCTCCGACACCGAGATCCTCTCCATCGCGATCTACGACGCGTTCGAGAACGGCGGTGCGCTGCGAGAGGCGGCGGCGATGAGCGTCATCTACACCGCCTTCATGTTCGTGCTCGCCTACATCCCCCGCCGGTTGGCACGGCAGTGACGCAGGGCTTCCGCCCTGCGCCATCCCCCCCCCAAAGAAGGAGCTGTACCTGATGAATCGTCAACGCCGAGCCGCCATGGCGGCTGCAGTCACAGCAGGATCGATGTTTCTCGCTGCATGTGGAGGTGGTGCAGCATCCAGCGACGACAGCGCCGCGTCGATCACTGAGGAGATGCTGGCCATGCCGCAGATCGACGACTCCGACGGACTTGTCATCGACGGTGAGGAGGTGGCCGACGCCGAGCTGCTCGAGGCTGCCCGCAACGACACCGCGGTCTGGTTCACCGGATCCGGTTCGCAGAGCGCCGAGCTGACCGCCGCTCGGTTCGAGGAGGAGACCGGTGTCGAGATGGAGATGACACGGTTGCCGTCGGGCAAGCTCAACGAGCGTGTGCTCAGCGAGTCGGGCGCGGGACGGTTGTCGGCAGGAGTCGTGACCATCACCGACCCCGTGCTGGCCGAGGGCTTCGCCGACGGCGGCGTCTACGTGCCGTACACCGATGCCCCCACCTACGACACGCTCGCCGGTATGGAGAACGTGGTGTGGGACGACGGCGCCTACTTCACGGCGTACTACTCGGCCTACGCCTTCGCCTACAACGACCAGGCCGTGGAGGAGGCCGACGCACCGCAGACCTGGGAGGACCTGCTTGACCCCCAGTGGAAGGGCAAGATGGGAATCGTCAACGCGGGAGCCGGGGGCACCGTGCAGGGCCTGGCGGCCTTCCAGGAAGAAGTTCTGGGCGACTCCTACTGGGGCGGTCTGGCCGCGCAGGACCCTCGGATCTTCGACACGACATCAGTGCAGCTGGAGGCCCTTGCGCGAGGTGAGATCGAGGTGGTGACCGCGGGCTTCAACAGCACCTATGGATCCGAGCTGGGTGGAGCGCCCATCACCTTGGTGGTGCCCGAGAAGGGCATCTCGGGAACGTTCAACATGCAGGGGCTCACCACGACCGGAGCCGATAGTCCGGCGGCGAAGCTGTTCATGAACTGGACCTGGTCGCAGTCCGGACAGGAGTTCGCTGCCGCCCAGGGATTCGTCGGGGCCAGGACCGACATCGACCAGGCTGCGACGGGCCCGTACCAGCTGCCGAAGGCCAGCGACGAGTCGTTCGTGGTCTACACCCCTGAGGAAGCTGCCGAGGAGGGCGAGGACGTCGTCCGCCGCTGGAACGCGGAGTTCGGCTTCAGCGGGTAGACCCTGCCACCACGACGACGTGCCCGGCTCACACGAGCCGGGCACGTCGTCGTGACGCAGCGCGTTCAGTCCTGGTTGAGCAGGATCAGGGAGAACTTGCGGGCCACGCAGGCAGGCCGGTCGGACCCGTCGAGCTCGACGATGAAGTCGATGGGGACCAGGACGTCCGCGTCGCGGGGCTGGATCGTGTCGATCGTGGCGCGCAACCGCACCCGCGACCCCACCGGAACCGGGGTGGGGAACCGCACCCGGTCCAGGCCGTAGTTGAGACGGGCCGACCCCAGCTCGAACTGGTACAGGTCGGCCGCGAGCGAGGAGATCAGCGACAACGTCAGGTATCCGTGGGCGATGGTCCGCCCGTAGGGCCCTGTCGCGGCCCGCGCGGGGTCAACGTGGATCCACTGATGATCACCGGTCGCGCCGGCGAAGGAGTCGAATCTCTTCTGCTCGATGGTCAACCAGGGCCCCGGCCCGAGCTCGATGCCCTGGGCCGCCTCGAGGTCGGCGAGGGTGGAAACGACGAGTGGTCGCGTCGTCGCGCTCATGAGACGGCAACCCGCTCCACGACCGCTGCCAGGCCCTGCCCCCCACCGATGCACAAGGTGGCCAGACCGTACCGCTGCTCGCGTCGGCCGAGCTCGCGCACCAGGTTTCCGATCAGACGGGTGCCGGTGGCGCCGACCGGGTGTCCCAGCGAGATGCCCGAACCGTGCACGTTGACGCGTTGCATGTCCTCGGCGTCGAACTTCCATTCCCGGACCACCGCTAGGGCCTGGGCGGCGAAGGCCTCGTTGAGCTCGATGAGATCCATGTCCGACAGCTGCAGGCGGGCGCGTTCGAGAGCGAGCGCCGCCGCCGGCACCGGGCCGATGCCCATCGTGGCTGGTGGCACGCCGGAGACGGCCCACGACACGAGCCTGGCCAAGGGGCGAAGACCTAGCTGCTCGGCGCGTTCTGGGGAGGTCACGATGCACAGGGCCGCAGCGTCGTTCTGACCGCTGGAGTTGCCGGCCGTGACGGTGGCGGTGTCGTCCTGGCGGCCCATGATCGGCCGCAGCCGTGCCAACGACTCCAGGGTGGTCTCGCGACGAGGGTGCTCGTCGGTGTCGACGATGACGTCGGGTCCACGCCGGGTCGTGACCGTGACGGGGACGATCTCGTCGCCGAAGACGCCAGCGTCCTGTGCTGCGACCGCCCGCCGATGCGACTCCACGGCCAGCAGATCCTGGTCCTCGCGGGAGATGCGGTACTCGCGGCGCAGGTTCTCTGCCGTCTCGATCATCCCACCGGGAACGGGATAGTCCGGGCCGCCCGCAGTCGTCCGAGCCCGGGCGAGGGCATCGTGCATGGTCATGCCGGTTCGCCCTGCACCCCAGCGTGCGTCGGTGGTGTAGAAGGGCACGTTGCTCATCGACTCGGCCCCGCCAGCCACCACGAGCGACGCGGCGCCGGTCTGGACCATCATGGCGGCGTTGAGCACCGCCTGCAGGCCCGAGCCGCAGCGCCGATCCAGCTGCTGGCCGGGCACCTCGACGGGCAGTCCTGCCGTCAGGGACACCACCCGGCCGATGGCCGGCGCCTCGCTGTTCGGGTTGCAGTGGCCGAGGATGACGTCATCGACCGCACTCCCGACAAGGCCCGTGCGGGTCATGAGCTCTCGCAGCACCGTGACACCCAGGTCGACGGCCGTCTGCGAGGCCAGCGAACCGCCGTACCCGCCGATCGGGGTGCGGAGTGGTTCGCAGATCACGGCGTCGGGCATGAGTTCTCCTGGGATGTCGGGTCGGGTCAGGCGGTGAAGGTGAGTCGGGCATGCACGACGGGCTCGGCGGAGTCCGTCGACGTGGTTCGCACCTCGACGCCGCGAGCCTCCTCGTCGAGGACCAGGGCTGCGGCCTCGCCGCAGAAGAGGGGAGACGACCCTCGGTGCTCGATGGCACGGGGCGCGCCCCACCCACTGCGCCGGGCGACGTCGGCCAGAGCAGTGGCCAGGAGGGGACCGTGCACGACCAGACCGGGATAGCCCTCCACAGCCGTGGCGTAGGGCCAGTCGAGGTGGATGCGGTGCGGATTGGCCGTCAGGGCGCTGTAGCGCGCCAGCAGAGCGGGGTCGGTGGTCAAGGTCCACGAAGAGGTGGCGTCCGTCGGGGCAGTGAGCAGGTGCTGCTGCGGCTCGACCACCGTGACGGGCGGGGGTGCCCCGGGCGCCGGCCGACCGATGTAGACCAGGTTCTTGGTCTCCTCGAGCAGGAGATCACCTGAGGTGTCGTGCACCTGGATCGACAGGTCGATCGTCACGAGGCGCCCGCGGCGACCGTTCCGCTCGCGAGGGGTTCCGGCCGTGGTCGTGACGTCGACGGTGGACCCGATCGGGAGCGGGCCGATCGCGCTGATCTGCCCGCCGCCGAACATGCGGCGAGGCAGATCGATCTGGGGAATCAGACCGTGCCCGCGACGCTCGTGCCCGTCTCGTCCCAGGATGGCCGGATCCGGCCAGCGGGCCAGGGCGACCCAGTGCCAGGAGATCGGTAGCGGCGCACCGTCACGCAGGTCGACGTCATCGGCGCCGAGCAGCTGGGCCAGCGCGGCCACGGCCACGGGCTCGACGACCAGCCGGGTGGTCTCAGAGCGTGCGGGCTCGGTTGGAGCGCTCACATGAACCGGCCGCCGGTCACCTCGGCCACGGTGCCGGTCATGTAGGAGGAGAGGTCGGACGCGTAGAACAGCGCCACGTTCGCCACCTCGCCGACCTCACCCACGCGCTGCATCGGGATCTCGGCCATCTTGGCGTCCCAGGCCTTCTGCGGCATCGCCTCGGTCATGGCGGACCGGATGAGGCCCGGCTGGATCGCGTTGACCCGCACGCCGTGGTGGGCCATCTCCTTGGCTGCGGCCTTGGTCAGGCCGATGATCCCGGCCTTGGCTGCGGAGTAGTTGGTCTGCCCGACCATGCCGACCTTGCCGGACAACGAGCTGATGTTCACGACGGCACCGCTGCCGTGCTGGCGCATGTGCGCCGCAGCCAACCGGGTGCCGTTCCACGTGCCCTTGAGGTGCACGTCGACCACGAGATCGAAGTCGTCCTCGGTCATCGTCCGCATCGTGGCATCACGGGTGATCCCCGCATTGTTGACGAAGACGTCGAGCGAGCCGAAGGTCGAGATGGCCGCATCGATCAGGGTCTGGACCTCGTCGGCGGACGTGACGTCGCATCGCACGCCGATCGCGACCTCGTCGCCGCCGAGGTCGGACGCGCTGGCCCGGGCGCTGGCTGCATCCAGGTCTCCGAGCACGACACGGGCCCCGTGCTCGACGTACGTGCGGGCGATCGACAGTCCGATGCCTTGGGCACCTCCGGTGATCACCGCGACGCGGCCCTCCAGCAGCTGGTTCATCGGCGCTTCCTCTCAGGTGGTGTGACGGGGTCGGTGGGCAGGTTCGTGGCCGCCAGGACGCGTCGGGCGCGCTCGACCACGGGTCGGTCGACGAACTGGCCGTCGAGGACGGCGACCGCGGACCCGCTTGCTGCGTCGAGAACGCGGCGGGCCCAGGCGATGGTCGTCTCGTCGGGCGACAGCACCGCGCTGGCCAGCGACAGCTGGCGTGGGTGGATGCACAGCTTGCCGCCGAACCCCAGACGTGAGGCGTGCTCGACGTCGGCTCGCAGGGCCTCTTCGGAGCCGATGTCGACCGTGACGCCATCGACCGGTGGTGCCAGGTGGGCCGCAGCCGACGCGAGGACCAACGCGCTCCGGGTGCTGTGCAGGGCGTCGCGATGATCCGGGTCGACCCCCAGCTCGGCGGAGAGGTCGAGGTGGCCCAGTGCCAGGCGTGTGACGAGGGGTGTCGCGGCCAGGGAGGGCGCTGCCAGCACCCCGGCGGCGGTCTCGATGAGTGCGATGACCGTGCACGGGGCCAGCGCGATGATGGATTCAGGGGTGGTCGTCCTGGCCAGCATCACCGGGCAGCCGTGACGGCGCACGAGGTCACGATCGGCCGGGTGGTCCGGGGTGTCGGCAGCATTGATGCGCACCGCTGCGACCCCACCGCCTGTCAGGTAGGCGTCGACTGCCGATCTGGCACCGACCCGAGCAGCGGGGGCCACGGCATCCTCGAGGTCGATGATCATCAGATCGGCACCGCTGGCCGCGGCCTTGTCGAAGCGGTCGGGCCGGTCACCGGGCACGAACAGGAAGGTTCGTCCGCGGGCTGCCGCAGCGATCGGATCGTCGATCACGCAGCATCCACCGGGGAGGTCGAGGAGACCACACCCTGATCGTGGAGTCGACCGAGCTGCAGGGAGGTGAGCCCCAAGGTCTCGGTCAGCACCTGCTCGGTGTCAGCCCCGACCACGGGGGCAGCGAGCGGCTCGGCCGAGGGGTACGACCATCGCAAGGGAGTTCCGGTGGCGAGCATGGCGCCGATCCCCTGCTGATCGATCTCGCCGGCGACGGAGGTCGCGTCGGTGCGCGCGTCCTCGGCGGCCTGCCGCATGGTGCGGTACGGCGACCACAGCACGCGGGCGCGGTCCAGGTCTTCGCGCAGCTGCGACAGAGGTCGGGCGCCGAACCAGGGACGGAGGATCGATGCGATGGTCTCGCGCAGCTCGTAGCGCGCAGATTCGTTCCGGAGGTCCGTGCCCAGGGCCTTCTCCAGGGCGGCGAAGACCGCATTGGTGCCCGTGACGTCGCACAGCGCACGCCACTGCCCTTCGGTCAGTGCGATGATCATGATGCGTTGGTGGTCTGACGTGGCGAAGTCGGTGCCGAAGCTTCCGAAGACGTGATTGCCGTGGGGCCGGCGACTGCCGTCCTGCTCGGCCTCGGCGAGCCACCCGAGGGAACCCACGGTGGACAGGGCGACGTCGGACAGGGCGAGATCGATGCTCGCACCTTCGCCGGTGTGGGTGCGGCGGCTGACGGCAGCCAGCAGGCCCACGGCGGCGGTCGAGCCGGCGAGCAGATCCCACGCGGGCAGGACGTGGTTCACCGGGACGGCGGAGTCTGGGGGACCGGTCATGTCGGGAACACCGACGGCTGCGTTGACGGTGTAGTCGACGGCTGGTCTGCCGTCGGGGAAGCCCAGTAGATGCATGCTGATCGCATCGGGTCGGCGTGCGGCGAGATGGTCGTGGGTGACGCGGTGACGGCCGACGACGTTGTCGACGAAGATGCCGGCCCCGTCCCCGGGTTGAGTGCCCAGCTCGACGAGCAGCTCGTGTCCTTCGGGGGTGCGGTAGTCGATGGCGACAGACCGCTTGCCCTTGTTCAGGTTGGCCCAGTACAGGCTCGCGCCGCTGTCGGCCAGCGGCCAGCGCAGGTGATCGCTACCACCGCCGGGCAGGTCGACGCGGATGACCTCCGCTCCGAGCTGGGCGAGGGTCAGGCCGCACGAGGGCCCGGCCACGAAGGTCGCGCACTCGACGACGGTCAGGTGGTCCAGGGGCAGGGAATGGGTCACGTGAAGCGGGGTTCCCTTCGCTCGGTGAAGGCGGCACGGCCTTCTGTGGCGTCTCGACCGTGGCCGGCCAGCGACACGGCGACTCGTTCTGCTGCCAGGAAGTCGGCCAGGTCGGAGGCGTACGTCCGGGTGATGAGTGACTTGGTCACGGCATTGGACTCCCGTGGGCCCGAGGCCAGGCGCTGCGCTGCCTGGCAGGCATGCTCCGTCGCTGTGCCGGAGCCGACCAGCTGGCTCACGAGCCCGAGTTCATGGGCGGTCGACGCGGGGAGGGGGTCGCCGAGCAGCAGGTGCTGCGCTGCCCGATGGTGCCCGAGCAGGCGAGGCAGGTGAAAGGCCGTGCCGGCGTCTGCTGCCAGCCCACGTGCAGCGAAGGGGGCGGAGAAATAGGCATCGTCGGCCGCAACCACCAGGTCGCACGACAGCACGAGCCCCCAGGCGGCGCCGATGGCATACCCTTCCACGGCTGCGATCACGATCAGGTCCGAGCGGGTGATCTGATGGATCAGGTCGTGGATGCGACTCAGTCGTGCGGCCGGGCCGAACACCCCGTCCGATGTCGTGGGCATGGTGCCGACGTCGCCGCCGGAGGAGAAGTAGGCGTCGCCGCCGGTGAGGACGACCGCAGCGTCGCCGCGGTGCTCGGCGTCCGCGATCCCCGCTTCGAGCCGCTCGATCACCTCGTGGCTCAACGCGTTGCGTCGGTGCGGGCGCTGCAGCTCGAGCAGGGTGCACCCGGGGCGAACGGTGGTGAGAACGACCTCCTCATCCGCTGACTCCATAGACTATATAATCTAGAACCGCGAAAGCTCTGTCAACCCCCGGTGCACGGGGCAGGTGAGGCTAGAGCTGCTCGCCGGCCTCGACCCGCGCAGTGATGGTGTTGCCGGGCGGGGCGAGCGGGCACTGCCACTGATCGTCATAGCGACAGCTGGGGTGATAGGCGAAGTTGAGATCGAGCACGAGCGACTCCGCAGTCCCCCCCAACCAGGCACCCTTCGCGGTGTCGAGGAGGTAGCGACCACCCCCGTACGACGACTCGCCGCTGGTGCCGTCCTTGACCGGCACGAAGACGCCGCCGCCGTACTGGGCGAGCCACCACACGTCGAGCGTTCCGCCGATCGGCAGGGCGACCGTCCCGATGCGCCGCAGGTCCACGGTCCCGTCCGATCCGGCCGGGGCGCCCCGTTCCTCCGGGGTGGCTGGATCGATCCGAAGATCGAATCGCAGCGACGGGTCGTAGGGCCAATGGGTCAGCTCGAGATCGGATCGAGCCGCGACGGGGCTCTCTGGATGCCTGACGAACAGCTCGGTGCGCCCGTTGACCCACAGACGATGACCCTCGGCGGGATCGGGCGTGGCCCGCACCCGCGCGTACAGATCCGCCACACGGGTGCGCCAGTCGACGAGTGACAGCTGATGATTCACCGCCCCACGGTGCCACGGGCCAGCAGGTGATGCCGATCCTGTCGGGCACGGCAGGTCGCCTAGCCTGATCGGGTGACTTCTGCCAACGCCGTCCCGGGGCGGGCCTATGCCGTGTGGGGTGTGGCTCTCGCGGTGTACCTGCTGGCGGTGTTCCACCGCTCGTCGCTCGCGGTGGCTGGGCTGGTGGCGACCGACCGGTTCGACATCTCGGCGGCGCAGCTGGCGACCTTCACGACCCTGCAGCTGCTGGTGTATGCGGGGATGCAGATCCCCGTGGGTCTCCTGGTGGACCGCTTCGGGCCGCGCGGGGTGCTGATCGCCGGAGCGCTCACCCTCACGCTGGCCCAGACCGCGTTCGCGCTGGTCGACTCCTACCCGCTGGCACTGGTGGCGCGGGTCTTCGTGGGAATCGGCGACGCCATGACCTTCATCTGCGTCCTCAGACTGGTCAACTCCTGGTTCCCGGTGCGGCGAATCCCCGTGATCACCCAGCTGACCGGCGTGACCGGCCAGCTGGGGGCGGTGCTGGCTGCAGTGCCCATGACGATCGCCCTGCGCGAGCTCGGCTGGACCCCGGCCTACCTGCTGACCGCCTCGCTCGGCCTGGTGGTGACGGTCGGGCTGGTGCTCGTGGTGCGCGACGCACCCGCAGCCCGCACCATCCGCGGGGACGCGATGTCGTTGACCCGCATCCGCACGAGCCTCGGCGACTCGTGGCGACAGCCCGGCACCCGGCTCGGGTTCTGGATGCACTTCACCTCGCAGTTCAGTGCCACGACACTGGGCCTGCTCTGGGGCTACCCGTTCTTCGTGCGCGGCGAGGGGCTCTCGCCGGCCGCGGCGGGCACCCTGCTCAGCGTCATGGCACTCGCGCTGATGGGGGCCGGCCCCCTGCTGGGTCGGGTCGTGTCGCAGTATCCGTGGCACCGATCCAGCATGGTGATCAGCATCGTCTTGGCGATCGTCACGATGTGGAGCGTCGTGCTCCTGTGGCCCGGCAACGCGCCGCTTCCGGTGCTGGTGCTGCTGGTCGTCGTGGTGGGCATCGGTGGACCGGCCTCCATGATCGGTTTCGACCTGGCCCGCACGTCCAACCCGGTGCACCGGTTGGCCAGTGCGACCGCGATCGTCAACCAGGCCGGGTTCATCGCGAGCCTGCTGCTGGTGATCACGATCGGGCTCATCCTGGATTGGCGCACTCCCGGCGACAGCGCGGCCTACACGCCCTCGAGCTTCCGGTGGGCGATGTCGGCGCAGTACGTGCTCTGGGCCGTCGGCCTGACCCAGCTGTGGCGGTACCGCCGCCGGACTCGAGCCGCTCTGCTGGCCGAGAATCCCGACGCCCGCGCGGCGATGCGCCGACTGGGCTGAGCGTCGGTCAGACCGCGAAGGTGATCCCGGCGGCGGACTCGCTGGCGGCCCACAGGTTCTCAGCGAGCGCCGGGTCCACCGCCTGGCGTGAGGCAGATGCGGGACCCGGTGAGCCGCGCGAGCCGCCGAGCCCCTGCGGTCCGATGTACTCGCCGCCGCTCAGCGAGGGATCGGTCGCGGCCAGCACCAGGGGCGTCGCTCCGGCCGACGCCGACTGGGCGACGACCCGTGTCAGCTGGTGGATCGCGATCCCTGCCATCGGGTTGCGGCTCAGGCCCGAACCGGTGCGGGTGAGGTTGGTCGAGGCGATCCCGGGGTGCGCGCCCACGCTGACCACGTCGAGGCCGGCAGCCGTGACCCGCCGGTGCAGCTCCATCGCGAAGGACAGGTTCGCCAGCTTGGACTCGGCGTAGGAGGTCCAGCGAAAGTACCGGCGCGGCGAGCCCTGTGGCGTCAGCGACCTCAGGTCAATGCCGCCTGCCTGCAGGTGCGCCAGCGAGCTTACCGACACGATCCGGGCCTGGCCGGCGACGAGCGCGGGCCACAGACCAGCGGTCCAGGCGAAGTGCCCGAGGTGGTTGGTGCCGATCTGTAGCTCGAAGCCGTCGACGGTGGTGCGCCGCGGCGTGGCCATGATGCCGGCGTTGTTGACCAGGATGTCGATGCGATCGTGCTGCTCGACGACCTCGCGGGCGGCGCGCTTGGCGTCGGCGAGATCGGCCAGATCGAGCGAGACCACCTGGACGTCGGCTCCCGGCGCCTCCGCGATGATCCGGGCGACGGACTCCTCGGCCTTGGACGGGTTGCGTGCCGTGAGCAGCAGGCGCGCACCGTGGCGAGCCAGTTCGATCGACGTCGCCACGCCGAGTCCACCCGTTGCGCCAGTCACGACGGCCAGCCGTCCGGTCAGGTCGGGAACGTTCGCTGTGCTCCAGGTCATCGATGCCTCACGGAGTCACGGCCATGGCGTCGAGCACGGCGTGCGCCAGCGACTCGTCCCCGTCGATCTCGATGGTGAGGTCGTGGCGGGTCCGGCGCCCGGCGGCGAGCACCGTGAACGTCTCGGTGTCCATCCGCAGCGTGGTGACCGGGCCGGTTGCTTCTGACGGCTGGGCCGTGTCGAGCCGGTGGGCGCGACCGTCCTCGCCGACCACGACCGCCAGATCGACCGGGACCGGGCCCGTCACGTCCCAGCGGACGACGGTGCCGGCCGGAGGCCTGACCTGCTTGCCGAGCACGTAGGGCATCGCGAACGAGAACGTCATGGCCACGACCTGGGCTGCCGTGCCGTCGAACCCGCCGGGACGACCGAGCGCGCGCCGGATGTCCTGCTCGTGCACCCAGATGTCGACGCAGCGGTTGCGCAGCAGGGTGTCCCACGTCCAGTCGATGCCACCGGGTGTGACCGGGGCCGGGGTGTCGGGGTCGTCCGGCAGGTCCTCGAGCTGCTCGCTGCGCCGTGCGACGGCATGCCGGATCTCCGCGGACAGCTCGGCCAGGGTGAGACCGCGTCGTTCGGCCACACCGGCCTCGGTGTAGGTCGACGGCAGGCCTCCGGCGTCTGCGGCACCGGTGTCGGGGGTGTCTCGGATGCCGATCGACTCCAGGTGCGCGGTGTGGGCGACGACGTCCTGCACGGTCCAGCCGGGACAGTCGGTCGGGGTGCTGGCGTCGGCGGCGCCGAGGCCGTCGACGAGCTCGAGGACGGCGTCGACGGACTCGCGCCAGCCGGCGACGTAGGTGGACAGCATGCTCATGCGGGGCCTGACTCCTGGTCGGTCGAGGTGCGGGTGCGGCGGCAGTGGAAGGTCCAGATGCCCAGAGCGACCGCGGCGATCAGCCCGGTCGTCGCGATCGCCTGACCCCGCTCGCCCCGAGAGGCGAATCCGTCCACGACCGCGTAGGCGTAGCTCGCGCTGTCCGTGCGGTCGTCGGCTGGTGCGCAGGCGATCGCGAGCCCGTCCTGGCCCTCGGGCAGCAGGTTGATCAGCTGCCACCGACGTCCGTCGGTGTCGACCGCGATGTCGATGGCGGCCTCTTCGATCTCGATCGGTTCGCCGTCCTCGGGAGTGGCGGTGCAGGTGATGTCGAGGGTCGGCTGGTCGATGTCGGTGAAGACCGCGAGGCTCGAGCCGGCGGCATCCACCCGCTCGTCGGTGATGGTCACCGGTGTCGCCTCGCGAACGGTGTCCCAGGCCCCCGCTGCCACGACGGTGGCCAGCACCCAGCCGCCCAGCACCACGAGCACCGCCGCCAGATAGCCGAACGGGCTCGTCACCTTCACGGAGCAACTGTCCCACACGGCTGAGCGTCCGAGCCGACATCGAGGCGCGTGGAACTTGACTCGACGAGGTTGAATCACCACATGACTCTTGAACAGCGAACTCTCGGAACCGGTGACCACGCACTGAAGGTCTCAGCCCTCGGGCTGGGCTGCATGGGCATGTCGGAGTTCTACGGCACCGGCGACGAGGCGACGGCGATCGCCACGATCCATCGGGCGCTGGAGCTCGGCGTGACCTTCCTCGACACCGCCGACATGTACGGACCCTTCACCAACGAGCAGCTCGTGGGGAAGGCGCTGCAGGGGCGCCGCGACGGCGTCGTGCTGGCGACCAAGTTCGGCAACGAGCGACTGCCCGACGGCACCCGCCTGGGTGTCAACGGACGCCCCGAGTACGTGCACGCCGCGTGCGACGCCTCGCTGCAGCGACTCGGCGTCGACCACATCGACCTGTACTACCAGCACCGTGTGGACCAGAACGTGCCGATCGAGGAGACCGTCGGCGCGATGGCCGAGCTGGTCGAGGCTGGCAAGGTGACCCACCTGGGACTGTCCGAGGCCGCGCCAGACACGATCCGCCGGGCCCACGCGGTGCACCCCATCACGGCCCTGCAGACCGAGTACTCCCTGTTCACCCGCGATCTCGAGGTCGAGATCGTGCCCACCATCCGCGAGCTCGGCATCGGCCTGGTGCCCTACTCGCCGCTGGGTCGGGGACTGCTGACCGGTGCCATCACCTCCGAGTCGTCCTTGACCGAGGGTGATGCGCGCACCACGCCGTACTTCCCCCGGTTCCAGGGTGAGGCGCTCGACGCCAACCTCGTGCTGGTCGGCCGGATCCGCGAGATTGCGGACCAGCACGGCTGCACACCCGGTCAGCTGGCCCTGGCGTGGGTGCTGGCGCAGGGCGACGACGTCGTTCCGATCCCCGGCACCAAGCGGGTGGCGTACCTGGAGGAGAACGTGGCCGCGGCCGACGTGACGCTCACCGAGCAGGATCTGCAGGCGCTCGCCGAGGCCGTTCCTGCCGACGCGGTCAGGGGCGACCGCTACGGCGACTTCTCCTCGATCGACCGCTGAGAACGAGCGAGCCCCCGCAACCACACGGTTGCGGGGGCTTCGTCTGTTCGCCGATCGACTGCGCTCAGAACGCGGCTTCGTCCAGCTCCATGATCGATCCGTCGATGTTCTCGGCGATGGCTCGCTCGCCGGCCAGCATCGGCATCATCTGCCGGGTGAAGAACGAGGCCGCCGCGATCTTGCCCTCGTAGAAGGCCTGGTCGGCAGTCGAGACCTCGCCGCCGAGCTTGTCCAGCGCCACCTCGGCGCCGCGCAGCAGGAGCCACGCCACGACGACGTCGCCGAGCACGTAGACCAGGCGGGTCGTGTTGAGGCCCACCTTGTAGATGTTCGTGATGTCGCCGTTCTCGTCGGCGGGGTTGGCCGACATCAGATCGGCGAAGATCGCACCGATGATGGCCTGGGCGTCCCCCAGGCCCTGGGCCAGCAGCTCACGCTCGACCTTGAGGCGACCGTTGCCCGCATCGCTGGCGGCGAACTGCTCGATCTCCTGGGCGAGGTAGCCCAGCGCCTGCCCCTTGTCCTTGACGATCTTGCGGAAGAACAGGTCCTGGCCCTGGATGGCCGTCGTGCCCTCGTAGAGGGTGTCGATCTTGGCGTCGCGGACGTACTGCTCGATCGGGTAGTCCTGCAGGAAGCCCGACCCGCCGAAGGTCTGCAGCGTCTCGGTGCCGAGCACGACCCAGGACCGCTCTGAGCCGTACCCCTTGACCAGCGGCAGCAGCAGGTCGTTGATCGCCTCCGACAAGGTGGCGTCCTCCCCGCTGACCCCCTTCATGATGATGTCGTCCTGCCACGTGGTGGTGTACATCGCCAGGCTGCGCAGGCCCTCGGCGAACGCCTTCTGCGTCAGCAGCGAGCGGCGGACGTCGGGGTGGTGGGTGATGGTGACGCGCGGCGCGGTCTTGTCCGAGGCCTGCGTCAGGTCGGCGCCCTGCACGCGCTCCTTGGCGTACTCCAACGCGTTGAGGTAGCCGGTCGACAGGGTCGCGATGGCCTTGGCGCCCACCATCATGCGCGCGTTCTCGATGACGCGGAACATCTGGTTGATGCCGTCGTGCACCTCGCCGAGGAGCCAGCCGCGGGCCGGCTGTCCCTCGCCGGTGGAGGAGTCGCCGAAGGTGACCTCGCAGGTGCTGGAGACCTTGAGGCCCATCTTCTTCTCCACGTTGGTGACGTAGGCGCCGTTGCGCTCGCCGGTCAGCTCGCCGGTCTCGTGGTCGAAGTGGTGCTTGGGCACCAGGAAGAGGCTGAGCCCCTTGGTGCCGGGGCCACCGACGCCCTCGACGCCCTGCGGCCGGGCGAGGACGAGGTGCATGATGTTGTCGGCCATGTCGTGCTCGGCCGACGTGATGAAGCGCTTGACGCCCTCGATGTTCCAGGTGCCGTCCTCGTTGGGGAAGGCCTTGGTGCGGCCGGCGCCGACGTCGGACCCGGCGTCGGGCTCGGTCAGCACCATCGTGGCGCTCCAGTGACGGTCGATCATGTGCTGGGCGATCTGTCGGTCGCGCTCGTTGCCGTTCTCGAACACGATGCGGGCGAAGCCGGGGCCGGTGGCGAACATCCAGATGGCGGGGTTGGCGCCGAGGACGAACTCGGCCGATCCCCACACCAGGGATGCGGGTGCGCGCTGGCCACCGAGCTCTTCGGGCAGCTGGAGGCGCCACCACTCCGCGTTCATCCACGCGTCGTAGCTCTTCTTGAACTCAGGCGGCATCGTCACCGAGTGCTGGGCGGGGTCGTAGACCGGCGGGTTGCGGTCGGCGTCCTCGAAGGAGGCACCGAGGTCCTCGCGCGCCAGGCGCTCGATCTCGGACAGGATGCTGCGCGCGGTGTCGGCGTCGATCTCCTCGAACGGGCCCTTGCCCAGGATCTCGCCGCGGCCGAACAGCTCGAAGAAGTTGAACTCGACGTCACGCAGGTTGCTCTTGAAGTGGCTCATGCCAGGATCCTTCACGCAGAACGGGAATCAGGAACCGACCACTACTGGTCAGTAACTTAAGTATCCGCCCGGCTCGGGACAAAGACAAGCCAATTCGCCCGCAGGTGGTGTGGTTCGTGCCACGCGCGCGGCCAGGCCGGGGGAGCTCAGGCAGAGGGGTCAGGGCAGAAGGGACAGTGCCTGCTCGAAGTCCACGAGCGAGTCCAGGGCGATGTCGGCGCCGGCCGCGAGCAGGTCTGCGGTGCTGGTGCCGCCCGTGGCCACGCCGACCCCGATGATCCCTGCGGTGCGCGCGGCCACCATGTCGTGCGGGTGATCGCCGACGTACATCGTGGCGCCCTCGGCGCGCAGGACGTCGGCCTTGGCCTCGCACCAGTGCCCGCCGAAGACGCCGCCGGCGGCGAGGTCGAGGTGATCGACGTGCAGCTGGACGTTCGAGGTGTTCTTGGCCGAGATGATCAGGGAGCGGCCGCGTCGATTGACTGCGTCGATCGCTGCGCGGGCGCCCGGAAGTGCCTCGATCCGGGACACCGCGGTGTGGGGATAGATCTCGCGATAGCGCTGCGCCCACCGGTCGACCTGATCCTTCGGCATCCAGTGTGCGAGCTCGTGCTCGAGCGGGGGGCCGAGACGCGACGTGGCCAGGTCGATGTCGATCGCGTGCCCGGACTGCTCACTGATCGCCCGCATCGTGGCGGCGACGCCCGGCCGGGAGTCGATCAGGGTCATGTCCAGGTCGAAGCCGATGACGATCACGCGATCCACGCTAGCCGTGCCGGTGGGGTGGGGCGTCCGGACATGAGAACACCGGCCATCTCGGGGGGATGATGGCCGGTGTTGGTCTCAGTCTACGCAGACGATCAAGCCTGGCGTGTGGGAATCTGACGAAGTCCGTCGGTGAGGACCAGGCGGGTCGACTTCGCGACGCCAATCACGGTGATGGCTGCTACTGCGGTGCCGATGATGATCATGGGTGCCTCCTTCGGGCTGGGTGACGTGAGATAAGTGTCTGCTCTTCGAACTGTCAAGGACAAGCCAACATAAGTACACGCAATGTGTAGATTTGCTACATGGATGTACGCCGCCTCGGGCTTCTCAGGGAATTGTCGGAGCGGGGCACCGTCGGTGCGGTCGCCGATGCGATGCACATCACCCCGTCGGCGGTGTCCCAGCAGCTGAAAGTGTTGGAGTCCGAGGCCGGATACACGCTGATCGAGCCGGCGGGGCGAGGTGTGGCGCTGACCGTCGCGGGCCGTGCGCTGGCCCAGATGGCCACCGAGATGTCCGTGGCCATCTCCCGGGCCGAGGGTCAGTGGCGCGAGTACATGGAACGGCCCGGCGGCGAGGTGCGCGTCGCCACGTTCCAGACCGGGGGAGAGATGTTGCTGCCCGGGCTCTTCACCCGGATGGCCACAGTGCCCGAGGTCGAGCTGGTGATCTCCGACCTGATCGGCCAGCTCGTGGACTTCACCCAGCTGGTTCCCGATCACGACGTGGTGATCGCCGACTCGCCCACCACCTCGTCGTCGTGGATCGACCGCAACCTGCGCGTGGTGCCCCTGATGACCGAGCCGTTGGACGTCGCCCTGCCCGAGGACCATCCTCTGACGCGCAGGGCCAGCCTGTCGCCGAAGGACGTCGTGGGCGAGACGTGGATCGGCGTTCCGTCGGACGACCCGTTCGACCAGGTGCTGAGCCAGGTCGTCGCTGCGACCGGCGAGACGGTGCGGGTGACGCAACGCATCGCCGACAACGGGATCGTCGAGGCCCTCGTGGCCGCTGGGCACGGCATCGCGATCCTGCCGCGCTTCACGACTCGTGGTCGCGGCAACGGGTTGGTGACGCGGCCACTGGTCGGTATCCGAGCGCGCCGGGAGATCTCGGCACTGCTGCGGCCCGATCGCTTCGAGCGACCGTCCGTGCGCCTGGTGATCCAGGCGCTGCGCGACGAGGCCCGGGCTGTCGCCGACTCGCACCACTCGGTCTAGCCTCCGCAGGTCAGCACCATCACGGCGACATCGGGTCCGTCGTCGCCGATGGCATCGCGCAACCAGCCCGGGCGCACAGTTCCGATCGTGCGCCAACCCGTGCTCAGGTACAGCGCCATGGCACCCGGATGGACCGGCAGCACCTCGAGGCAGGGGTGCTGGTGGTTGCGCCGGGCATCGTCGACGACAGCGTGCAGCAGGCGCCTCCCGATGCCGAGACCGCGTGCCTCCCGCGCCACGAACAGTGCACCGACCCAGGTCAGGTCCGCGACCTTGCAACCGTGGGCCCGCGCGCAGGCGAGGTTGAGCTGCTCGTCCGCCCCCATCGCTCGGGCCTGATCGGTGCGGCAGGCATGCCCGACCGGCCGGCCGTGCAGCTCGGCGGTCCAGGCGCTCGACGCGTCGTGGGCGTGCAGGAACTCCTCGACCGGGAAGGGCAGGGGATCACGGAACGGATAACGCGTCTCGGCCTGCTGCGCCATCAGTGCGTCGGCCAGTGGTGGAAGATCCAGCACCACGCGCGGACGGATGGTCACGGCGTCAGCGACCGATTCGGGAGTCACCTGAAGCGCGCGGCGAACTCGCGGAACTGCGGATTCGCCATCGACTCGGCCTGGGCGCGGGCCTCGAAGGCCAGGCTCTCGGCGGCATCCGCGGTCGAGGCGAGACGAACGGACCTCTTGATGTCGGCCATCAGCTGGGGCTCGCGGGTCGACCAGGTCGTGGCGAGCTCGGTGGCACGCTGGAGGGTGTCGCCCGCGATCTCCTGGGCGATTCCGAGGCGCAGCGCATCATCGGCGTCGATGACCTCGCCGGCGAACAACGCGGCGGCCGTGTTCGCCGCGCCGATGCGCTGAGTCAGCATCCAGGTGCAACCACCCCCGGGGTGCAGGCCGATCTGGCTGAACGTCGGTCCGAATCCCGCTCGCGGTCCGGCCACGATCACGTCGCAGGCCAGAGCGATGTTCAGTCCGGCGCCCACGGCAGCTCCGTGCACGGCTGCCACGGTGGGGATCGTCAGCTCGCGCAGGCCGAGGAAGGTGGCGTAGACCCGCATCAGGTGATCACGCAGGTCATCGACGGGTCGGTCGAGATCTCCGAACAGGCCGACCAGGTCCGCGCCGGCGCAGAATGCCTTGCCAGCGCCGGTCACGACCAGGGCGCGCGCATCGGCGTCCGCGGCAACCGTCTCGATGGCGGCCTGCAGCTCGTCCAGCAGCGGCCAGCTCAGGGCGTTGCGGCGCTCCGCGTCATCGAGGGTGATGGTGCGGACAGTTCCGTCAGACGTCAGGTGCACGAGGGGCATGGTCTGAATCTAGGGGGTGGGTTCGATCAGAACGCCGCGCGTGCCACGGCAGCCATCTGGGCGTAGCCGCGGTCATTGGGGTGGAAGCGGTCCTGGGCGAGGCGTCCGCGCCAGTCGCGCAGGTGCGGGATACGGAAGTCCGCTGCGACGATGCCGCGGTCGCCGGCGCGATCGAGCACGCGATTGTAGGCAGCGGTGGCTCGTTGCAGGCCGGGCTGGCGAGCCACGACCGTGCCCTCGGGCAACGCGTCGAGGAGCAGGCGGGCCGAGTCCGCCAGCGACCCGACCCAGCGGGGGCTCATCAGGTCGTTGTTGCCGGTCACCACCGTGACGAGGGCGATGTCGCGCTGCTGCCGCAGGGTCTCGAGCACCGACACCTGGCGGTGCAGCACCTCGAGCACCCGGGCGCCCTTGAACGACAGGTTCACGACTGCTGCATCGTGCAGGCGAGGTGTCGGGTCCGCGGCGATGCGGCCGACCCAGCCCCGATCGGGGGCTGAGGCACCGATGCCCTGCGAGAGCGAGTCGCCGAGCACGACCCACAGGGGCCGGCCCGACGCGAAGGCGCGGCGGTTGCTGTCACTCCACCAGGCTGCGTACGGCGAGGTCTGGGCGAGCGTGGCGCCCAGGCCCGGCATGATGCGAGCCAGCTTGGAGACGAAGGCGCCGTGTGGGCGCCCGCTGGTGCAGGAGTACCCGGAGAGATCGAGACGACGCCCCGCATCGTGGGGGTCGGTCACCAGCTCGGTCATGAGAGAAGGGTGTCAGCACCAGCCGCCGGCGGGCGACCTGGGCCGACCCGATGTCGGGCACGTCACGCTGCGTCAGGACGATGCTGTGAGGTCCAGCGTCATGAAGGTGCTCCACGGGTCGTCGGTGTAGGCGCCGAACGCACCGCACTCGACGAAGCCGTGGCGGGCGTAGAGCGCTCGGGCCGGGGCGAACGCATCCGTGCCCCGCTCGAGCGTCTTGGCCGACCCGGTCTCGAGGCTGAGGCGGACGTACCCGCGACGCCGGGCCTCGCCGACCAGGTGCTGGAGAATCGCGGAGCCAGCGCCGCGGCCCCGAAACGCGTCGGCCACCCGCATCGACTTGATCTCGCCCCACCTCGTGTCCAGCTGCGCGAGCGCCCCGCAGCCGACCAGGGCCTCGCCGTCCCATGCCGACCAGAAGGTCACGTCGGCCGCTCTCAGACCGTCGAGGTCCAGGGCGTGCATGCTCTCGGCCGGTGAGTACTGCGCGAAGTCGGTGAGGTGGTGCTCGAGCAGGGCGACGACCGAGGGGTGCGTCAGATCGTCGGTGCGAAGGACCAGATCCATGGGTCCATCATGGGCGGCGCGCCAGCCAGACACAGTTTCGGTGCTGGGGAGGAGATCAGAGCCGATGACGGGAATCGAACCCGCATATCTTGCTTGGGAAGCAAGCGCTCTACCACTGAGCTACATCGGCGATGACGCCACTGTACCGAACCGGCCTCGGGGTCAGCTCTGATACTTCGGCGGGTCCTGGGCGCGCTGGCGGCCCAGCTCGCCGCCGATGCGGCCACCGTAGGGGCGCCCGTGATCGGCGTGCTCGTCGCGGACGTACGTCAGGCGCCACGGGCCGATCTCGACGCGCGAGCCCGTGCGCAGGCGTTGCCGGTCCAGCTCCTGACCGTTGACGTAGGTGTGCGTCGAAGTGCCGCGAGCGACGAGCTCGTACTCATCCTCGGCGGTGCGTTCCACGACGGCCTGGAGGGCATCGACTCCCTGCAGGTGGAGGTCGGCGTCGTCGGCGCTGCCGAGCACGGTCTCTCCGGGGAGGAGCGAGAAGTACATGACCTGACGGGCCATCGCCGGCACCCGCGTGTCCGACAGGTACAGCCGGGGGTGTCCGCCGCCGTAGGGATCGTGGGTCTCGGTGACGCGCCGTCGAGCCCACGGGGCCCTCGGCAGGTGCAGGGGCACAGGGGTCGTCGGCGGGATGCCGACTCCATCGCCCCGGCCAGCCACGACGACCGCCTTCAGGGCTGCGGCCGCTCGCCACCGCACCACCTCGAGGAACTTCGACCGGGTGGCGAGCCGGTGCCAGAAGCGTGGTCGCACGGAGCCGAGGCGCATCAGGGCGCCGTCGTCGTCGGCGATGGTCAGCACGAGTCCGCGGTCGGCGATCATCTTCGCCATCGCCACGAGATCGCCGCCGGACCGGCCGCCGGCCAGGACCGACAGGTCGGGGCTCTGCACGAGGACGTTCGAACCGTCCGACCGCATGGTGCCTGCGGCGTGATCGCCGTCCGGCGTGTCGACCTCGAACTGGAGGTCGACCTGCACGGTGGGCACGTCAGTCCTGTCGCTTCTCGGCACCGCTGAACTCGTCGTCGCTGGTGACGACGCGGATCGTGCCGTTGAACTTCCAGGTGGCGCGGGCGGCGTGGGGGCCCGTGTCCCGCGGGACCTCGACCTCCATGTCGACCAGCTGGTAGCTGACCGCAGCGCCGCGACCGGTGAGGTACTCCCACATCTCGCGGCCGAGATCGGTCCAGTCGGTGGCGGGCTTGGGTCCGGTGCCGGATCCGGTGACGTTGCGGGCGGGGGTGGACTCGGTGCTCATCGCAGACTCCTTTGTTCGGAATTCCACTGTGGCACCGCTCACTCGTTTCGGCAGGTCCAGAACGTGCGGAATGTCAGTCTCGGCGGGACATCTACCCGCTGACGCGGATCGCGAGCTTGCCGCGCACGTGGCCCTCCTGGCTGCGGGCGAAGGCATCGGCGACGTTCTCCAGCGCGAAGACCTCCTCGACCTCGATGCGCAGGTGACCGTCATCGACCAGCACGGCGAGGCGCTCGAGGTCGGCGGGGTCGGGGCGCACCCAGCGCCAGCGGCCTCCGGACTCCTGCACCTCCGGATCGGTGATCGAGGCGTGTCGGCCGCCATCGGCGAGCACGGCGGTGGTCTGCTCGAGCAGACCACCGACGAAGTCGGCGACAGCGTCGACTCCCTGCGGAGCGAGGGCACGTACCGCGTCGACCAGGCCGTCGCCGTACTCGACCGGCTCGGCGCCGAGGTCACGCAGACGATCGTGCTGACCGGCCGAGGCCGTGGCGATCACCCGGGCGCCGGCGGCGCGGGCGATCTGGATCGCGAACGAGCCGACGCCGCCTCCGCCGCCGTGGATCAGCAGGACCGAGGATGCCGTGAGGTCGAGTCCGTCGACGGTCTGCAGGGCGGTGAGGCCGGCCAGTGGGATGGACGCCGCCTCTTCCCAGGACAGGTCGGCGGGCTTGCGTCCGAGCGTGCGCACGGGCGCAGTGACCTTCTCGGCGAAGGTGCCGCCGTGCACGTAGTCCTTGCGGACGTAGCCCATCACCTCGTCGCCGACCGACCACTCAGGGGTGTCGGGGCCGACGGCCGACACGACGCCTGCGACGTCCCAGCCCGGCACCACGGGGAATCGGGCGTCCATCATGGCGTCGAGGCCGCCGGACATCAGCTTCCAGTCGACGGGGTTGACGCTCGCCGCACGAACATCGACGAGCACCTCGCTCGGACCGACCTTGGGGTCGGGCTGCTCGGTGAGGGAGAGGACGGAGTTGTCGCCGTACTGGTCATAGGTCATGGCACGCATGCAGGTCTCAACAGATCGCGGCCCTGAGTGATTCCATGACGGGTGCACGCGGGCATGCGTTAGTTTCGTCTCGTGCTTCTCTCCGACCGCGACATCCTGGCCGAGATCGACGCTGGCCGCATCGGCCTCGACCCGCTCGCGAGGGAGATGATCCAGCCGTCGAGCATCGACGTGCGGCTCGACAAGTTCTTCCGCATCTTCGACAACCACAAGTACCCGCACATCGATCCGGCCGCCGACCAGAGCGACCTGACGCGTCCCGTCGAGGTCAGTGATGACGAGGCCTTCGTGCTGCACCCCGGCGAGTTCGTGCTCGGCTCCACCTACGAGCAGGTCACGCTTCCCGACGACATCGCCGCCCGGCTCGAGGGCAAGTCCTCGCTGGGCCGCCTCGGCCTGATGACACATTCCACGGCCGGCTTCATCGACCCCGGTTTCAGTGGTCACGTCACGCTCGAGCTGGCCAACGTCGCCACGCTCCCGATCAAGCTCTACCCGGGCATGAAGATCGGTCAGATCTGCTACTTCCGCATGACGTCGCCGGCCGACAACCCCTACGGCTCGGCGAAGTACGGCTCGCGCTACCAGGGCCAGCGTGGCCCCACGGCCTCGCGCTCGCACGCCAACTTCCACCAGACGAAGATCTGAGCAGGTTCGCTCCAGCACTGAGGTTCTGACCTCGACACGCCGGCGTGTTGCCGTCGAGAGGTCAGTCTCAGCGAGCTCGGGGCGTCGCGACGGCGACGAATGCGGCGATGGAGTCTGCGGCGTCGGCGAGATTGTCGACCTCGGTGCGACCGCTGGCCCTGCGGGGCTTGAGGGAGTGGTCGCCGTCCAGCGCCCAGTGCACCTCGATCGAGTCCGGCAGGCCGTATCCGGGCACGTCGGCGACTGCGCCGAACGGGTCGCGCTCGCCCTGGACGATCAGCATGGGCGTGCGCAGCGTCAGCAAGTGGTCGGTCCGTAGGCGATCGGGCCGCTTAGGCGGGTGGAACGGATAGCCCAGCGCGACCACGCCGGCCGCTCCGGCGTCGTCCGCGATCATGCTGGCTACCCGCCCACCGAACGACTTGCCGCCCACCACGACCGGACCACCGACGCCGGTGACGGCCGTGCGGTACTCCTCGAGCACCGCCTCGGCGCGCGGCTGTCCGCCGCGCTTCCCGGTGGTGCGTCGCTGCGCCATGTAGGCGAACTCGAACCGCGCCACCCGCACGCCGCGTTCGACCAGAAGACCCGCCACGGAGTTCATCCACGGTGAGTCCATCGCCGCGCCGGCGCCGTGCGCCAGCAGCAGCGTCACGTCAGCGTCGTCGGGTCCGTCGAGCAGCAGGTCCACGACACCAGTGTGCCGATAACGTGTCCTCGTGCTTCCCCTCGATGTCTCGCCAGAGGTCGCGGCGGCGCTCGCCGACGGCCGTCCCGTCGTCGCGCTCGAGTCGACGATCATCTCCCACGGCCTGCCGCGCCCCGACAACCTGGCCGCTGCGCAGCGCTTCGAGCGGATCCTCGCTGACGCCGGGGTCGTCGCCGCGACGGTCGCGGTGCTCGATGGGCGACTCAAGGCTGGGCTCACCCCCGACGAGCTCACCCGCATCGCCACCGAGGACATCGCCAAGCTGAGCGTCCGCGACCTGCCCATCGCGCTCGGTCGTGGCGCCAGCGGGGCGACCACGGTCGCAGCCACGTCGGCCATCGCCGACCTCGCCGGCGTCCGGGTCTTCGCCACCGGAGGCCTCGGCGGGGTCCACCGCAAGGCGTCCGAGTCGTTCGACGAGTCGGCCGACCTGTCGGTGCTGGCAGACGTACCGATCACCGTCGTGTCGGCCGGGGTGAAGTCGATCCTCGACATCGGGGCCACGCTCGAACGTCTCGAGACCCTCAGTGTTCCTGTGCTCGGCTACGGCACGGAGACCTTCCCGAGCTTCTGGCTCACCGACTCCGGCCACGACCTCGACTGGCGTGTCGACGGTCCCGACGAGGTCGCCGCCGTGATGTCCGCGCGCGACGCCCTCGGCCAGCGAGCCGGCATCGTCGTGGCCAACCCCCTGCCGCTCGATCAGCAGCTCGACCCCGCGGTGCACGATCGCGCGCTCACCGACGCACTGCGCATGGCCGACGAGCAGGGCCTGGTCGGCAAGGAGGTCACGCCGTTCCTGCTGCAGACCATCGTCGACCTCACCGGCGGCGACAGTCTCGCGGTCAACCTGCTGATCGCCGAAAACAACATCCGGGTGGCGGCGGCCATCGCCACGTCCTGGAGTGGGAGATGATCCTCATCATCGGTGATGTCGTCGACGACATCGGCGTACGACCGCTCGGTCGCATCAATCCGGCCAGCGACACCGAGTCCGAGATCCGCATGACGTGCGGCGGATCGGCGGCCAATGTGGCCGCCTGGTTGGGCCACCTCGGCATGGGCGTGCGGTTCGTGGGACGCGCCGGCACCGACGGGGTGCAGCGGCACGTCGACGCGCTCACTGCGCACGGCGTCGACGCGCGCATCAGCGGCGACCCCGACCTGCCCACCGCGACCATCGTGCTGACCCTGGACGACGCCGCCGACCGCACCATGTTCGTGGATCGCGCCGCCAACTCGACCCTCGCCGAGTCGCATCTCCTCGACGCCTGGGACGACGTCGCGTGGCTGCACCTGACCGGCTACTCGTTCTTCGACGACGCGACCCGGCCAGTGGCGGTCGCAGCGATGGCCGAGGCGCGTCGCCGGGGCGTGGGGGTCAGCATCGACCCCAGCTCGCTCGGTTTCCTGGAGACGACGGGCCGCGAGGTCGCCACGCAGTGGTTCGCCGCTGCTGATCTGGTGTTCCCCAACGAGGACGAGCAGCGGTTCTTGTCCCTCGATCTCGCCGGGGTCGTCGAGACTCGCGGCGCCGAGGGGGCACGGTTCGGCAGTGCGACGGTCCGGGCCGACCCCGCCGACGTCATCGACACGACGGGAGCCGGTGACGCCTTCTGCGCCGGCTTCCTCAGCGTCTGGACGCGGAACCAGGACCCCCGGGAGTCACTGGCCGAAGGAGCGGCAACAGCCGCGAGGTGCGTGGCCCGTCGAGGAGCCCGCCCAGCCCGGAGGGGCCGGTGAGCCAACTTTTGTAGCGGTAGGCAGGCCAAACCAGGGGCGATCTCAACCGGCTGTTGCAAGTAGCGCTCGGTCGAGTGCTTGTGCTGGAGTCTGCCAGTTCAGGGTCTGACGGGGTCGGGTGTTGAGGCGCAGGGCGATCGCATCGCACTCGGCCTGCGTGACGTGGCGTAGGTCGGAGCCCTTGGGCCAGTACTGACGCAGCAGCCCGTTGGTGTTCTCGTTCGACCCGCGTTGCCAGGGCGAGTGTGGGTCGCAGAAGAACACCGGGAGGCCGGTCTCGATGCTGAACTCGGCGTGCTGGGCCATCTCGCGGCCCTGGTCCCACGTTAGCGATTTGCGCAGCTCCAACGGCAGCCGGCTGATCAAGGCGGTGAGCTGCTCGCGGGTGTCAGTGGCGGTGTGGTTGGTGTTTAACGGTGCCAACAACACGAACCGTGAGTGGCGTTCGACCAAGGTGATGATCGCGCCCTTGCCGACCGCGCCCAGGATCAGATCGCCCTCCCAGTGGCCATGGACAGCACGGTCTTCGGCATCTGCTGGTCGCTGCGAGATCGGCATCATTCCCTTGAGCTTTCCGCGTCTTTCCACCGTCCCGTGGGGTTTGCGGCGGGTTCGGCCCGTGCGCAGATGCGCGGCCAGCTCACGTCGCAACTCTCCGCGCGTCTGGACGAACAACGACTGGTAGATCGTCTCGTGACTCACCCACATAGCCTGATCGTCAGGGAACAGTTTGGGCAACATCGCCGCGATCTGCTGCGGCGACCAGTCCGCTTCCAGCAACCCGGTCACGACCGCTGCCAGGGCCCCGACCACCCTGCAGGGCTTGGGCCGACGTCCACGAACGAGCGCGAACTGCTGCGCACGGTCAGCGCGATACCGGCGAGGCCTACCCATCAAGGCCACCCCACGACGCGCAGAACGCTTCCCGCCACCGCGCCGGACCTCACGCGAAACAGTGGCCGGCGAGCGCCCCAACACCACGGCGATCTGCGCCTGAGTCAGACCAGCATCCAGCCCACGCTCGATCGCCACCCGCTCAGACTCGAGCAAACGAGAACCAGGCATCTTCCACCTCCGGTAGTTACAAAGATCTTGCAACTACCGGTTGAGACCGCCAGGGCTGAAGCATGCGTACCGCTACAAAAGTTGGGGCTTCTACCCCCGGGGCTCTACCCGTCGAGCTCTTCGAGCCAGGGGAGATCTGCGCCGGCTCTTGAGACGGTGATGGCGGCGGCCTGGGCGGCGTAGGTGCCGAGGTCGAACAGCTCGGTCACGTCGAGCTCGGCTGCGGCCGGCCAGTCGTAGGCGGCGCTCCAGGCCAGCATCGCGGCCATGAACGTGTCGCCAGCGCCGATGGTGTCGACGACGGTGACCGTGGGTGCCTCGATGACCGCCAGCTCGCCGTGGTGGGCGATGAG
This sequence comes from Aeromicrobium sp. CF3.5, assembly GCF_051262695.1. NCBI lineage: Bacteria > Bacillati > Actinomycetota > Actinomycetes > Propionibacteriales > Nocardioidaceae > Aeromicrobium > Aeromicrobium sp. CF3.5. The sequence continues at coordinate 264,819 of NZ_JBIMEZ010000003.1, forward strand.
TGCCCCGCCGGCGCCCTGGGTGATCGCCACCAGTGCGCCCTCGGATGCGAGGCGGCGGGCGAGGTCGGGGGGCGAGACGTCGGGGAACAGGACGGCTGCGTCCTCGTCGCTCATCTTGACGATGCGGGCGTACGGGGCGAACCGGGCGAACACGGCCTGCCAGACCGACGGGTCCGCGACGACCGACGAGCGGATGTTGGGGTCGAACGACACAGGGATTCCAAGCACGTCGGCCGTCACCACGAGCTCGGCGACCTGCGCAGCGCCCGGCTCGATGAGGGTGCCGAGGGAGCCGACGTGGACGGCGTCGAAGTCGCTGGGATCGGGAAGTGTCTGCGGCGCCCACGTGAGGTCGAAGGTGTAGCTGGCGGCGCCGTCGTGATCCAGGCGGGCGACCGCCGTCGACGTGCGGTGCACGGTGGGATCGGGGCCGGCGTGGCTGACCTTGGACGCCTCGAGCCCCTCGGCCAGCAGGTGCCCGTTCTCGTCATCGGCGAACTGGCAGGCCAGGTGGGACTGCACGCCGAGCCGTGCCAGGCCGCGCGCCACGTTGTACGGAGAGCCGCCTGCGTGCGACTCCGCGCTGCCGTCGTCGCGCTGCACGATGTCGACCAGGGCCTCACCGACCACGAGCACCGTCATCTGGGCGAACCTCCGAGTGCGACAGTCGCGGTGGGGGACAGGGGTAGATCGGGAAGGGTCAGGGCGTTGACGCCATGGTAGGCGTCGGGACGACCGCGCCACGTGCGATCCGACGCGCCAAGAGTCGGTGACAGCTCGTGCCGCCACGATCCGTCGGCATCGATGAGATGGGCGTCGATCTCGGACCACCACCGGTCGGCGAGCCCGGAGTACAGGGCGTCGCCGGTCACCCGCGCCAGGGAATCGGCCGCCTGCGCGGCCTCCGCGACGACCCAGTGGAACCGCTCGGCCACGACCACCGCGCCGTTCCAGTCCGTCGTGTACGGCAGCAGCGCGGTGTCGGGGTCGAGGACGTCGTCGACCGCACGAGCGAACAGGTGCTGGGCCGCTTCAAGGCGCCACGGCGTCGGCGTGTCCGCGGCAGCGTCGACCTGGAGCACGAGACGGGCCCACTCGAAGGCGTGCCCGGGGGTGGCGCCGAACGGGCGGAACGGGTCGTCGGGCCGGTCCCGGTTGAGGTCGAGCACCGGGTTCCAGTCGCGGTCGTAGTGCTCGGGGATGCGCCACTGATGAGCGCGTGCCGTCAGGCCGATGATCTGGCCGCAGATCGCGGAAGCCCGCTCGAGCCAGACCGGGTCGCCGGTGACGTCGGCGGTGAACAGGTAGGCCTCGACGGTGTGCATGTTGGAGTTGGCGCCGCGGTAGTCATCGACCGACGACCAGTCGCGGGAGAGCTCCTCCACACACCGCCCGGCCTCGTCGTCCCAGAAGTGTGTGGCGTGGACCTGCTGTGCCTCCTCGAACAGCTCGGCGGCTCCGGTGATGTCGGCCGAGGCCGCGGAGGCTCCGGCCAGCAGCACGAACGCGTGGCCGTAGCACCGCTTGGCCCCACCCGATCCGTCCAGGTCCGGGGCCGATCCATCGGGCGCCAGCGCGTCGAACCAGCCGCCGTGCTCGTCGTCGTGCAGGGCCGTCCGGAGCGCCGCGATCCCGTGCGCCGCCAGGTCGGCGGAGCCGGGGATGTCGAGGAGCGCGGCGATCGAGAAGACGTAGGTCATGCGCGCGTTGATCCACAGGTCGAGCCCGTGGGTCGTGTCGTCGCGGCCCGAGTCGTCGAGCCAGCCGAAGCCCACGTCGCGGCGCGAGCGGGCTGCGAGGTCGATCAGCTGGCGTCGTCGATCGTGCCGCCACTCGGGCGATCCGGGGAGGGGGTCTGTCGCGGTCACGTCGCCACGGTATCGACTCCGGTGTCAGGGTCGGGTCAGGGACTGATGCGGGGTTGTCCCTGATGTGCGCACGGGCCCGCTGCCGCCACGCTGTCGGCATGATCCATGCACAGAACCTCACCAAGACCTTCGCCGGAACGACCGCGGTCGCCGGCATCGACTTCGTCGTCGAGCCCGGCCGCGTCACCGGCTTCCTCGGACCCAACGGTGCGGGCAAGTCGACGACCATGCGCATGCTCCTCGGCCTGGACGCCCCGACCAGTGGGGTGGTGACCGTGAACGGTCGCAGCTATGCCGACTCGCCGGCGCCGCTGCGCGAGATCGGCGCCCTGCTCGACGCGCACGCCATTCACCCGGGCCGTCCGGCGAGGGACCACTTGCGGTGGCTCGCCGCCAGCAACGGCATCGCGGCATCGCGGGTGGGTGAGGTGCTGCAGGCCGTCGGGCTCGAATCGGTCGCTCGTCACCGGGCCGGTACCTTCTCGCTCGGCATGGGCCAGCGGCTGGGCATCGCGGCGGCGTTGCTCGGCGACCCCTCGGTCGTCGTGCTCGACGAGCCGGTCAACGGCCTCGATCCCGAGGGCATCCGATGGGTCCGACAACTCGCTCGACGTCTGGCCGACGAGGGGCGCACGGTGTTCGTGTCGAGCCACCTGATGTCGGAGATGGCCCTGATGGCCGACCACCTGATCGTGATCGGGCGTGGCCGGATCCTCGCGGACTGCTCGATGAACGACTTCATGACCGCGCACGCCTCGTCGTACGTGCGGGTCGCCGCACCGGATCTCGCAGCAGTCGCGTCCGCGCTGGCTGGCCCCGACGTCGAGATCGTCCCCGACGGGCATCGCCTGCGCGTCATGGGCCTCGATGCAGCCGGTGTCGGCGACCGCGTGGGCCGTGCGGGACTCACGGTGCACGAGCTGACGCGGGTGCAGTCCTCCCTCGAGGACGCCTTCATGACCCTGACCGCCGACACCGTCGAGTACCGCACGCTCACCGAAGGAGCTGTCGCATGAACGCCACTGACACGGCGCCCCGCACCGGTTTCACCCAGGCGCTCCATGCGGAGTGGATCAAGCTGGTCACGGTGCGATCCACGCGGTGGATCATGATCGCCACCTTCGTGCTGGGCGCGGGTCTGACCATCGTGATCTGCTGGTCCCAGGCCGAGACGCTCGCGTCGCCGGACGCGCAGGAGTCGCCCGGATCGTTCATCACCTGGGGCATGATGATCGCCCAGATCACCACCGTGGTCCTCGCGGCAGTCGTCGTGACCAATGAGTACGGCACCGGGATGATCCGGTCGACGCTCACCGCCGTGCCGTCGCGCGGTCGGGTGCTGGCCGCCAAGGCCGTCCTGCTCGCGGGGCTGATGTTCGTGCTCGGCACCACGACCGCGTTGGTCGGCTACCTGGGTGCCAACCCGTTCCTCGAGAACGAAGGGATCGGGCTGCGTCTGGAGGGAGGGGTCGCCCGCTCGATGTATGGCAACGGGTTGCTCCTGGCCGGCATCGCTCTGTGCACCATGGCGGTGGGCTTCATCCTTCGCAACACGGCGGCGACGATCTCGGTCGTGCTGGCCGTGATGCTGGTCCTGGGCAACATGGCCAACCTGATCCCCGGCACGTTCGGCGAGTGGGTGGTCAAGCTGCTGCCGGGCAACGCCGGGTCGTCGATCGCGTCGCCGGTGCCGTTCAACCCGAACCTGCTCGATCCCTGGACCGGGTTCGCGGTGTTCGTCGCGGAGGCCGCAGCGCTGGTGGTGCTCGCCTACGTGCTGCTGCGTCGCCGGGACGCCTGACCCGCCAGCGAGCGGGGCCAGCAGGTTGGGGAGGTGGGGTCAGGGTGCGTCGCCGACACTGGTGGCATGTTCTCCCTCGGCCGCCGCGCGACCGCCGCCGTCACGATGGTGGTGGTCGTGATCCTCGGCGTCTCGCTGGCGCCGACGATCGAGGCGCGGCTCGGCGGAGGGATCGGCTTCGATCGGCCGGTCGATGCGAGCGCGGAGCCGCTCGCGCTGCCCCCGCAGGTGCAGACAACGGGCCCGCACGAGTTCTTGCGCGAGGTCGACGGCGAGCCGGTGCGCTACGACCCGTGCGCCCCGATCCACGTGGTCGTCAACCCGCGGACCGCCATCGAAGGTGCCGACGAGATGCTGCAGCAGGCGCTCGACTCGGTGACGGCGGCCACGGGCCTGACATTCGTCCAGGACGGTGTCACCGACGAGGCTCCCTCCGATCAGCGCGGATCCGTGCCGGGTTCGCAGGATCCGGTGCTGATCGCGTGGAGCGATCCCGACGAGGTCGAGGCTCTCGAAGGTTCGGTGGCCGGCATCGGCGGCAGCGTCTCGACGCGCGGCAGCCCGTGGTTCGACACCGGAGCCGTGACGCTCGACGGCCCCCAGCTCGCCGACGTGCTGCGTCGGCCGGGCGGATGGGTCTCCGCGCGTGGCGTGGTGCTGCACGAGCTGGGGCACCTGGTCGGCCTCGGCCACGTCGATGCCGAGGACGAGCTCATGGCGCCGCGAGGTCGTCCGGGCATCGACGACTGGGGTCCGGGGGATCGGGAGGGTCTCGCCGCTCTGGGCGGCGACGCCTGCCGGGAGTACTGAGCCCGATCAGCGGTGGCCGTCGACGTAGAACCACTGCCCGTCCTCGCGAACGAAGCTGCTCACCTCGTGCTGGGAGCCGGCGCCGCCAGGGCCCTTGCGGAATGCCTCGAACTCGACCGTGCCCGACGTGTCGAACGGCGTGCCGGCCGTCGTGGCCACGATGTCGAGGCGGTACCAGCGGATCGTCTCGTCGAGCTCGAGGTCCTTCGGGCGGGTGGTCGGGTGCCACGTGGCCAGCAGGTAGGCAGGGTCACCGGTCGCGAAGGCGCTGTAGCGCGACCGCATGAGCTGCTCAGCCGTCCGAGCCCTCGCCACGCCGGCGTGCAGCGGCCCGCAGCAGACGTCGTAGGTCAGGCCGCTGAGGCAGGGGCAGCGCGTGGCCTCGTTCACGTGGGAAGGTCCAGGGTGCGTCCGAGGATGTTCTCGGCGGCCCGGTGTCCGGACCGGAAGGCCGCAGTCACCGTGGCCGGGTCCTCGGCCCACGTGGTCTCCCCGGCCAGGTGGAGCACCCCGCCGATGGGTTCGGCGAGACGGTCGTGGTCCTCGGGCGTGGAGCCGAGCGTCATGTAGGCGTACGAACCGTGGGTCCAGGGATCGTCCTGCCAGTGGGTGATCCGCACCTCGACGGGATCGGTGACCCGATCACCGTAGATCCCACGCAGCGACTCCAGCACCGAGGCGACCACCTGCTCGTCGGTCCAGCCGCGGATCGCCTCGGCGCAGGGGCCGGCGGCGAAGGTCAGCAACGTGGGTTGATCGTGCAGACGGGTGAGGTCGTACCAGGAGTGCCACCACAGGCCGGCCGGCCCTTGCCGGCGCACGGCATAGACGTCCTCGTCCCAGAAGGCGGCGTCGAAGCGCAGGAACACCTTCTCGAAGGCGTTCATCTCCAATCCGTCCAGGGCCCGCGCGTGAGACGGGGGAAGGGGAGGGTCGAGCTCGAGCGCGCCCGACTTCAGGAGGCCGACCGGCACGGTCACGACCGCCCGATCGGCGGTGAGCTCGCCCCGGCTCGTCACGACCTCGACGCCATGTTCGCTCCACCGGACACGACTGACGACGTGCTCGAGTCGCACGTCCAGGCCCTCGGCCAGTCGAGCGGGCAGCGCGTCGAACCCCTCGGGCAAGACCACCTCGTCACCGTCGACCGCATCGTCGTCGAGTCCGTGCGCGTCCAGCAGATCGGCACTGACCCCGTACTGCTCCTCGGCACGGTGACGGAGGAACTCGCGCACCCGCTCGGTGCGGTCCTCGTTCCAGCCCAGCGTGCTGAGCGCCACCTCGATCGCCTCGCCGAACGAGCTGCCTGGGAAAGAGCCCTCGACGGCACCGGCGAGCGCCTCATCTGCCGCGCGCACGTCAGCGCCGAACGCCGCAGCGTCGTCGTCGCCGAGCCGCCGACCAGCGGGGTCGTAGTACGCGATGGCACGCCCGTCCGGCTGATAGCTGCCGACCGTGAACTCCACCGTGGGCATCGACCAGCCCCGCACCAGGTCGGCGAGGGGGTTGTCGGTGATGCCGTGGATCCACGACGCGCCCAGGTCCGTCAACCACCCGGACCCACGATCGGTGTGCACCCGGCCACCCACGCGATCGCGTGCCTCGAGGGTGATCACGGTCTGGCCCGCATCGGCCAGCAGCCGAGCCGCCGTGAGCCCCGACACGCCGGCACCCACCACGAGGGTGTCGACGTGCGTCATGACCCGTTCCCGTCTGCTCGGCCCCGCTACCCGTCCGACTTCTTGTTCTCGGGGTCCGGCACCACGTCGGTGGCCGAAGAGCTCAGATCCTTGCCGCTGGGATTCGCCTCCGTCAACGGCGCGACATCGGCATCGACCGGATCGGGATCGGAACCGTCCTCGATCGAGACGACCTCGCCGGTCACCTCGGTCGAGGTCTCGTCGGTCTCGGCGGCCCGCTTCTCCTCCTCGCGAGCGTCACCGTCGACCGGCTCGTCCTCGTCCGGGACGCCGGTGACCTCCTCGGCCGGTGACCCTTCGGGCTCTGACGTGGCCGGAACCTCCGGCTCGTCGTCGGACTCCTCGGGCACCGACTCGACCTCGGGATTCTCCGAGTCGCCCGGCTCCGGATCGGTCGTGGACGCCGTCTCCGCTGGCGCGTCGTCGGTCTGCACCGGGCCGACGTTCGCCCAGGCGGCCTTCTCCTTCTCGGACGCCTCGCGGTCATCGGCGTCGTCGCTCGAGGCGAGGCTCGTCTCGGAGGCCTGCTTCTCCTCCTCGCGAGCGTCACCGTCGACCGGCTCGTCCTCGTCCGGAACGTCGCTGACCTCCTCGGCCGGAGACCCTTCGGGCTCCGACGTGGCCGGAACCTCCGGCTCGTCATCGGACTCCTCGGGCACCGACTCGGCCTCGGGATTCTCCGAGTCGCCCGGCTCCGGATCGGTCGTAGATGCCGTCTCCGCTGGCGCGTCGTCGGTGTTCACCGCGCCGACATTGGCCCAGGCAGCATCCTCCTTGTCCGACGCCTCGCGCTCGTCGGTCTCGGCCTGGCCAGGCTCGCTGGTCGCCTCCGGCTCGGGAGCCTTGGTCGCCTCCGGCTCTGAACTCTTGGTCGCCTCCGGCTCGGTGGTCAGCGGGTCAGCCGCACCCTTGGCGTCGACCTCGACGTCGTGCTCGACCGCTGCCTCGGCATCCGTGGGCGTCTCGCTCGAGATCTCGTCACCCTCGGTGTGCGCCTCGGCGGCGGCGCCGACATCGGCGGTCTCGGTGACCGACTCGGGGTTCGCCTCGTCGGCCGCATCGGGCTCCGCCTCGGTGCTGGATGAGGCCGAGTCCGCCTCGGTGCTGGATGAGGCCGAGTCCGCCTCGGTGGCAGCCCCCGCAGTCGCCGTCTCGGCCTCCGACCCCACAGCGGCCGTGTCCGCAGCAGTCGGCTTGCGCTTGATCGAGGCCAGCAACATCTGCGCGACGTCGAGCACCTCGACCTCCTCGCGAGCCTCGCCCTCGCTCTGCTTGAGCGTCAGACCGTCGGACAGCATGACCCGGCAGAACGGGCAGCCCACGGCGATCTGATCGGCGCCCGTGGCGATGGCCTCCTCGGCGCGGTTCACGTTGATGCGCGACCCGAGGTTCTCCTCCATCCACATGCGGGCGCCGCCGGCGCCACAGCAGAACGACTTCTCCGAGTTGCGCGGCATCTCGGTGAACTCCGCACCCGGAATGACCTGCAACAGCTCGCGCGGGGGCTCATAGACCTGGTTGTGACGACCCAGGAAGCAGGGGTCGTGGTACGTGATCTTCTTGCTCTCCTCCGTCGACGGCGCAACCGGCTTGAGCTTGCCCTCGCGCACCAGACGGTTCAGCAGCTGCGTGTGGTGCACGACCTCCAACTCGACACCGAACTCGGCGTACTCATTCTTCAACGTGTTGAAGCAGTGCGCACAGGTCGACACGACCTTCTTGACCTTCGTCTCCTTGAAGACCTCGGCGTTCTCCATCGCCAGCTGCATGAACACGATCTCGTTGCCCGCACGACGGGCCGGATCGCCGGTGCAGGTCTCGCCATCGCCCAGCACCGCGAACGAGACGCCCGCCGTGTCGAGCAGCTCGGCCACGGCCTGTGTCGTCTTCTTGGCGCGATCCTCGAACGCGCCGGCACAACCGACCCAGAACAGCCAGTCGACCTCGTCGAGCGACTCCACGTCCACGCCGACCTGCTTGACCTCGAAATCCAGCCCCTTGGCCCAGTCCATGCGGCTCTTGGGATCCATGCCCCACGGGTTTCCCTTGCGCTCCAGACCCTTGAAGATGTTGTTCAGCTCGGTGGGGAAGTTGCTCTCCACCAGCACCTGGAAGCGGCGCATGTCCTCGATGTGGTCGACGTGCTCGATGTCGACCGGGCACTGCTGGACGCAGGCACCACAGTTGGTGCACGACCACAGGACGTCGGGGTCGATGACGCCGTACGCGGCCTCGTCACCGATCAACGGGCGCTCCAGCTCCTTGACCTGCTCCTCGGTCCGGTCCGCCTCCGGGATCGCCGACAGCTCGGCCTTGGCATAGGCATGCTCCCGCAGGCCCATGACCAACAGCTTGGGCGACAGCGGCTTCTCGGTGTTCCAGGCGGGACACTGGCTCTGGCAGCGGCCACACTCGGTGCAGGTGGTGAAGTCCAGGATGCCCTTCCAGGAGAAGTCCTCGACCTTGCCGACGCCAAGCTTCTCGAAGTCCTCCTCCTCGAGGTCCTCCAGCGCGTCCATGTCGAGGGCCTTGCCGTTGATCCGGATCGGCTCGAGGCCACCGAGGGCCGTGCTGCCGTCCGCCTGACGCTTGAACCAGATGTTCGGCCACGCGGTGAACCGGTGCCAGGCGATGCCCATGGTCAGGGTGCGGGCGATCACGATCAACCAGATCATCGCGGACACGATCTTGATCGCAGCGATCACGTAGATGATGTTCTCGAGCGTCCCGATCGACGCCTCGCCGGTGGGGAACAGGTTCCCGACGTACTGCGCGATCGGGAAGTGGAAGCCGTTGGCGTACTTCTCGGCGTCCTCGCCGCCGCGTGCCTGGTACAGGTTGTACTCGGCGCCGCGGATGAACAAGATGGCCGAGCTCTCCAGCAGCACCATGAACTCGACGAAGTAGGCCTGGCTGAAGCTCGAGCCGAAGAAGCGGCTCTTGCGGCCGAGGCGGCGCGGGTGGATGACCTGTCGATAGACGATCAGCGGGAGGATCGCGAGCGTTCCGAGCAGACCAAGGCCCTCGGCGATCCACTCGTACAAGAAGAAGTGGCCGATGAGGGGCCAGACGAACTCGGCGTCGAACAGCTGGAAGAACGCCTGTGCGACCGATGTGCTGAGGATGATGAACGCCGCGTACACGAACCAGTGGAGCGCCCCGATCCACGGACGCTGCAGCATGCGCGTGTGGCCGACGGTCTCGATGAGCATGTTGACCGTGCGCTTCATCGGCTGGTCCGTGCGACCCACCGTCGGCTGACCGGTGCGCAGCACCGCAAGCATCGAGCGGACCGCGAGGATGGTCAGGGGGACGGCAACAACGGTGAACAGCAGCGAGATGACGATCGCGGCGACCTGCATGGAGGCCTCTTTTCGGGTGCAGAGCGGACCTTGACAGTAGGGGTGACACTAATCGCTCGGGGGTGCTGCCGTCGGGTTAGGGGACCCAAAGCGGTCAGACCGTGATGCGAGACACCGTCGCGGCGGCGGTCGGGTCGAGAACCTGACAGGCTGGGCAGGTGGATCCAGTCATCGTGGTCGGAGCCGGCATCGCTGGCGTGGCCTGTGCCCGAACGCTCGCGGACGCCGGACTTCCCGTGGTGGTGCTCGACCGTGGCCGTCGGGTCGGTGGCCGGATGGCCACGCGACGTCTCGGGGACCGCCCGGTCGACCTCGGGGCGTCGTACTTCACCCTCTCTGATGACGGTGGGTCAGCCTCCGACGACCGATTCGGCGCCGTGGTCGAGCGCTGGCAGGACGCGGGTCTCGCCCGCCCCTGGACCGACTCCTTCCACGTGCTCGCCCCCGACGCCGAGCCGTCGGTGAAGACCGGGCCGATGCGCTGGGGCACGCCCGGCGGTCTGCGCACCCTGGTCGAGGAGCTCGCCACGGGACTCGACGTGCGCCACCAGACGGTGCAGCGAGTGGCGCCCTCGGGATCGCGACTCATCGTCGATCGCGCGCACGCCTCAGCGGTCGTGCTGGCCATGCCCGACACCCAGGCGCTGCGCCTGCTCGCCGACGACGCCCCCGAGGTCGACGCCCTCGATCGCGGCAGCGACCCGGTGCTCGCCCTGGCGGCGACCTACGCCGACCGGGAGTGGGCGCGCACGATCGACCCCGGGTTCGACGGTGCCTTCGTCAACGAGGACCCCGTGCTCGACTTCGTCGCCGACGACGGCCGTCGTCGCGGGGACGGTGCCCCGGTGCTGGTCGCGCACTCCACTTCCGAGTTCGCCGCCCAGCACCTGGAGGTGCCGGAGGCAGCCCGCCCCGAGATGGTCGAGGCGCTCGCCCGGGTGCTGTCGCTCGAGGACGCGCCTCGTCGGACCCACGTGCATCGGTGGTCGCTCGCCAAGCCGGCCGAGCATGCGCGCGACGCACCCTTCCTGCTCAGCGATCGGATGATCGGTGCCTGCGGTGACGGCTGGGGTCCGCAGCCGAAGGTCGAGGGTGCGTGGCTCTCCGGGACGGCGCTGGGCCGCGAGCTGGTTGGTCGGTTGACGTAGAACGCCTGGGGATCCGGCTTCGCCGGGCTGGGGACGTGAGCGGGGCGTGACTCTCTGGGGGAGGTGCGGCTGTCCGCATGGTGGATCCCGTGAGTCGCTGGGTCCTCAGCACTCCCAGCGGGCTCGTGTGTCACAGGGGCCGGTGGCGTGGCGTCCCTACAAGCCCCGGGATGGGACGCAGAGTCACCGCTCCCTCACCTCTCGGAGCCGTTGGTGCTGGCGGCCTCGCGCTTGGTCTGCTGGAACACCCGGATCGCCTCGTAGCGCTCGGCGGATCGAGCCTTGCGCTTGTCCGCCTCGGCCTCACGATTCTTGGGCGGAGCGGTGGTGACGAGCCCGTCGATCAGGGCGCGCGTGCTCCGGGCGATCTCCTCGACGGCGGCGTCGAAGGTCGCCTGATTCGCCTGGCTCGGTTTGGTGGTTCCTGCGATCTTGCGGACGAACTGCAGGGCGGCGTCGTGGCACTCTGCGTCGGTCGCGGCGGGCTCGAAGTTGTTCAGCGGGACGATGTTGCGGCACATGTCGCGACGCTACGACGATTCAGCGGCCGGCGGAAGCCTCATCGCGCACCGGCACCAGGGCGATCGCGGCGAGCGGGAACACGGCAACCAGGGCGAAGGCCCAGCCATAGCCGAGTCCGGTGATCAAGGCGCCCACGACCGGCGGGACGATCGCCGACACCAGGTACTGACCGGTGTTCTGGATGCCCATCGCACGCCCGGACCAGAACGGACCGCCGATCTCGGCCACCGCGGTGAATGCCAGGCCGTTGGGGGCGACGGTCACCACGGTGGCGAGGACGATCAGGGCGATCGCGACCGGCGTGGCCTCGGTCGCGCCGAGCAGCAGCATGGTCGCGGCGGCGATGATCGCGACCTGGCGCAACGGCACCAGCCGACTGCCCGCGCGGTCCGACCACGCCCCGACGCCGATGCGGCCCGCGGCTCCGAGCAGCTGGGTGACCGCCACGAGGATGCTGGCCCAGTGCGTCGTCCAGTCCTTGGTGTCGATCAGCCAGACCAGCATGTAGGTCCAGACCGTGAACTGCGGCACCACCAGCATCATCGAGACCAGGTGGATGCGAGCGAGCCGCCGATCTCCGCGATACGGGCTGGCCAGGTGTTGCTGCGACTCGGCAGCGGCACGGTCCGGGCGAGGAGGGTCGACGATCAGGACGGCGCAGAGGGCGGTGCCGACGGCGCAGGCGCCGGCGATCACGAGCAGCGTCGTGGTGAGGCCGCGTGCGGCGACGAGGTTGGGCACCAGCACGGCGGCCAGTCCGACACCCAGCGGCAGTCCGGTCTGCCGGATGCCCATGGCGAAGCCGCGCCGGTGCGGCGGGAACCAGCCGACCACGATGCGACCGCTGGCCGAGTTCGTGCTGCCACCGGCCGCTCCTCCGATGAGCAGGAACGCGGCCAGGGCGACCAAGGAGTCCGACCACGCCGCGGCGAGGGCCGCGAGAGTCACGAGACCCAGGCCGGTGACCATCGAGAACCGCTCGCCCAGCCGGTCGACGACGATGCCCCATGCGAACAGCGTCAGCGTGATGCCGAGCAGGGGGGCCGAGGCGACGAAGCCGGCCTGCACGAGGCTCAGCCCCCGCTCACGCACCAGGTAGGGAATCAGGAACGGGGCGGCGTTGACGAACAACGTGCCGGCGATCTGTCCGGTCATCGACACCGCGAGCATCAACCACCGGTTCGGCGCCGGGGTGGTGGGAGCCTGGTCGGACATGGTGGATTCACCGTACTGATCGCCGGCCGGTCAGCCCGGGGGCGGTGACGCTGTCGGCCGTCGGACTTCCCGGACAGGGCCACCGCTTCGGTGCTCGGAACGGGTTCGCTCTAGAGGTACTTCTTCATCCCGACGTGACTGGCGTCGTAGCCGAGACGCTCGTAGAAGGCATGGGCGCGGGTGCGCGCCCGGTTGGACGTCAGCTGGATGCGCGCCGCTCCGCGTGCTCGGGCGGCGTCCTCGATGTGCGTCATCAGGGCTGCGCCGATTCCCTCGCCGCGACGAGCCGCTGCGGTGCGGACCGCCTCGACCTGGCAGTACAGGCCGCCGTCGGACGCGAGCATGCGCATCCACGTCACCTGCGCCGTGCACACGACAGTCCTGGAGAGCGCGGGGTCATCGACCTCACCGACCAGCATCTGTTGGTTCGGATCGGCGGTGATCTCGGCGAGTGCGGCCCGCTGGTTCTCGGTGACGTGATCGGGCTCGTCGAAGTAGTGCTGCGAGTCCTCGACGGTCAGCGCCAGGATCGCCTTGAGATCTGACGGACCTGCCTCGCGGACCCGGAGGGTCACGCTGGGAGTGCGCCGAGGTGGGCCAGGGCCTCGCGGACGAGCGCGCCGCGGCCGCCCTCCATGTTGTCGAGGATCTCGCGCCGCATCAGCTCGTCGGGGGTCAACCAGCTGAGCTCGAGCGCGTCCTGGCGCGGAGCGCAGTCACCGGTGACCGGCACGACGTAGGTCAGCGCGACCGCGTGCTGTCGCGGATCGTGCAAGGGCGAGACGCCAGGCAGCGGGAAGTACTCGCCCACCGTGAACGGGACGGTGCTGACGGGGAGCTGCGGGAACGCGGTGGGTCCGAGATCCTTCTCGAGGTTGCGCATCAGCGCCTCGCGCACCGACTCGCCGTGCATGACCCGGCCCGAGACGAGCGTGTGCGTCATCTCGCCGGTCGCCGATCCGCGCAGCAGCACGCCGACGGACTCGACCAGGCCCAAGGAGTCGACGCGCACGGGCACGGCTTCGACGTAAAGGATCGGCACGCGCGAACGCGTCTCCTCCAGGGCGATGTCGGAGAGCCAGCCGGGATTCGGGTCAGGGGTGCGCACGGACATGCAGCCATCATGGCTCACGCCCACACGTCAGCCCCATAGGCTCGGGTGCGTGAGTGACCCCGAAGACCTCGACCCGCAGCTGGTCGAGCTGGCCCACCAGGTGCTCGACCTCGCTCGCACCGGTGACACCGAGTCGTTGGCCGAGCTGGTCGACCGGTCCGTGCCGGCGGACCTGACCGGACCCGACGGCAACACCCTGCTGATGCTCGCGGCCTACAACGGACACGCCGCGACCGTGCAGGCCCTGATCGATCGGGGGGCCGACGTGGACCGCCTCAACGACCGCGGCCAGTCGCCCCTGGCCGGCGCGATCTTCAAGGGCGAGGACGCCGTGGTGGCCGTCCTGCTGGCCGGTGGAGCCGACCCCGACCACGGTTCCCCGTCAGCTCGGGACACCGCAGCGATGTTCGAACGGAACGATCTGCTGCCTCGGTGACCTGCGGGCTGACCGCGTGTCCCGTTGACTGAGGACATGACGCGAAGCCTGGTGACCGGAGCGACTGGCTACGTGGGTGGGCGGCTCGTGCCCGAGCTGCTCGCCGCCGGGCACGACGTGCGCGTCATGGTTCGCGACCCGCGCAAGGCCCAGGCGCGCGACTGGGCTGATGACGTCGAGATCGTCCGGGCTGACGCGGCGCACGCCGACGAGGTGCGACTAGCCCTCCAGGGTGTGGACGTCGCCTTCTTCCTGCTGCACTCCATCGGCGCCGGTGAGGACTTCGTCGCGACCGAGCGCGCTATCGCCGAGACCTTCGCCGCCGAGGCGGAGGCGGCAGGTGTCCAGCGCATCGTCTACCTCGGCGGCATGGATCCCGAGGCCGAAGAGCTCTCCGAGCACCTGCGATCGCGCCACGAGGTCGGCACGGTCCTGCTCGCGTCCAACGTGCCGACCGTCGTGCTGCAAGCCGGCGTCGTCATCGGATCGGGTTCTGCGTCGTTCGAGATGCTGCGCTACCTGACCGAGCGTCTGCCGGTGATGATCACTCCGAAGTGGGTGCACACCGAGGTCCAGCCGATCGCGGTGCGCGACGTCCTGCGCTACCTGGTGGGCTGCGCCGACCTGCCCGCTGACGTCAACCGCGCCTTCGACATCGGCGGCCCCGACGTGCTGACCTACTTCGAGATGATGCAGCGGTACGCCGCCGTCGCGGGCCTGCCCAAGCGTCGCGTCCTGCCGGTCCCGGTGCTGTCGCCGGGGCTGTCCAGTCACTGGGTCGGGCTCATCACGCCCGTCCCCGCCTCGTTGGCCAGGCCCCTGGTGGAGTCGCTGAAGAACACCGTGGTGGCCACCGACGACGACATCTTGGGCTTCGTGCCGGACCCGCCGGAGGGCCTGATCGGATTCGACCGGTCGGTCGAGCTGGCGCTGACCAAGATCCAGAATCTCGACGTCCCCACCCGGTGGACGTCGGCCTCCACCGTCGGAGCGCCGTCGGAGGGACTGCCGACCGATCCCGATTGGGCTGGCGGCTCGCTCTACAAGGACGAGCGCACCCGCGAGGTCGACGCCTCGCCGGCGAATCTCTGGACGGTCATCGAGGGCATCGGCGGTCCGAACGGCTGGTACTCCTGGGCGCTGGCGTGGTGGGTGCGTGGCATCCTCGACCGCTTCCTCGGCGGCCCCGGCCTGCGCCGCGGACGCCGCAACGCCCGGAACCTCGTGATCGGCGACGTCCTCGACTTCTGGCGCGTCGAGGAGACCGACGACGCCACCCTGCTGCGCCTGCGGGCGGAGATGAAGCTGCCCGGCCTGGCGTGGTTGGAGCTGCAGGTCGGCTCGACTGAGGGCGGCACCACGACGTTCCACCACCGCGCGCTGTTCGCGCCCCGAGGCCTGCTCGGCCACCTGTACTGGTGGTCGATCCTGCCGTTCCACGGCATCATCTTCGGGTCGATGCAGAAGAACATCTCGAAGGCGGCCGAAGCGCTCGAGGAGAAGCCGGGCTAGAGTCGTGCCACACGACAGGGGAGCGCCACGCAGAGGGCGCTGAGAGTGCGGATCCGCCGCAGACCCTTGAACCTGCACCGGTTAGTACCGGCGAAGGGAGTCACGATGAGTTCTGCAACCACTTCACGAACCGCCCGCGACGCGATGAGCTATCGCACCATCGACCTGGTCACGATCGCCACGCTGGCGGTCGCGCTCGGTGTCACCTTCTGGGCCTGGGGCAAGGCCTACGCGGGCCTGTCCGGGCTCGCGGTCTTCTCCTACCCGCCCTCGGTCGGCCTGCTCGGCGGGCCGTGGCTGATGGCCGGCATCGTCGGGGGCCTGATCATTCGACGTCCAGGCGCGGCGCTGGCGACCGAGATCGCAGCCGCTGCGGTGTCCGGGCTGGTGCCCGGTGGCACCGAGTGGGGCATGAGCGTGCTGGTCTCCGGCTTCTGGCAGGGGCTCGGCGCCGAGCTGATCCTCGCGGTGTTCCTGTACCGACGCTTCTCGCTGCCCGTCGCGGCGATCGCGGGCGCCGCGGCCGGCGCCATCGAGTCGGTCTACGAGTGGTTCGCCTACTACGAGGGCGTCTTCTCCGCCTCGGACCGTCTGGCCCATCTCGGCTTCTTCGCGCTCTCCGGAGCCGTGATCGCCGGTGGCGGAGGCTGGTTGCTGACCCGGGCGCTGGCGAGGGCCGGGGTGCTCGATGCCTTCGGTCCCGGGCGAGACGTGCACGAACGGTCAGCGGTCTGAGCGAGTCTGGCACTGCCCGGATGGGCGAGTCCGGCACCGTCCGGCTCGAGGGATTCACCTGGCGGCCGCTCGGTCGTCGGGCACCGGTGATCACCGGGCTCGACCTACGGGTCGAACCCGGTGAGCGGGTGCTGCTTGCCGGCCCCAGTGGGGCCGGCAAGTCGACGGTGCTGCACGCGCTGGTGGGCGCGCTGGGCTCGACGCTGCCCGGCGATCTCGAGGGCACGGTGCGGGTGGGCGGCCGAGCGGGACTGGTGCCGCAGACTCCCGGCGACGCCGTGGTGGCCGAACGCATCGGGCGTGATGTGGCCTTCGGGCCGGAGAACCTCGGTCTGGGGCGTGATGACATCTGGCGACGAGTCGATGCCGCCCTCGAGGCGGTCGGTCTTCGACAGGGCCGCGACCACCCCACGTCGGCGCTGTCGGGCGGCGAGCTGCAGCGGCTCGCCCTGGCCGGTGTGCTGGCGATGCGACCCGACGTGGTGCTGCTGGACGAACCGACCTCGATGCTCGATGCCGAGCACGCGTCGTCGGTCCGTGACGCAGTGGCGCGCACGGTCGCCGACCGTGACGCGACCCTCATCGTGGTCGAGCACCGCCTCGAGCCGTGGCTCGACCTCGTCGATCGAGTGGTCGTCCTCAGCAGCGACGGCACGGTGATCGCCGATGCCGACCCGCAGCGATTCGTGCGCGAGCATCGTGAATCCTTGGGACGTGCCGGTGTCTGGATGCCGGGTCTTGACGCGCCGATGCCGGTGACGATCGACCCCGCGCAGGTGGCACCGCACCGCAGGGTCGAGGCGATCACCTGGAGCGACCTGACCGTCGACCTGCGATCACGCTCGATGCGCGGCGCGACCACCACCCGTGCGCTCGACCGCGTCGATGCGCGGCTCGATCCGGGACGACTCACTGCCCTGACCGGTCCCAGCGGTGCGGGCAAGTCCACCCTCCTGGCCGCATTCGGCGGCTTGGTGAAGCCGGTCTCCGGTGTCGTCACCGGGCCGGAACCAGCACTGCTCGATCGTCGGACGCGAGCCCTCGCTGCCGATGTCGGCTGGGTTCCGCAGGTGCCGGAGCACGGGTTCGTCGCGACGACCGTGCGAGCCGAGGTGGAGGCGACGCCGGGCCGCCTGGGCCGCGCGGTCGACACCGAGGCGCTGCTCGACCTGCTCGGTCTGACACACGTCGCCGGATCGCACCCCTATCGGTTGTCCGGGGGAGAGCAACGACGCTTGTCGTTGGCCACGGCCATCGCGCATCGACCGGGCCTGGTGCTGCTCGACGAGCCGACCGTCGGCCAGGACCGGCTGACGTGGGCGGCCGTCGCAGGTCTGGCGACCGCTGCTGCCGCGGGGGGCGCCATCGTCGCGACGTCGACCCACGATGTCGACTTGATTGCCCTGGCCCACGACCAGGTCGAGCTTCTCGCGGGGGTCAGAACTGGACGGGGAGGGGCATGAGGAGCCAGCTCGCTCGGCTCAATCCGTTGGCCCTGCTGTGGGTGGGATTCGCGTCGCTGCTCGGGTCGTTCGCGATCCGCGACCTTCCGTCGGCGGTTGCGGGGGCTGCGGCCTACGCGATCGCCGGCGTCCTGCTCCTGCCGAGCTGGCGGTATCCGTTGGCCTGCCTCGCTCTGTGCGGGATCTCCTCCGCGCTGGTGGCCTACTCGGCATGGCGCCTCGGCAACGCCGACTACGCCCCGGTCGCCGCACTGCGCATCCTGGTCCTCGCCTGGCCGGGCGCTGTCATCATCGCGTTCATCGATCCGTCGCGGCTGGGCGACTACCTGGCCCAGCGGCTGCGGGTCCCGGGCCGGTTCGTCGCCTCCTTCGTGGCGGTGGTGCAGCGGATGACCGACTTCCAGTCGGCGCACCAGCAGATCTCGCGGGTCCGGCGCGTGCGCGCGTTGGGGCCCACGGGCCTGACCGGGCCGGTGCGCCACGCCGGCTCGATGACCTTCGCGATGCTCGCGTCGGCGCTGCGCGGCGCCGGAACCATGTCGATCGCGATGGACTCACGTGGCTTCGCCGATGCGTCGCAGCGCACCTGGGCCGAGCCCGCGCCCTGGTCGCGAGCCGACACCGTCGCGATCGTCATCGCCACGGCACTCGCTGCCGTCCCTTCGGTCGCCCGCCTGGTCACGTAGACCCGCTGACGAGTCACGTAGACCCACTGACGAGTCACAGGGATGACTCGCCGCCCGGTCTGTGTGACTCGTCGCTGGTTCTACGTGACTCGTCAGCGGACTTGGGGATGGCGCGTGACCGCCGTCACCGGTTAGAGTGCGAACTAAGCAAGCGCTTAGTCCACACTTACCGGAGGTACCTCATGGCCCGCGTGTTCGACAGCCTCGACGACTTCATCGCAGCAGCCGGCGAAGAGCTCGGCACCAGTGACTGGGTCACCGTGACCCAGGAGCAGATCAACACCTTCGCCGACGCGACCGGTGACCACCAGTGGATTCACGTCGACCCCGAGCGTGCGGCCGACGGTCCCTTCGGCACGACGATCGCGCACGGCTACCTGACGCTGTCCCTGCTGCCGGTGTTCAGCGCCCAGATCTACGACGTCAAGGGCCTCGCGATGGGCGTCAACTACGGAGCCAACAAGGTCCGTTTCCCCAACCCCGTGCCGGTCGACTCGCGCCTGCGCGCCACCGCCACGCTCAAGGAGGCTGCCGAGATCCCCATCGGCACCCAGGCCGTCATCACGTTCGTCGTCGAGCGCGAAGGCGCCGAGAAGCCGGCCCTGATCGCCGAGGTCGTCTACGTGATGGCCGGCGACAAGCCGAAGGACGCCTGACATGGACTTTGCTCACGACGCCAAGACCCAGGACCTCATCGAACGCATGGAAGCGTTCATGGACGAGGTCGTCTATCCGGCCGAGCCCGCGGCCAAGGAGCAGATCGAGGCTGCCCAGACCAACGACACGTGGAGCTTCCCGGCGGTCGTCGACGACCTGCGAACCGAGGCCCGCAAGCGCGATCTGTGGAACTTCGCCCTGCCCGGAGCGCCGGAGGAGGGCGGCCTGACCAACCTGCAGTACGCCCCGCTGGCCGAGATCACCGGTCGCAGCATCCAGATCGCACCGGCGGCGCTGAACTGCTCCGCGCCGGACACGGGCAACATGGAGGTGCTGCACATGTTCGGCACCGACGAGCAGAAGCAGCAGTGGCTCCGTCCCCTGCTCGACGCCGAGATCCGCTCCGCCTTCGCGATGACCGAGCCCGACGTCGCCTCCTCGGACGCCACCAACGTCGAGCTGTCGATCGTGCGCGACGGTGACGAGTACGTCATCAACGGTCGCAAGTGGTGGATCACCGGTGCGATGAATCCGGACTGCAAGGTCTTCATCGTCATGGGCAAGACCGACCCGTCGGCCGCACGGCACCGCCAGCAGTCGATGATCCTCGTCGAGCGCGACACCCCCGGCCTCGAGATCCTGCGCGGGATGCAGGTGTTCGGCTACCGCGACCGTGATCACGGCGGCCACGCTGAGATGCGTTTCACCGATGTGCGCGTCCCGGCCGCCAACCTGATCGCCGGCGAGGGCGAAGGCTTCGCGATCGCGCAGGCCCGACTCGGGCCCGGCCGCATCCACCACTGCATGCGCTCGATCGGCCTGGCCGAACGTGCGATCGAGCTGATGTGCCAGCGGGCCTCCGAGCGCGTGGCGTTCGGCAAGTCGCTGGCCGAGCAGGGCGTCGTGCGCGACTGGATCGCTGAGTCGCGCCTGCGGGTCGAGCAGCTGCGTCTGCTCTGCATGAAGGCCGCCTGGTTGATGGACACCCACGGCAACAAGGCCGCGCACACCGAGATCCAGATGATCAAGATCGCAACCCCCAAGACCGTCGAGTGGATCATCGACAAGGCGATCCAGACCCACGGGGCCGGTGGCCTCAGCCAGGACTTCCCGCTCGCCGAGATGTTCGCGGGCATTCGCACCCTGCGGTTCGCCGACGGCCCCGACGAGGTGCACAAGAACGCGCTGGCCAAGTCCGAGCTCAAGAAGCACCTGCGCTGAAGGAGGTAGGGAGATGAGAATTACCGGCATCTCAGCCGTGGTGACCGGCGCGGCGGGCGGCATCGGGGCCGCCGTGGCTCAGCGCCTGCTGGAGCACGGCGCCGCGCAGGTCGTCCTCACCGACCTCGACGAGGGCCGCCTGTCCGCGACCGCTGAGCTGCTCGGCGAGCACGCGGTCGCCGTCGATGCCGACGTGACCACCGACGACGGCATCGAGAAGGTGCTGTCCGCTGCTGGTGGCACCCCCGATCTCTTCGTCGCCAATGCGGGCATCTTCCGTGGCTTCGGCCTCGATGCCACCGACGACGACTGGTCGGCGATCCTCGAGGTCAACGTGATGGCGCACGTGCGCGCCGCGCGGATCCTCGTCCCGCGCTGGCTCGACGCGGACGGTGGGTGCTTCGCCGTCACGGCCTCGGCTGCGGGCCTGCTGACCCAGCTGGGGTCGCCCACCTACGCGACCAGCAAGCACGCGGCCGTCGGATTCGCCGAGTGGCTGGCCGCCACGTACGGGGATCGGGGCATCCAGGTCGCCGCGCTGTGCCCCATGGGCGTGCGCACCCCCATGACCGAGAACGGCGACCTCGCCGAGGACGAGGGTGCGGTGGCGCACGGGTCGGTGTCCACGGCCGGCGACATGATGGACCCGCTCGACGTCGCAGACTCGCTGCTCGAGGCGATCGAGTCGGGTCGCTTCCTCGCCCTCCCGCACGAGCAGGTGGGCACGATGTACGCCCACAAGGCCGCCGACCCAGATCGCTGGCTGACCGGCATGCAGCGTTACCGTCGGTCACTCGAGGGTTGATCGGTACACGCTGGCGCTAGGGTGATCGCACGGAGTCCTGGGTCACACCACGCGGGGGAGCGGGCATGCAGGTCGAGGTCGAGCACGCGAAGCTGGTGCTGGCGATGCGCCGACTCGACGACCTGGCCACGCGGATCGAGAGCGAGTCGAACCGTGCCAGCGGCTCGGGTGGCTGTGCGGTGACGTCCACGGTCCGACAACGAGCTCGTCCCATGAACGGCGCTGCCGTCAGCGTGCGGTGACGGCTTCGCGCATGACCTGGGCCATGGCGGCGTAACCGGCGTCGTTGGGGTGGAAGTGATCCTGCGCCACGCGGCCCTTCCAGCTCCGCAGGCGAGGATCGCGGAACTCCGCGGTCACCAGGTGGCTCGCGCCGGTGACCTGCCGGTTGAAGTCGGTCGAACCACGGCGCCCGCCCGGCATGGTGGCCACGACGGTTCCGCTGGGCAGACGCTCGATCAGGGCTGCGAGATCGCGAGGGAGCGTGCTGCGCGCCCGCCGGTTGAGCAGGTCGTTGCTGCCGATCATCACGGTGACCAGATCGGGTGCGACGCCGAGAGATTCGAGGGCCGGCACCTGACGCTCCAGCAGGTCGGTGACCAGGCCGCCCGAGACGGACAGGTTGACGAGCCGGTGCTCCGGCAGGTCTGCGGCGACACCGGTGGTCCAGCCGCGGTCGAAGGCGCTGGCTCCGATGCCCTGGGTCATCGAGTCGCCGAGCGCGACCCACAGCGGGCCATCGGCGGTGAGTGCGCGTCGGTTGTGGTCCTTCCACGCCCGGGCGTAGGGCTCGACCTGGGCCTGCACCTGGCGTACGCCACGTAGAAACAGTCCGGCCGTGGAGATGAACGGACCCGGTGACCGACCGCTGAGATTGGAGTACTCGAAGGTCGTCTCGTCCACGGGTTCAGTCAACCAGCCGCACCCACGCCGTGCCGTTCTGCAGCGCGGACTAGCCTGAACCGGTGACCGACACCGTCTCCACGCGCCCCACGTGGCTGCTGCTCGTGCTGATCGGCACGGTGGGCGTGTGTGCCCTCTACGCGGTCGACGTCATCGCCGCGGTCAGTGGCGGTCAGCGAGCCGGGCTGCGCGTCGCCGCCCTGGTCGGGGCCGTGCTGGTGGCTGGTGCCACCTATCAACGGTGGGGTTCGGTGCCCGCCCGCACTCCCGCCCATCACGCGATGGCTGCGGCCGGCCTGCTCGGCGGCGCACTCATCGCCTCGTCGAGCTTCTCGGCGGCAGCCGGCGTGTTCGGCAATGCCGTCACTGGCGCCTTGGGCTGCGTCGCCATGCTGGTGGCGCTGGTCGCTGCCCGCGTCACTGTTTCTGAGACGAAGGACCTTCGATGATCGAGCTGCTCACCCCCACCCAGGTCGACGAGATGCGTCCGGCCGGACGTTTCGTCGCCGATGTCCTGACGAAGGTGTCGGCCGCCGCTGACGTGGGCGTCGACCTGATGGATCTCGACGCCCTCGCGCACGAGATGATCCGCGAGCGCGGCGCGGAGTCCTGCTACATCGACTACGCCCCCAGCTTCGGCAACGGCCCGTTCGGCAAGGTCATCTGCACGTCGGTCAACGACGCGGTGCTGCACGGCCTGCCGCACCCCTACAAGCTGCGCGACGGGGACCTGCTGACCCTCGACTTCGCGGTCTCGGTCGACGGCTGGGTGTGCGATTCGGCGGTGACGCTGGCGGTCGGCACCCCGCGCGAGGAGGATCTTCGGCTGGTAGAGCATGCCCAGGAGGCGCTCGACGCCGCGATCGCCGTGGCCCGGCCGGGCAACAAGGTCGGCGACATCAGTGCGGCCATCGGTGCGGTGGGCCGTTCGCACGGACTCAGCATCAACACCCAGTTCGGCGGCCATGGTGTGGGTCGCACCATGCACGGTGATCCGCACATCGCCAACGACGGCAAGGCGGGTCGGGGGTTCCCGCTCAAGCCGGGCCTGGTCATCGCGATCGAGCCGTGGTTCCTGCACACCACCGACGAGATCGTCATGGACGACGACGGCTGGACCATTCGCAGTGCGGACGGCTCGCGCGGCGCGCACGTCGAGCACACGCTGGCGATCACCGATGGTGACCCCATCGTGATGACAGACCGGTCCCACCTCGCCGGCTAGGGCCGATAGCGCTGGTTGCGTTGCCACCCGGTGGTGCCGGGTGCGCGGAACTCGATGATTCCGTCGTCGGCCTGGCGGAGGTGCCAGCGCTGGTGGTGAACGGTGCGATGGTGATGCGCGCAGAGCAGCACGCCGTCGGACAAATTGGTGGTGCCGCCGTCGGCCCAGGGCTGGCGCCAGTGGTGGGCTTCGGCCCATTCCGGTGGCCTGTCGCAGCCAGGGAAGGCGCAGCCGCGGTCTCGTTCGGCCAGGGCGATGCGTTGGGCCGGGGTGAACAGCCGCTTCTCGCGACCGAGGTCCAGCGGCAACGACGTGCCGCTGAAGACGGCCGGGATGAGGCCAGCTCGACAGGCGGTGAGTCGGGCCTCGGCCGCCGAGATGCGGGTGCCCGAGGACAGGGTGGCGGCGCTGAGTCCGGTGACGAGGGTGGCCAGATCGAGGCGAACCACGAGGGTGGGGCCGGTGCCCATCAGGTTGGCCGGGGTGAGGCGGCCCAGTGCTTCGGCGAACGCACGGCCGAGCCGTTGCGGGCTGGCGGCTTCGGTGGGCGTGTGGTGATCGCGGAGGTGCTCGCGTCGGGGAGCGGCCATCGCCTCGAGGGTGGCTTGTAACGCGTCGGCCTCACCTTCGGGGACGGTGAAGTCTCCCGAACGGGTGCCGTTGTGGTTGTCCCACATGCGGAAGGCGGCGCTGTTCCAGGCGCGCTTCTCACGGTCCTCGAGCCGCTCGTTCTCGTCGGCGTCGACGTCGGCGGGCTCCCTGAACACGTCGGTGACCCGGTCGGCCCGCCGTTGCAGGTCCTTGGCCGTGAGGGTCTTGGAGTCCGCGATGAGCTGAGCCTCGCACTGGTCCTTGATCTCTGCGGAGACGTCGAGGTCGCGGGTCGCGTCGGCGATGGTGCGGGCCTGACGCTCGGTGACCTCACCATCGGCCATCGCCTGCTCGACGCGACGCGCGCCCTGCAGGGCACGCCCCATGCGCACGGCTCGATCGCCCGCAGCGCGGTCTCCGCCGAACTCCTTGGCCAGCAATGCGCCCGTCGACGACGCCCCGGATCGCTTGGCCAGACCGGATTCGTCCAGCGCGCGGGTGGCCGTCGACTGGTGGGCCTTGATCCGGGACTCGACGCGCATCAGCCGGGTCGCCAGATCCTTGACCATCTCGTCGTCGAGACCGTCCCACGCGCCGATCGGCATTCCATCGAGCGCACGCTCCAGCAGTTGCACACCCACACCCAACGGGTGCGGTAGAGCCACCGGCTGCGCTGTCATGAGTCCCCCAACGGTTCGAACGTATGTTCGAGTATAGTTGACAGGCGTGACCCGGTCAAGAGGTTCGCACCGCCTATGTGGACATTTCTATCCAGCTTCATCCATCGCGGCGCGATGTGAGACTAGCTGTGCCTAGGGTGAAGTCTGTGAGCCCGTCGTTTGCTGTGATCGATGTCGAGACCACGGGCTTGGTCCCGGAGCGAAGTGACCGCGTCGTCGAGATCGGAGTCGTCCTGACCGATCCTCTCGGCCGCATCGAGTGGGAGTGGTCGAGCCTGATCAACCCCAGGCGCGACATCGGACCGACGCGCATCCATGGGATTGCGGCGCGCGACGTGCTGGCCGCTCCTGAGTTCAGCGACATCGCCGATCCCTTGCTCGACGCGCTGCGTGGCCGCGTCGTCGTCGCGCACAACGCGTCGTTCGACATGAGGTTCTTGCACGCCGAGCTCGATCGGTCGGGGTACGGGCTACCTGCGCGACCCGAGGCGTTGTGCTCGATGAAGTGGGCGGGCCGCTACATCGGGGCGGCCAAGCTGGCGCACTGCTGCGAGGCGGTCGGCATCGAGCTGTTGGATGCGCACTCCGCCCTCGGTGACGCCCGGGCGACGGCAGGACTTGTCGCGTGGCTCACCCGACAAGGTGCCCGGGACCCGGAGTGGATGGACGACACGCACCGGTCGCTCGTTCGGATGGCCCACCTCCCGGATGCCGGGGCAGGCGCCACGTGCGGCTGGTCGAACGGCTGCCAGCGAACAGCCGGCCGAGCACGCCTGGCTCGACACGATCCTCGCCAACGCCTGGATATCGGGCGCTTCCGATGTAGAAGCGTCTTATCTCCTCACTCTCGATGCCGCACTGCTCGACCACAGCATCTCGATCAGTGAGGGCCAGCAACTGATCGAGGCCGCCAAGGTGATCGGCCTGGCCCCAGCGCGCATCGAAGGCCTGCACCGAGACCACCTGGATTTCCTTGCCGAGGAGGCGTGGTCCGACGGAGTGCTCACCGACGATGAACGATCAGACCTCGATCGGGTCGCCCACGCACTGCGTCTCTCCACCGACGATGTCGCGGATGCCCTCGGCCGAGCCGAAGCGGGACACCGTCATGGCGATCACGTCTCTGCTGCGGAAGCGTTTCTGCGTCTGGGGGATCGCGTGGTCTTCACCGGTGAGATGGTGCGTCCGCGTGCTGACTGGGTTGAACGAATCGTCGCGGCCGGCCTGGCCTCGGGCGGCGTCACCAAGTCCACCCGGGTGCTGGTGACCTCCGACCCCGACTCCATGAGCGGCAAGGCTGCCAAGGCTCGGTCCTACGGAGTCCCTGTCGTGGACGAGGCGGCCTTCGATCGGATCTTCTCCGACTACCTCGGCCGGTGACCTGACGTGGTGCGATCAAATCCGCCCCGGTAGACCCCGCGGGCCGCTACTATCACCTCGACCGGTGGAGTGGCCATCGTCCGCACTGCACGATGGGACCGACATGACGGCATTGTCTCGCCGCTTCACGAGCCTGGCTCTGGCGGTCTCCGTCGGCGCGGCGAGCGTCGGCCTCGCAGCCCCGACCCAAGCGGCCCCGACCCAAGCGGTGCCCGGTGACGACGTCACGATCACGACGACCGCCGACGACGTCACGTACTCCGACGCCGACCTCGCCGACGAGTCGACCGACACGGTCCGTGGCACTCTGCGGGTCGCGTTCGTCGAGAGGCGCACCACCACGGGGTCTACCGACGTCCAGCTCGTCTTCGCCATCGTCACCGCACGGGGCGACACGGTGCCGATCGAGCTGGCCGAGGATCTGCCGACCGATGCCGCCAATGGCGCCATCGAGGCCGAGGTCGTCGACGACAGCTCTGCCGCCCCGCAGGTTGCCGAAGCCGTGGTGGAGATCCCGCCCGATGACCAGGAGCCTGCATCCGCGGGACGCGAGCACCGGGCCTTTGTCGCGACCGTGGCCAAGACCGGCTCCTTCTCCACGGGGGCAACCATCCGGTCGACGTACGATGACTCGGTCCTGCGCGAGTGGGTCACGGAGTCTGGCGGTGCCATCACGGACTTTCGGGTGGCCGAGGTCAGGTCGCTGCCCCCGGCCTCGACGACTCAGTCGGTTGCCTCGCTCTGCGCGATGGACGACCCCGACATCACCTGGCAGGCCGCAGAACGACTCTTCCCCGACGTGTCCTTCGGCGGCGACTCCGGCAACCACCTGATCGTGCTCAACTCGCCAGCATGCAACGCCCAGGCGTGGGTCGGCATCGGAGTGGGGACAGTTGGTACCTCGATCGACAGCGGCGGGTGGCTCAGTGTGCTGGCCGACCCGGCGGTCGAGAAGGCGACTGGGGTGCACGAGCTGGGACACAACTTCGGTCTGCTGCACGCCAATGCGAAGGCATGCGCGCAGCGCTGCGGTTCGCAGGAGTACCACGACGTGTACTCGGTGATGGGCTTCGCCGTCGAAGGCACCGACCCGCCGGCGCTCGACGCGATCTTCCGCGACGCCCTGGGCATCACCGGCGACGACGAGGTGACCGTCCTGACCGAGAGCGAGCCCGTCGAGAGACGGCTCGCGGCCCGCGGCTCGGCGTCCGGCACTCGCGCCATCAAGGTGATCGACCCGCTGGTCGACGAGCCGTTCTGGATCGAGTACCGCGACGGCACGGTGCGCGACACCGGATCGGCCTACGCGGGCTCGAGCCCGTTCGCGATCGACAGCTTCCGGTTCCAGCCGGGCGTGACCATCACGCAGCCAGGCCCCGACGGATCGCTCGACCTGGTGGCCCATCCGCGCGGCACGGTCTCGAACGGCGCCCTGGCGCCGGGCGACGTCTGGACGTCGCCCTCGGGGGCGGTGGTCGTCACGGCGGGGGCGGTCGACGCCACCGGACGCGCCACGTCGGCTCGCATCGACATCGACTCGGCCCGGCTCGGCTTCAGCACCGAGGGGGTCAGCGCGGTGGCCCGGGTGGGCGCCGTGGCAACCGTCGATCCCAGCACGGAACCGGCCGGCGAGACCTACACCTGGCGAGTGGACGACCAACCCGTCGCGACCGGCGACTCCTACGTCCCGGTGGCCGCTGATCGCGGACGCGCACTGACCCTCGTGGTCCAGCGGCCCTCCGGCGGGCAGTCCACGTCGACACCGGTCGTGGTGGGCTCTGGCCGATTCGTCGCGGCTCCCACTCCGAAGCTCTCCGGCACGGCCCGCGTCGCGGCCAGGCTGACCGCCACCCCCGGAACCTGGTCGCCGAGCGCCACGTTCAGCTACCAGTGGTACGCCAACGGCGCCGCGATCTCCGGTGCCCGCTCCAGCACCTACACGATCGCCAGCGCCCACAAGGGCAAGCGGATCCAGGTCAAGGTCACCGGCAACCGGTCCGGCTACACAGCGGCGTCGAGGACCTCGGCATCGTCGTCGACGGTCGCTGGCAACACGTTCAGCGCCCCCACGCCGAGCATCCGCGGCACCCGCAAGGTCGGCAGCACCCTCACGGCGATCCACGGCACGTGGTCGCCGACGCCGACCACCTATCGCTACCAGTGGTACGTCGGCTCCACGGCCATCTCCGGCCAGAAGGGCAAGACCTACCGGCCCGGGGCGAGTCGCGCGGGCAAGAAGATCCGCGTCAAGATCGTCGGGGTCCGCAGCGGGTACGTCAGCCTGGCGAAGTACTCGCCCTACACCGCCGCGCTCAAGCGGTAGGCGAGCCGATCGGGGGCACCCGATCGCCCCACGGAGTCGCAGCCTCCACCTGTGCGCACAACGCGAACAGCAGGTCGTCGCGGCCCTGGTGGGCGGCAAGCATGACGCCGACCGGCAGCGGAAGCTCATCGCCGGTCCAGTGCAGTGGCAGTGACGCGGCCGGTTGGCCGCTCATGTTGTACAGGCCCGTGTACGGCGTGAAGAGCAGCTCGCGGCGGTGGTCCTCGACCGGGTCGCCAGACTCGTTGAACCACGAGGTGGGCTGTGGGGGCAGGCCGAGCGTCGGCGTGAGCATCGCGTCGAAGTCTTCGAGCCCGGTGACCACGGATCGGGTCGCCTGTTCCAGGTAGGACAGCGCCCGCGACAGGTCGACCGCCGACGACTCCAGGCCGCGGTGGCGCCAGTACCGCGTGTTCGGCCGCAGGAGCGCCTCGGCCTCCGCAGGCAGCTGCGCGGACGCCACCCCGCTGGGCCAGATGACGTTGAACTGGGTCTCGAGCTCGCGCGGGAACGGATTCGCGAGGTCGACGATCTCGTGACCCAGCGACTCCAGCAGTCGGCTGGCTGCCTCCCAGGCCGCGACGGCGTCGGCCGACGGCTCGACCCCGGGCAGGTGGGTGCCCGACCAGCGAGCGATCCGCAGCCGGCCCGGATCGCGTCCGACCCACGACGTGAACGGCTGGGCCGGGGCCGGCAGGTGTCGCACGTCGCCGGGCATCGGCACGGCCATCGCATCGAGCAGCGCAGCGGAGTCACGCACGGTGCGAGACAACGGTCCGTTGATCGCCAGACCGCTCCAGTCGTTGCCGTCGGGACCCCAGCTGACCCGACCTCGCGTCGGCTTGAACCCGAAGATCCCGCACGCGCTGGCCGGGATGCGAATGGACCCGCCGCCGTCGCTGCCCGGAGCCAGCGGCAGCAGCCGGGCCGCCACCGCCGCTGCCGCTCCACCACTGGAACCGCCCGCCGTGCGCGAGGTGTCCCACGGGGTGCGGGCCGGGCCGATGAGGTCGTTGTCGGTGTACGACGACAGGCCGAACTCGGGAGTGTTGGTCTTGCCGAGGCTCACGAAGCCGGCCCGCTCGACCAGCGTGACGACGTGGGCGTCGGTCTCGGGCACCTGATCTCGCAGCAGCGCCGACCCCATCGTGGTGGTGACTCCGGCGGTGGCCGTGAGGTCCTTGAACGCCGTGGGAACCCCGAGGAACGGTGCCGTGTCGCCCCCGGCTAGCCGCGCGTCGGCTTCGGCGGCACGCCGCAGCGCCCGCTCGTGCGTGACCGCGATGAACGCGCCCAGGCCGCCTGCGTGGGCGTCGATCCGATCGAGGTGGTGCTGCACGAGCTCGACCGAGGTGACCTCGCCCGCACGCAGGGCAGCAGCCTGCGCGTGTGCGTCGAGATCGTGCAGCTGGGTCACGGGGTCGCCGTCCTCAGGAGGCCCAGGACCAGCTGGCGGCGACCGATTCGGCGATCTTCTGCTGATCGGCGGCCGACACGTCCTTGCTGAAGCTGAAGGTGACGACGAATCCGTCCTCTCCGCGCGTCGCGGCGTACTGCCACGTGCGGTACTCGTTGCCGTTGAGGTTGAACAGCGACGTGACAGTCACGGCGGGCTCGCCGTCCAGCTCGATCGGCTCGCCGACCTTGATCTCCTTGGCGTCCGCGCCCTCCAGGCCGGCCTTCGCTGCTGCGGCCCGATCGTCCAGGTTGTCGATCGATGCCAGCTGGTTCTCGGCCACGACGTTGACGTTGTCGGCGAACCCGTCGGAGTCGCCGACGTCGGCGGCGAAGACGAGAGCCTGGGGAGCCAGGTTGCCGGGCGGGGTCTCCCAGCCCTCAGGTGCGTTGAAGGTGAACGCGTCGTCGCTGTACTCCTCGCCCGCGGCCGGCTCGGTCGTCAGGGCGGCGGTCTCGCCACCGCCGGTGGACTCGGAGGACTCCGAGGAGCTGGGCGATTCGGAGGGTGAGGAGTCGTCGTCACCACCGCAGGCGGAGAGGACGAGGACGGGCGCGATCAGGGCGGCGGCGAGGCGCGGGCGGTTCATGGCTGGAGCCTAGTGGGTCGCACTGTCACCTACGGAGTGCCCGGCGGTCACCCACTAGAGTGCTGCGCGTGGCCACCCCCAAGGTCCTCCTCTTCTACGCGTTCGCCGATCTGCCCGACCCCGAGGCCGTCCGGTTGTGGCAGCACACCCTGTGCGCCTCGCTCGGACTCCGGGGCCGCATCATCGTCTCGCCCCAAGGCATCAACGGCACCCTCGGCGGCGACGTCATCGCGATGAAGCAGTACATCCGCGGCACCAAGGAGTACGAGCCATTTCGCGGCACCGACTTCAAGTGGAGCGAGGGTCGCGCAATGCCCGACGGCACCACAGCCGACTTCCCACGTCTGAGCGTCAAGGTGCGCTCAGAGCTGGTCACCTTCGGCACACCCGGTGCCGTCAAGGTCGCCGATGGCCGCGTGGAGGGCGGCGGCACCCACCTCGACCCTGCCGCGTTGCACGAGCTGGTGGAGCGCGAGGACATCGTGTTCTTCGACGGTCGCAACCGCATCGAGTCAGCGGTCGGCCGATTCAGTGGTGCGGTCGTGCCGCCGGTGGACACGACCCGCGAGTTCGTCGAGCTCCTCGACAGCGGTGCCTACGACCACCTCAAGGATCGTCCGGTCGTCACCTACTGCACTGGTGGCATCCGTTGCGAGATCCTCACACCGCTGATGCGGGAGCGCGGATTCACTGATCTGTACCAGCTCGACGGTGGCATCGCGACGTACGGCGAGGCCTTCGGGGACGACGGCCTGTGGGAGGGCTCGTTGTACGTCTTCGACGACCGCATGACGATGGACTTCTCCGATCACGCAGCCGTCATCGGGAGCTGCGACACCTGCGGGTCGGCGACGAGCGACGTCGTGGACTGCTCGGACGTCGCCTGCGTGCAGCAGTTCGTGCGGTGCGCTGCCTGCGCCGCGACAGGTTCAGCCTGTTCGCGTCACGGTGCCAGCTGAGGTGTGGGCCTACGCGGCCCAGGTCCAGGAATCCATCACCGACGCGATGGTCTTGTTGCGATCGCCTTCGGTCACCGTCGGCGAGAAGCTGAAGGTGATGACGTACGCCGTCTCGTCGTGCGACACCGAGATCTCCTCAGAACGCATCGACACGTCGGTCACGTCCTGCAGATAGCTGACGCGTAGTCCCTGCTCGCCGTCGACCTCGTACTCGCCGACCTCGGTGACGTCGGTGGGCGGGGGAGTGCCGCGTCCGCCGGTGCTGAGCGACTCGATGCGCTCGGCGGACAGCTGGTCGGGTGCCATCTGCACCAGGGTGAGGTCCTCCACCACGTTCACGCTGGTGGGGATGTCGTCGGGTGCCTGGTTCGACACGGCGAACAAGGTGTCCTCGCCGACGCCGCCGGTCTGGGTCCAGCCGATCGGCAGCGTCACGGCGAAGATGTCCGATCCGACCAAGGTGCCCACGTCGGGGGAGGCGGCCGCGTTGCTCGGGTTGTCCGCCGGTTCCTGTGTCACCACAGGGTCGCCGTCGCCGCCAGCGCTACAGGCCGTCAGCGCGAGGGCGGCCACGAGGGCGACCGCGGTCGTGCGCAGGACGGAGAGCATCTGGACAGCCTAGTGGACTGGCCCTGACCGGCCCCGGGACGAGGGAGGGACCGTCGTCCCGGGGTCGGTATCGGATGTCCGGCGCGCGGAGGGAGCCCGCCCGGACCGTGCCGCGGCCCCGGCGTCGTGCCCGGTTGGCCTGGCAGGTCAGACGCTAGCCCGGTTCGCCCCTGCGTGGGGGCGAGCCGACCGAAGGTCGGTCGTCCGTCTGAAGAATTGATGCGGCTCGTGGTCAGGAGCCGGACGGCGCCGCCGCAGCGACCACGACCACTGCACTGGCCACGGCCCAGGCGGAGGCCAGCAGGGGGGTGAGGATCCCGGCCGCGGCGAGACCGATGCCGACCACGGCCAGGGCGCCGGCGGCGCGCAGCCCCCGGCGCGCTCTCGAATCGATCGACCGGGCCAGGCGAAGCCCGTCGACCGCGTGTCCCACGGCATCGTCCGGGGCGCCGATACCGGCGGCACCGGTGGCGCGCTGGCCGATGTGCAGATCGGACCCAGCGGCGTCGGGTCCGATGACCGCCACGAGGTTCCCTGCTGATCTCAGATGCGCGACGACCGAGGTGGTGTCGGCGCCTTCGCGCGTCAGACGCGCCTCGGCGAGCCCGCACTCGGCGGCCAGGTGGTGCGCCCGTGCAGCGGTGTCGTCGCTGACGAACACGGGTTCCACTCCGAGCTGCCGCAGGGCCACCACCTGCTCGGCTGCGTCGTCGCGGAGCTGCTCGGCGACGACCAGAGAACCGAGCCCGCGACCGTCGACCTCGACGGCCAGCACCGTCCAGAGGTCGTCGTCGGCCGGGATGCGCAACCAGTCGGGCTCACCCACCCGGACCGGATGTCGATCGACCGTTCCGCGGATGCCGGCTGCCTCGTTCTGGACGTCGGTGAGTCGTCCCCGGCCCTGGGCGATGCGGGCGACAGCGCGGCTGACTCGGTCCTCTCGGGCCTGCGACAGCGCACCGGCGAACCACCGCAGGTTGCGTTCGTGGTCGGGCTCGATCGGGCGCACCGACACCACACGCATGTCGCCGGTCGTGAGGGTTCCGTGCGGAGCGAGCACCAGGGTGTCGATCCTCGAGGCGAGAGCCGGTGTCGAGCCGCCGAGCGTGAGCTTGAGCCGCACGGCACGACGTCGCCCGAGCAGCAGGGCGCTGGGTGCGCACAGACGAGTGGCCCCTGGCGCGGCGGCGACGAGGACCGACAATCCTGTCGCCACGGCGCCGGGCACGTCGTCGATCACGAGCCAGACCCCGAAGGCAGTGATGCCGGCGAGGAGCGCCAGCGCCGGCCACCACAGGGGCACGTCGGTGACGGCGCAGCTACGACGTTCAGCTTCTCCGGCGGCCAGCAGGAGCAGAGCGGTGACGGCAGCGGGCGTGAACGGGGCGTCGGTGGGAGGCCCCACCGTGGCAACCACCGACCACGCGACGACAGCGGCGAGCGTGATCACCGACCAGAGGGTGAGGAGCTTGGTGGCGGGCGCTCGGGTGCAGCTCCACGCGGCCGCCGCAGCCAGCGCAAGGACCACGCCGAGCGCGATCAGCTCCCACTGCGGCACACGCCAGTCCGGCTGGATGGTCGTGATCGCGAGCCCCGCAGTGAGCGCCGACGCGGCGCCGACCCGCACAGCGGGCAGGGTGATGGGAGGACCAGACACGACGTCGGTCACGACGACTCTCCGGCGCGGTATCGCTCGAAGTCGCTCTGATCCCCGGTCTTCCACAAGGGCACGCTGGCCTTGAGCAGCATCGTCAGCTGCACGACCGTCTCGGGATCTCGCAGGTCCTCGCCGAACAGCTCGTTGATGCGTTTCCAGCGGTAGCGCACCGTCTGGGGGTGCACGCCGAGCTGGGCGGCGATGGCCGGCGCGCTGTCGCGGGTCTCCAACCAGACCAGCAGGGTCTCGGAGAGGATCTCTCGGGAGTTGGGTGTCTCGGACAGCAGCGGCTTCAACATGTCCTGACACATGCGGCGTCTCAGCGCGGGCTCGGCGTGCAGCCACAGCAGGGTGCGGTGCTCGAGGCAGTCGATGACGGGTTGGTCCTCGATCACGCCCTGATCGCACAGGGAGAGCGCGCGCTTGGTCCATCGGATGGCGTCGGCGACCTCCTCTGGCCACACTTCCCAGCTCATGGCGCTTCGGGCCAGCTGCGAGGAATGGATCACGTGTCGCAGCAGGTCGTCGACGTGGTCGGGGGTGCAGACGGCAAGCACCGGGTCGTGCTGGTCGGCGATGAGGGCGTGCTGATGGAACTGGCTGAGATCGAGGTCCGCGTCTGGGTCGGGGTGCACCATGATCACGACGACGCGCTCCGGCAACGGCCAGGCCGCCTCGAGGGCGTTGGTGCGCAGCTCCGAGCGGGGCCGCCGCTCCACCAGAGAGGTGAGCAGTCGGTCCCGAGCCACGTCGACATCTCGATCCAGGGCGCCACGTCCGGTCGTGAACCCGATCGACACCTGTTCGTTGAGGTGGTCGATGTAGGCGAAGAGCGCGTCGCCCAGCCCGCCGAGCGTGGCGGCACTGAGATCGTTCTCGTCGGCGAAGGAACGCAGCTGGTCCCAGGCGGCCCGGGTGGCGAGCCGCAGCGAGGACCGCATGGCGCTCAGGTCGCGGCCGTCCACGGCCTCGCCGTAACCCATGCGGCGGAACAGGTCGTCGACCCGGGGGGCCTTGCGGGGTCCTTGCTCGACCATGGTGAGGAACTGGTTCAGGGCAGCGGTCACTGCCATCGTCATGAGCTTGTGGCGTCGTCCGTCGGTGGGGCCGGCGTAGCGGTCGACGCCGTGCTCGATCTGGCGGACCATGCGCTCGGCCAGGACAGGTATCTGGGGTCGAAACTGGCTGGCGACGGTTGCGGGCGCGCCGGACAGAGAGTCTCGCAGCTCGGTCATGGCCTCGACGAGCCTGTCGGGCCTGTGTGATCGTTCATCGGCACCCTCCGCCACGTGTGACCTGCCTCACCTTAGTCGGATCGGGCTCCGTTGTGGTGCACGGCCAGCTCGGACTTCGGCTGGACTGAGGCGACGCCGAAGGATGTGGGCGCGACCACGGTGGAGACAACCACACATCTGCAGGGGTTGCGCCGGTGAATGCACCGATCCGGTCGTGGCTCGGACGGACGTACGAACTTGCCCGGTGCGACCGTTCAGGTGTCGTCGAGGCCTGAGAGCAGGTCCGAGAGCTTGATGTCGAGAACCAGCGCGACCGACCAGAGGGTATCGAATCGAGGATTGGCGGGGCCGGGTCGACCGGACGCGTCTCGGGTGTTGTTGCGGTTGTTCTCCAGGTTCTGCACCTGGTTGCGGCTCAGTCCGCTGCGGTGCGCCAGCTCTTCCTGGGTGAAGCCGAGCGATTCGCGGCGTTCGCGGACGCGCTGACCAAGCACGGCGGAGGCATCCCGGATCCTGCGTCGGGGCATGCCTGAGCTCATGCATCTGAGCGTCACGGTTGGGCCCAATGCAGTCAGCCCAACAAGTTGGGCTTTGTGTATAGATGGGGCCTGCTCGTCCGTGTGGTCAGGCTAGGCGAAGCCTCGGACACGACGCGGGCCCGGACGCCAATGGCGTCCGGGCCCGCGCGATCGGGTGCTGAGAGGTCAGCCGAGGCGGCCGTTGCTCACCGTCAGATCGATCGTGTTGCCATCACCAGGGACGATCGAGTTGATGATGCCGGTGGTGAGCCCGCAGTTTTCGAACTCGCCGATCGAGAAGGTACCTTCGAGAGGTCCGCCACCCACGATGCTGAATGATGCGTCGTCGGGCGTCTTGGCCGGGACGATCACCGGTTCAGCGGTTTGGCAATTGTCGCCTGTGAACGTCGGAAGGCCGAGGATCTTGGTGTTGGTCAGCTTGATCGTGTAGGTCGCCGTGGCATCGACGAACGCCCGGGTCCCGTCGTTGCTCAAGATGCCGGTGACGGGTGCGGTCTCGATGAACTCCACGTCCGACGAGGCGGGCAGGAAGCCGTAGGCCTTGAAAGAGATCGACGTCTTCGGGATGTCGAGGCTTCCGGTGAGTGCGCCTCCGTTCGACTCCACGGTGGTCTCCAACGTGGTGGGGCCGATGTCGATCGTGGCGTCCGGACCAGCGACG
This sequence comes from Aeromicrobium sp. CF3.5, assembly GCF_051262695.1. Lineage (NCBI taxonomy): Bacteria > Bacillati > Actinomycetota > Actinomycetes > Propionibacteriales > Nocardioidaceae > Aeromicrobium > Aeromicrobium sp. CF3.5. The sequence continues at coordinate 300,681 of NZ_JBIMEZ010000003.1, forward strand.
TAGCTCGTTCCGACGGCGTCGTAGGTGACGTCGAGCGGTGCGGCCTGGGCCGCTGCGGGGAGGAGGGCGAGGGTGGTGGCGGCGCCGGTGACGGCGAGCACGCGCAGGGACTTCTTCACGGGATTCTCCTGGTTTTCTGGATGTTCTGGGGTCGGGGTGGCAGGGTGTGTGGGAGCGGGGGTGCGGAGTACGTCAATTACTCCGCACCCCCGCGCAGGCTCACCTGGATGGGTGAGTCGTGATCACCGTCAGTTCGCAATGGTGACCGTGTCGATGTCAGCCAACTGGTAGGTGCCGTCGAACGTGGCGGGGTTGCCGTTGCCGATGGCGCCGAAGCAGCCGGAGACGTTGGAGACCGTCAGGCCGCCGCCGCTGACCGCCAGCTGCTGGTTGTTCTCGTTGAACGAACCGGGCACGCTGCCGGTGACATCGAATTCGCAGAGACCGTCAGGGTTCTCGACGTGAGCACTGACGTTGCCGATGCTGCCCGGCGTGACGCCGCCGACGTTGTTGCTGACGATGTTGATATCCCACACCGAGGTTTGGGTGACCTCAAGTGGGATGTCGAACGGGCCCAAGCAGGTGTTGAACTCCGTTGCGGTGATCTCGCCGGCCTTGCTGGCGGTGGCACCGGGGGTGATGGTGCCGTCTGCGGTGCCGTCCGCACAGGTGAGGTCGGCGGCCGGCACGCTGAATTCGATGTCCGGATCGGTGCCGACGGTGGTGGCGCTGTAGGACGCCGGCGCGCCGGTGCTGCTGCCACCGACCGAGACAGTCCACGGCGGACCGGCATAAGCAGCCGTGCCGATCGAGACCAGCGCGACCGCACCGATGATGGCGAGGGACTTGCGTGGGACCTTCATGAGATTCTCCCTTGTGTCCGTGGCCGGGCCTGTCCCGACCGCTGATCCATTCCTAACCCCAACATGTGACCTGTGACACGATGCACATTATGGTGTGCCCGGGTTTCGGATGGACGTACGAACTTCGCTTGCTCTCGACCAATGGGATCCGAGGAACGAGAGCGTCTAGCCTCAGTTTGTGATCGTCACTGGAGCCACGTCGGCCAGCTGGAAGGTGGCCTCGAAGGTCATTGGGTTGCCGTTGCCAAACGCGCCGAAACAGCCTGACACGTTGGAGATGGTGAGACCGCCGCCATCCACGTGCAGCTGCTGGGTGTTTTCGTCGAATGTGGCGGGCACTGAGCCGGTGATGTCGAACTCGCACAGGCCGTCCGGGTTCTCCACATGGGCGGTGATGTTGCCGATGCTGGCGGGGGTCGCGCCGCCGACGTTGTCGCCGGTGATGTTGATGTCCCACACGGACGTCTGTCGGATGGGTAGTTCAATCCCGAATGGCCCGAAACAGTCAGTGAAGGTGCTGCCTGCGATGCGGCCAATCGCAGCGGCGGTGGAGCCCGGGGCGATAGATCCGAGCGTCGTGCCGGCTTCGCAGGTGAAATCAGCCTTGGGGACGGTGACAGCTATGTCCGGCCCGTCGCCGATCGTGCTCGCGGTGTAGTCGGCTGGTCCGCCGGCGCTGCTGCCGCCAACTGAGACGGTCCATGGCGGCCCGGCGTAGGCGGCGCTGCCGATGAGCACCAGTGCCGCCGCACTGGCCATGGAAAGGGATTGACGTCGGAGTTTCATGAGGGATTGTCCTTTGGATTCTGGTCGGGCTTGTGCCGGCCACTCGAGTGTTCTTGATCAGGCCGCGCGGCTCGCACGCGTGATGCAGATCATGGTGTGAGCAGGCAGCTGCAGTTCGAGGCAACATCGGCTGTCTGCGCTCAATTGGCCACGAGCACGCGTGGGATGTCGTTGAGCTGCAACGTCATGGTCAACGTGTGAGGGTTGCCGTTGCCCATCATCCCGAAGCAGCCGCTGACGTTGCTGACTTGGGTTCCGCCGCCGTCGAGGTGGATCTGCTGCGACCCCATGTCGAGCGTCCCGGACACTGAACCCGTGACGTCGAATGTGCAGAGGCCATCAGGATTCTCCATCGTGTAATTGATATTGCCGACTGACACGGGAACGAACACGCCAGAGGTGTCGTCGACGATGTTGATGTCCCACACGGCCGTCTGTTCGAAATCCCAGGGAATGTCGAACGGGCCCAGGCAGGTGTTCAACGACACGCCGGTGATCTCGCCGATCTTGCTGGCGGTGGCACCGGGGGTAAAGCTCCCCTCAGCGATGCCGTCCTCACAAGTGAGGTTGGCAGCGGGGACCGACCATTCGATGTCGGGTTGGTCACCCGTCACTGGGTCGATCTCGACCGTGGACGAGGTGAAGCTGGCGGGATCGCCGGTGCTGTTGTTGCCGATGACCACGGTCCACGGCGGCCCGGCGTATGCCACACCGCCGGTCGCGACCAGCACAGCGGCTCCAGCCAGTACGAGGAATGTGCGCGAGAGTTTCATGTGATGCTCCGTTCGTCACAGCGAGCTGTTCTCGCCTCTGGAAGAGGCCTATCGGAATGTGACACGGAGTTGGGCACACTGCACCTCAAACCCCTCAACCTCAGACGGACGTCCGACCTGGGGCATTGGTGTCGCCGGCGCTCTAGGCCGGGCGTCTGAGTGGTGGCACCCTGCTGTCATGGTTCGACAACGGTGGACGCGCGCGCTAGCAGTGCTGGTGCTGGGTGCAGGGCTGATGACGATGCCGACGGCGAGTGCGGAGCAGACGCCCGACCCCGACTTCCCAAATCTGCCGCTGCGATCAACCTCTGAGATTCGCCCCGGAGTTCCGACACTGGCTTCGTCCCGCGTGACCAACCTCGCTTACGTCGGTCCGTCCAAGCAATGGGTCCGACTGGCAGACGTCAAGGTCACCGCCGACGTCGTCCTGTTGCTCCTGCCGTTCCAGGAGACGCAGTGCCGCCGGCTCTATGGCCAAGAGGCGCAACGCTGCGACCTCGTCGAGGGGGTGCCCCAGCAGTACGTGGTGAGCGCACGTGCTTACCCCAACAATTTCGTCGGTGACGACCCGGCCTCTCCGCCAGCAGCCCGTGATGATCTGCGGCGTTTCGGCGCGGAGTTCACGTCGTTCCCGGCTCAGCGGGTGCGTCTTCTCGCATTCGGATCCGTTCCTGCGGAGGCCACCATTCACCTTGACCTTGCCACGGATGCGAACGGCCTTCCGTTCGGCCTGCAGTTGGATGCCGCCCAGTATCGGTATTCACAGACCAATAACCCGTTCACGGACACAGTCGGAAGCGGGAACCTCGACCTCAGGCTCTCTGACGTTACTGTCGACGGAGTCGAGGTTGACGTGGGTGATTCCTGCCGTACCGAGGCGCCCATCGCACTGCGTGGCAAGGGATATACCGGGTCAGCGGGCATGGTGCCCGAAGGCTCCTACAACCCGTCCCTCGGCGGCTACCTGCAGGGGACGATCACGGTGGGCAAGTTCCAGGGCTGTGGCTCGTCCGAGGATCTCTCACCATTGATCAACTCGGTGGCGGGGGACACTACCTTGCAGGTAGGCATCACCCAGAATCTGGTCGGGGCTCGCTGCTTCTCGGACCGCGTGAACCTGCCGGTCGAGGAGAGTAGTTGCTTGCCTGTAGGCGACATCGAGTTCCCAGACGGTGAGGGGCTTCCTCCGTTCGTACCGGGGCCGTTCCCTCCGCCCCCTCTCGACTAGACAACTTCGTACGTCCGTCTGACCTCGCCCGTTGATGGGGTCGGATCGGCCCATCGCGGCGGTGACTCGTGTCACGGTCGTCTCCTGTGTGCCGTGCTCCCCGCCGGCGCGCTCCACGTTCGACATGTGAGAAGAGGACGATGAACATCACACCCAGACTGAGATCAGCAGTACGACGCTCGTCCAGCGTCGTAGCCGCTGCGGCGCTGCTGGTCGGCGGAGTCACCGCCGTGGCCGGCGCATCAATCAACAGTGCGCCAGTCGCGCCCGAGCGGGCCGGGACGGTCTACAGCTTCGGCGGCAACCAGCCCAGCGGTTCGTTCCCCCCGCAGGCGACGAATGTCACTGTGGCAGGCCACGAGAATCTGGTCGATGAGCCCGCGGCGCTGGCCGGCGAGGACGTTGTCGGGGTCTGGGCCACTGGCCAGTGGGTGGCTGCGCTCACGACAGACGGGGAGTACATCACATACGGCACGGATCGCAGCGCAGCCATCCGGGCGGATTTCCCGACCGACCTGGGGGTCGCTCGATCGATCGCGCTGTTCGGCAACGACAACGGGCTTGCCGTGACGGAGGATGGCCGCCTCGTGGCGTTCGGTCCGGGAACGAACAATGTCGTCAGCTCTGCTCCTGACCTCGACGATGTCACCAAGGTCGCGCTTTCTAGCGATCTCGGCATCGCGCTGCGCGAGAACGGCACCGTCGCGGTCTGGGGACTGCCGCAGGGCAACGCCGACCGCCTCGAGCTCGATGGCGCGAGCGACGTCGTCGACATCGCCGCTAGCAGCCGGTCTCTCGCGGTGCTGCACGGCAACGGCACGGTCGAGGCCGAAGGTGCCATCAACAGGGAGATCCCGGCCGAGGAGCAGGGATCCATCGAGGCCATCTGGGGCACAGAGAACGATGACAACCTCTACTACCGCACATCCGACGATGTGTTGCGCCAGACGTACCTCGGATTCGTCGCTCAGGTCGCGCCCGGCGAGACCGTGGTCGACGTCGACGGCGAGGGCACCAAGCTCAGTGACGCTGGTCGGCTCTACCAAGGTTCGAATCTTCTCGAAGACGGTACGTTCCTCCCGTATCGAGAGATAACCCCGCCGTCGATTGCAGACCGGCAGATCTCGGGCTTCGCCACCGGTGGAGGAGGCGCGGATGTGAACCTCGTCATCCTCACCGACGAGCCGGTGGAGACCGGCGCGTCGGTGGTGACTGATCCGGTGTTGTCGGGTGATCCGGTGGTGAATCGGACGTTGACGTTGACTCCGGCGGAGTTCTCGGCTGAGCCTGAGGGTGAGGTGGTGACGCGGTTCTTCCGTCAGGCTACGACTGAGGGTGCTGAGCCGGTGTTGATTCCTGATTCGTTCGTGAATGGTCTGGAGCTGACGGTGCCGTTCAACGCGGCGGATCAGTTGATCTTCGCGACGCAGACGGCGACGGTCGATGGTGATGAGCTGGTGGCGACGTCGGAGTCGGTGGGTCCGGTCGAGGCTGAGGTCTCGTCGCCGGATGTTGCTTTCGCGAAGCCGGCGATTGAGGGTGACCCGCAGGTGGGTTCGGAGTTGTCGGTCAGCAAGGCGGCGACGTTCTTCCCGCCGGATGCTGAGCTGACGATCACGAATCAGTGGTTTGCCGATGGTGAGGCGATCGAGGGTGCGACGGGTGAGACGTTCACGGTGACCAACGATGAGATCGGTGCGAGCATCACGTTGAAGCAGCTTGCGTCGACGCCGTCGGGTCTGCAGAGTGATGTGCCGTCCGGCGCGTCGAACGCGATCGGCCCCATCGAGACGCCTCCGGCGTCGGTGGTGACTGATCCGGTGTTGTCGGGTGATCCGGTGGTGAATCGGACGTTGACGTTGACGCCTGCGGAGTTCTCGGCTGAGCCTGAGGGTGAGGTGGTGACGCGGTTCTTCCGTCAGGCCACGACTGAGGGTGCTGAGCCGGTGCTGATTCCTGATTCGTTCGTGAATGGTCTGGAGGTGACGGTGCCGTTCAATGCGGCGGGTCAGTTGATCTTCGCGACGCAGACGGCGACGGTCGATGGTGATGAGCTGGTGGCGACGTCGGAGTCGGTGGGTCCGGTCGAGGCTGAGGTCTCGTCGCCGGATGTTGCTTTCGCGAAGCCGGCGATTGAGGGTGACCCGCAGGTGGGTTCGGAGTTGTCGGTCAGCAAGGCGGCGACGTTCTTCCCGCCGGGTGCTGAGCTGACGATCACGAATCAGTGGTTTGCCGATGGTGAGGCTATCGAGGGTGCGACGGGTGAGGCGTTCACGGTGACCAACGATGAGATCGGTGCGAGCATCACGTTGAAGCAGCTTGCGTCGACGCCGTCGGGTCTGCAGAGCGATGTGCCGTCCGGCGCATCGAACGCGATCGGCCCCATCGAGGCCCCGCCGCTGGAGGCCGTGACGCCGCCCAGCATCTCGGGCACGCCGAAGGTCGGGGAGACGCTGACCGGTACGCCGGCGACGTTCAACGACACGCGCGACGTGGTGACAGTCACGAACCAGTGGCTGGCCGATGGTGAGGCGATCGAGGGTGCCACCGGTTCCGAGCTGGTGCTGGCGGAGGCGCAGCTGGACGCGGACATCACGTTCCGTTCCACGGCCACCCGTGAGGGCAGCGAGCCCGCGTCGTCGGATTCCGAGCCTGTCGGTCCGGTGCTCCGCGCCGACATCAACATCGCGGTCGAGGCTCAGCCGAGCATCGACGGCACGGCCAAGGTGGGGGAGACGCTCACCGGCACGCCGGCGACGTTCAGCGGCGACACCGAGGGTGATCCGACCAACCAGTGGTTGGCCAATGGTGTGGCGATCGACGGGGAGACCGGGCTGGCGCTCGAGCTCACCGACGACCAGGCCGGCCAGGTCATCACCTTCCGGTCGACCCAGGCCGGTGCCGGCGGTCCGCTCAGCTCCACCTCGGGGCCGACGGATGCGGTGCAGGCGTTGCTCGAGGTGGGCGACGTGCCGACCATCACTGGAACGGCGCAGGTGGGCCAGACGCTCACCGGCACCCCGGGTACGTTCACCGGCGATCCGGACGACGTCACCAACCAGTGGTTGGCCGACGGCGAGGCGATCGACGACGAGACCGGCAACACGCTGGTCCTCACCGAGGATCAGCTGGAGAAGGTCATCACGTTCGCGTCCACCGCCACCCGCGAGGGTGACGAGCCGCTCACCTCCACCTCCGAGGCCACGAACGCCGTTGTTGCGGCGGACGACGGTGACGGAGATGGTGACGGCGACGGCGACGGCGACGGCGGTGGAAACGGCGACGGTGACGGCGAGACGCCAGGTCCTCCTGCGGAAGACCTGGAAGGTGTCATCGACGTCCTGAACCCCAACCCGGTGCAGCCGGGGGAGACCCTGACGGTCGAGGTCGGTGACGACTACGCGGACCAAGAGGTCACGGCGTGGTTGTTCTCCAACCCTCGCAACCTGGGTACGTTCACGGTGGCCAGCAACGGCCAGATCCGCGTCGCGCTTCCGCGGGACGTGGAGCCCGGGGAGTACATGTTCGCCGTCTACGACAGCGACGGCGAGCTGATCGGGTTCGACACCATCGTGGTGGCGGGCTCGGGCTCGGGCGTGGACGGTGGCTCCGGCGGATTCGGTGGAGCTGTGGGCGGCGTGCTGCCTGACACCGGCTCCCCGGCCTCGATGAGTCTGTGGATGCTGGGCCTGGCGATGATCCTCGCCGGTGGCGCGCTGCTGGCCCCGGCCACGATTCCGCGGTTGGTCAGCCGCATCCGTCGGACGTCGATGCAGCTGAAGGGAGCTCCCCGGCACCTGATGCACTGACGTAGGACGTCAGCGGCGCGGACCCCGGTCGGGGGTCCGCGCCGCTTCGTCGTTGTCGGTCATCTCGCTGATGGCGAGATTGTTGTTGACGATGGTGGCGTTGCGGCTCGTCTGCAGGCCGATCCCAGCCAGATGGCGGTGATGGGCGCTCCTCGACCAGGCCGCAACAGCCGCTACCGCGGCCCGTAGATCAGAACGCGCGGGGGCTCAGGCAGTCAGCTGCCGCGCCCGGGTTCGATCGCTCGCCGAGGAATGTTGCAGTACTCATACTTCCCGATTTGTCTGGGTACTGCTACATTCGTCCGTGCAGTCGTATGTACATCTGTATATACGTGTGGATGTCGAGAGGAGCATCGTGGCGATCCGAAACACAGCCGAGCTTGGCGCTCTCGTGAAGAGTCGTCGGGTCGCCTCCGGCGTCACCCAGGGCGTACTGGCTGCGCGAGCTGGAGTCAGTCGTGGGTTCATCGTGCGGCTCGAACAAGGTGTTCCCACTCTGGAAGTTGGTCGGGCGCTCGCAGTGCTGCATGCACTCGACCTCGCCATCGTGACCTCGGGCGAGCGGGGGAACACGTCGTCGGACCCGACATCGACCCTGGACGCCGTCTTCGAGAACCTGGGCGGTGGTGGCAATCACTGAGCACCTGCGTGTCTACATCGATGGGCGCTTCGCAGGCGATCTGGTGCAGAACGGTCAGGGGCGCGTGTCCTTCACCTACGACGACGCCTATGAGGCTTCGGGAGACCCCACGCCCTTGTCGTTCGTGATCGGGCTGAATGCCGAGCACAAGGCCAGTCATGTGCGGAACTGGTTCGACGGGCTCCTGCCCGACAACGGCAACGTGCGCGACGAGTGGGCGGTGAGGTATCGCGTGTCCGCCCGCAACCCGCTGGCCTTGTTGCGCCACGTCGGGCGTGACGCCGCGGGCGCCATCCAGGTGGTCCCTGCCGGCGAGAGTGCAGACGATGAGGTCGCCCGAACGGGCGACGTCCAATGGCTCAGCGATGCCGACCTCGAAGAGCTTCTTGACGGGCTCCGCAATCAGCGCGGCGACTGGGGTCGAGAGTTCCGGGCAGGACGCTGGAGCCTGGCCGGAGCGCAGAACAAGGTCGCCCTGCACCAGGGCGCCGGTCAGAGGAAGGGTCACGGCTTCGGCATCCCGTTGGACTCGACCCCCACGACCCACATCCTGAAGGCGTCCATCGGCGGCTACCGCCTGCACGACATCAATGAATACGCCTGCCAGCGCGCCGCGAGACTCCTGAACATCCCGGCCGCCACGACCACCCTCCTCGCGGTCGGCGACCAACGAGCACTGGTGTCCACGCGTTACGACCGCCTGGCCACGTCGGACGGGGTCTTGCGCCGCATTCACCAGGAGGACCTGTGCCAGGCCCTCGGAGTAGCACCGACCTTGAAGTACCAGAGTGAGGGCGGCCCGGGGCTCGCCGGAATCAAACGGGTCCTGGACCGCATCGGCACGGTGCGTGGACGACAGCTCGCGTGCATCACCTTCTTCGACTACCTGTGCTTCAACGTGATCATCGGGGCGACCGACAATCACGCCAAGAACTTCTCCATCCTGCACGCCGGTGACCAGTCGCGTCTCGCTCCCGCCTACGACCTTGCCTCCGGCCTGCCGTATCTGACCGAACCGATCGAGTCGAGCGGCCTGCGTACCGAGCCGCCCCGCAGCGCGCTGAAGATCGGGACCACGTACGACTTGTCGGCCATCGGCGAGTCCGACCTTGCCCGGTGTGCCCGCACGCTGGGCCTCAACCCGCACGAAGGTGTCGAGCGATACCGCGATCTGGCGGCGCGGGCCCCCGGAGCGTTCGAGGACATCGCCGCGACCTTCGACGGCGTGGAGCACGCAACCTTCGTGCGCGACCTGGCGGGTCAGGTCTCAGCGCACGTGAACGGTCGCTGGCGCAATGGCGCGCTGATTCCGCCGTAGGGCACCGGCGTCCGTGATATCTGAGTGGGTCGGGGTCACGCCCTCCCCGGGTCAGGCGGCGGCGGAACGCCAACCGGGGACCTTGGCGCGCAGGGCGATCACTAGCTCGAGGCGCTGGACCGGGTCGTCAAGCACACCTTCGTAGATGGACCGGCAGGTCTTGAGCCGGCTGTGCACGGTCTGGGTCGGCAGCTGCAGTTCTCGGGCCAACTGGTTGGCCGGCAGTCCACGCTCCAGCCAGTCCAGGAGGGTGCCGCCCAGCTTGGCGCGACGCGACTCGCCCATGGCCTCCAGCGGGCCGAGGTGCTTGGTGGCCAACAGGTCGACCAGCACCGGGTTGGCGTCGACGAGCAGCAGGGCGAGCAGGTCCGAGCATGGCACGACAGAACGCGAATCGATCACGGTCCGGCCGCTGAGCAGCCGGGCCGCGCACCGGGTCAGGCCGATCGCCTCGTTGAGTGCGCCGAGGCGCACCTTGGGACCCATCACCACCTGAGCGTTCTTGCTGGCCACGGCCGCCTCGTCGCACCACGAGGCCGGCACGGCCGCCTCGGTGTCGGAGCCGCGACGCAGCACGTCGGGGTGGTTCAGCAGTGCGGCAGGCAGGGGACCGCCGATCGCGATGACGGGCACGTACGCGTCGTCGGCGAGCCCGACCGAACGGGCCAGATAGTTCAGCGACGACTCGTCCGTGTGATCGAACAAGGCGTCGATCAGGTGATCGCGGCAGGCGCTGAGGCTCATCTGCTGCGTCTTGTGTGCCCGCTCCATGCCTCGGGCCGCGTGTTGGAGCAACAGGTCGAGGTACGCCATCAATGATTGGCGAAGCTGGACGAGCGACTCGCCCACCAGAGCGACTCCCAAGGCGTCTCGAAGGCCGCGCTGCGTGGCCTGTCGCGCCTTCTGGAAGTGCTGGATCAACGCCGGCAGCTCCTCACCCAGGCGTGCCTGCCGTTCGCCGATCCGCTCGAACCACGGGGCCACCTGCCGGGCGGCGCCGCGCGGGTCGCCGTCGTGCTGAAGGAAGGCCTGCACCGCCTCGTGCAGGGCGCTGACCAGCAGCTGGTCGCTGACGTCGTCCGACGTACCGGCGACGGCCAGCTCCACTCGGTCGCGCAGCAGCGCCAGGCTCTCGGCGGGCACCGTCCACCGGGCGTGGGCCACCCGGCCAGGAATTGGTCGTTCATCGAGTCCGACGACACTCATGGGCTCTCCCTCCATCCGCACCAGGAGGCGCGGTTCAGATGTGTCGGTGAGGGGGCGACACGATGATTCAGCCACGCTGACTCTCACGAAACAACGGTGACCGCTGCCTAAAGAGGCACTCGACCCAAAACTTGTGAGGGCCATCACAACCAAAGATTACGAAATGATTACTTTTGTCTCAGGTGAGCGCTCTGGTGTGGCCTACGCCACGTGCGGCCGCATACGTTCAGCGCGGCGCCGACCAACCGAGGGGGCGGTCGGCGCCCCTGTCATCAGCACGAGGTCAGCAACGCGAGGAGTCATCATGGGCGGAACCGTCGAGGTCACCGGTCTGAGCAAGACCTACGGCAGCCAGAACATCTGGCACGACCTCACGATCGCCCTCCCCCCGGGCGAGATCACCGCCATGATGGGGCCCTCGGGCACGGGAAAGTCGGTGTTCCTCAAGTCGTTGATGGGCATCGTCGAACCCGAGGAGGGCGAGGTGCTGATCAACGGCGTCGACATGGTCAGCGCCAAGGAGTCGCACCGCCTCGAGATGCGCAAGAGCTTCGGCGTGCTGTTCCAGGACGGCGCCCTGTTCGGCTCGATGAACGTCTACGACAACGTCGCCTTCCCCCTGCGTGAGCACACCCGCAAGAACGAGACCGAGATCCGTGACGTGGTCATGGAGAAGCTGGAGATGGTCGGCCTGGTCGGCCAGGAGCACAAGGTGCCTGGCGAGATCTCCGGCGGCATGAAGAAGCGCGCCGGCCTGGCCCGTTCGCTGGTCACCGACCCCGAGATCATCCTCATCGACGAGCCCGACTCCGGTCTCGATCCCGTGCGCACCTCGAATCTCGCCCAGCTGCTGGTCGACGTCAACGTGCTCACCGACGCCACCATGCTGGTCGTCACGCACAACATCGAGCTCGCACGGACCCTGCCGGACAACCTCGGCATGCTGTACCGCCGCGAGCTGGTGATGTTCGGTCCCCGTGAGGAGTTCCTGCTCACCGACCACCCCGTGGTCTCGCAGTTCATGAGCGGCGACCCCGAGGGCCCCATCGGGATGAGCGAGGAGGTCGACCACCGCCGCGTCGGCCCCCGTGACCTCTCGCCCGACGGGCCGTATCCCAGCGACACGGCGGTGCTGTCCCACCACGCCCGTGCGATCGAGGTGCTTCCGCGCCAGCTGGTGCCGCGCGACGGTCAGCCGCGTGCAGCGGCCGAGCGGCACCGCGAGCGGGTCTCCAGCGGAGCCGCCCAGCTCTACGTCGCCGACGACGACGAGCGTGAGCGAGCACGCGCCAATCCCGTCCGTGATCCACTCACCCGATCGCTTCGATCGATCGGCAACGTCTTCGCCTTCGCGCTCGACACCATCCGCGCGACCTTCCGACGCCCGTTCGCGGGGCAGGAGGCGCTCGAGCAGTTCTGGTTCGTGGTCAGCGTCTCGTGGGTGCCGGCCATCCTGGTGGCCATCCCGTTCGGTGCGGTCATCGCCCTTCAGCTGGGCACCCTGACGGTGCAGGTCGGCGCGCAGTCCTTCACGGGAGCCGCGAGCGTGCTCGCCGTCGTCCAGCAGGCCGCGCCCATCGTGACCAGCCTCGTCGTGGCCGGGGCAGGAGGTGCGGCGATCTGTGCCGATCTCGGAGCCCGCACCATCCGCGACGAGACCGACGCCATGAAGGTCATCGGTGTCTCGCCGATCCAGCGTCTCGTGGTGCCGCGGGTGCTCGCGTGCATCGGCGCCGCCGTGCTGCTGAACGGCCTGGTGTCGGTGGTCGGCGTGGTCGGTGGCTACGTCTTCAACGTCATGGTGCAGGGCGGTACGCCCGGTGCCTATCTGGCCAGCTTCACCGCGCTCGCCCAGCTGTCGGATCTGTGGGTCGGCGAGCTCAAGGCCGTCATCTTCGGCTTCGTCGCCGGAGTCATCGCCTGCCACCGCGGCCTCAACACCGCACCCGGTCCCAAGGGCGTCGGCGACTCGGTCAACCAGTCGGTCGTCATCACGTTCCTGCTGCTGTTCTTCGTCAACTTCGTCATCACGACGCTGTACCTGCAGCTCGTCCCGGGCAAGGGGGCCTGACCCATGACCACTCACGCCACACCGCCCAAGCGCCGCGCCACCCCGGCGTCCAAGACCTCGCCCCACAAGACCCAACCTGAGCCCACGATGTCGGCGCGGCAGCGCGCCCTGGCTCGTCGCGCGGCCGAGAAGCCGGTCAACTCGTTGGCCGAGCTCGGTGCGGAGATCCGCTTCTACGGAGTCGTGCTCGCCTGGATCCCGCAGACGCTGCGCCGCTATCCGCGCGACATCGTGCGCCTCCTGTCCGAGGTCAGCTTCGGCACCGGTGCCCTGGCCGTCATCGGCGGCACCATCGGCGTCATGGTCGGCATGACCCTGTTCGTCGGCAGCGTCGTGGGCCTGCAGGGCTACGCCGCACTCGACCAGATCGGCACGTCGACCCTCAACGGCTTCATCTCCGCGTACTTCAACACCCGTGAGATCGCGCCCCTGGTCGCGGCGCTGGCTCTGTCGGCCACGGTCGGGTCGGGCTTCACCGCCCAGCTCGGGGCGATGCGCATCAACGAGGAGGTCGACGCGCTGACGGTGATGGCGGTTCCGGCCGTGCCCTACCTGGTCACGACCCGTGTCATCGCAGGCTTCATCGCGATCATCCCGCTGTACGTCATCGGCCTGCTCAGCTCCTATCTGGGCGCTCGGCTGGTCACGACCGTGATCCACGGCCAGTCCGCGGGCACCTACGACCACTACTTCAACCTGTTCCTGCCACCCATCGACATCCTCCTGAGCTTCCTGAAGGTGCTGATCTTCGCGGTGCTGATCATCCTCATCCACTGCCGTCTCGGCTTCGTGGCCAGCGGCGGACCCGCCGGGGTCGGCCGTGCCGTCGGTGCAGCGGTGCGCCGCAGCATCGTCACGGTCGCGGTGCTCGACCTCGTGCTGTCGCTGGCCCTGTGGGGCGCCACGACCACCGTAAGGATCGCCGGATGAACGCCCCCCGACGCGGTCTCGACGCGCTGCTGGGTGTCGTCTACATCGTGCTCGTCGCGGCCTTCGTGCTGGTCGCGGTGCTCGTGTACCAACGCACCTTCGTGGCCAGCACGGACATCGAGCTCAGCACTGGCAAGCTCGGCAACGCCCTGCAGACCGGATCGGACGTCAAGCTGCGCGGTGTGCCGGTCGGCGTGGTCACGAAGATCGATCCGGCCCCCGACGGTGCAACGCTCACCCTGGCGCTCGATCCCGAGACGACGGACTCGCTGCCGCAGGACACCACGGCGCGCCTGCTGCCCAAGACGCTGTTCGGCGAGCGCTACGTCTCGCTGGTCACGCCCGTCGCCGGCGAGATCGGACTCTCCGACGGCGATCAGATCGTCCAGGACGACAGCGACGAGGCGGTCGAGCTGGAGCAGCTGTTCGACGAGCTGCTGCCCCTGCTGCAGTCGATCCAGCCCGAGAAGCTGTCGGCGAGCCTTGGCGAGCTCGCCACCGCGCTGCGTGGCCGCGGCGACGACATCGGCGACACGCTGGCCACCACCGCCGACTACCTGGAGAAGCTCAACCCGCAGGTGCCCGACATCGCCGAGGATCTCGAGCGGCTCGGCAACGTCGCCGACGTCTACGACTCGGCAGCCCCCGACCTGCTCGATGCCCTCGACACGCTGACGGTCTCGTCCGGCACGCTGGTCGACAAGCGCAGTCGCCTCACCGAGGTGTACGCGCGGGTCATCAGCTCGGCCGACACCACCACCGGATTCGTGTCGGACAACCGCCAGACCATCGAGGTGCTGGCCGACGAGAGCCGCGATGCGCTCGCCGCGGTGCGGCCCTACGCCAACCAGTTCCCCTGCCTGTTCAGGGCGGCCCGCGACTTCATCCCCCGCATGGACTCGCTGCTCGGCAAGGGCACGAACGAGCCCGGTCTGCACGTGCAGCTGAACGTCGTGGAGGCGCGGGGCAAGTACCTGCCCGGTCGTGACGCCCCCGAGTTCAGCCGCGGAGGCTCGCCGCGCTGCCCCTACGTCGAGGGGCGCACGGGCACCCAGCCAGCGTCGGCCAGTGCGTCCGCGGCAGTGCCGGAGACCATTGAGCCGCCACCGTCGCGAGAAGTTCGCCGACAGATCAACGGCGGTACACCGGACCTCGGTGCCGCCAACTCCCCGGGCGAGAACCAGCTGATCGCCGAGCTGGTCGCCCCCACCCAGGGCCTCGCGCCCGCCGAGTATCCCGCCTGGAGCAGTCTCGTGGTCGGTCCCAGCCTGCGCGGAACGGAAGTGAGTCTGCAATGAAGGCCACGATCGCCAAGAGCGTGGTGTTCCTGGTCGTCACGGTGCTCGCCACCACCGTGCTGGCCTCGACCATCCGCAATGACTCCGGATCCGGCGAGGGCGCCACCTACCGGGCCATGTTCGCCGATGCCACGAGCGTGAACGTCGGCGACGACGTGCGCGTCTCCGGCGTCAAAGTCGGTTCGATCTCGGACGTGAGTCTCGCCGACAACCGGCTGGCCCGGATCACCTTCTCGGTGCGCAAGGGTGTGAGCCTGAGTCGGGGCACGACCGCCGAGCTGCGGTTCCGCAACCTGGTCGGACAGCGGTACATCTCACTCGAGCCGCCCACCCAGCCCGGCCCAGATCTGCCGGCCGGGCACGAGTTCACCACCGACGAGACGCGCCCGGCGCTGGATCTGACGGCTCTGTTCAACGGCTTCCAACCCCTGCTGCAGCTGCTCTCGCCCAAGGACGTCAACAACCTCAACGCCCAGATCATCGCGGTGTTCCAGGGCGAGGGAGCCACGGTCGAGAGCCTGCTGTCCAGCACGGCGAGCCTGACCTCGACCCTGGCCGACAAGGACCAGGTCATCGGGGAGCTGATCACCAACCTCAGCTCGGTGCTCGACACGGTCAACCAGCGCTCGGACCAGCTCGACACGACCCTGATCACGCTCGACGCGTTGGTCACCGGACTCGCCGAGGACCGCGAGGTCATCGGCGACACCCTCGACGGGCTCGGATCGCTCACCGTGAGCGTCTCGGAGCTGCTCGAGGACGGTCGGGCTCCGCTGAAGGACTCGATCAACGGTCTCGGTGAGCTGTCGGGCAATCTGTCCGACGCCGACGACGTGCTCGATGAGTTCTTCGCCAAGCTGCCCGTCAAGTTCGATCGGATCGGCCGCACGGCATCGTACGGATCCTGGTTCAACTTCTATGCCTGCTCCATCGAAGGCCGCATCCCCAGGCCCGAGGGCTACCGGGGCGCCGTCGGCATCCAGACGAACGTCGAGAGGTGCCGCTGACATGGCCCGTTTTCCCACCGCGTTCACCGAGCGCAACACCGTGCTGATCGCCGTCGTCGGCCTCCTCACCCTGACCCTCATCGGGTACGGCACCTTCAATGCTGCTGCGCTGCCGATCGTCGGCGGAGGCTCGAGTCACACCGCGCAGTTCGCCGAGGCCGGCGGTCTCAAGCCCGGCAACGAGGTGCGGGTGGCCGGCGTCAAGGTCGGCGAGATCACCGACATCGAGCTTGAAGGCGCCACGGTCAACGTGAACTTCCGCGTCAAGGACGTCGAGCTGGGCGACCAGACCGGTGCCGCGGTCAAGGTCAAGACGCTGCTCGGGCAGAAGTTCTTGTCGCTGGACCCGCTGGGGCGTCAACCGCTCGACGGGCCGATCCCGATGGCCCGCACCACGACTCCCTATGACGTCAACGAGGCGTTCTCGGCCCTCTCGGACAACATCGAGCAGATCGACACCGGCCAGCTCGAGGAGGGCATCGACGCGATCAGCGACGCCTTCACCGACACCCCCGAGTCGGTGCAGGAGGTCGTGAACGGCCTCACGTCGCTGTCACGCACCATCTCCAGCCGCGACGACGAGCTCGCCGGCCTGCTGGAGGCGTCCTCGGACGTGTCACGGACGCTGGCGGACCGCAACGAGGAGATCTCCGGGATCATCAACCAGGGCAGCTCGTTGCTCGGCGAGCTGGAGAGTCGCCGCGACACCGTCAAGGCCCTGCTGCAGGGAACCGCCCGGCTCGGAACCCAGCTGACGGGCCTGGTGCGCGACAACGAGGACACCCTGCGTCCGGCGCTGGAGCGCCTCGACGAGGTCAGCGCCATCCTGCAGCGCAATCAGGACAACCTCGATCAGGCGCTGGCCAAGATCGGCCCGTACTACCGCAACATCTCCTCGGCGCTGGGCAACGGCCGCTGGGTCGACGCCTACATCTGCGGTCTGTTCGACGAGAACCAGCGTCCCGAGCTCGACGAGGGCGCTCAACGTACCTGTGACCCCAACGGAGGCAGCTGATGAAGCGCACGTCGATCGTCGCGATCGCGGCTCTGGTCCTGGTGGGAGCGGGCGGCGCCGCCTATGCCGTCGTGGAAGGTCAGGGCACCGAGTTCGACGCCCAGTTCGAGTCGACGATCGGTCTGTATCCCGGCTCGGACGTGCAGATCCTCGGCGTCCCGGTCGGCACCGTCACCGCTGTCGAGCCCGAAGGCGGCACGGTTCGCGTCTCGATGCGGCTCGAGCGCGGCCAGGAGGTCGGCGCCGACACCGATGCGGTGATCGTGGCGCCCACCCTCGTCAGCGACCGATTCGTGCAGCTGACCGAGCCCGACACGGGCGGCCCCGTCCTGGCCGACGGTGCCGAGCTGACCGAGGACCAGACGGCCGTGCCGGTCGAGATCGATCAGCTCTACAACAGCCTCACCGACCTCGGCCGCACCCTCGGGCCCGATGGCGTCAACGACGAGGGCTCGCTGTCGCGGCTGCTCGACGTCGCCGCCGACAACCTGGGCGGTCAGGGCGAGGGGCTGAACACCATGATCACCGAGTTCAGCAAGGCCACCGGCACGTTGTCCGACACCGACGAGGACCTGTTCGCAACGCTGGCGAACTTCGATGAGTTCAACACCATGCTGGTGGAGAACGACGACGCCGTGGCGAACGTGAACCGTCAGTTCGCGGCGGTCACCGACTACCTGGCCGACGACCGCGAAGACCTGGCCGCCGCCATCGGCAACCTCGGGTCTGCTCTCGGCATCGTCGACGACTTCATCGGCGACAACCGCGAGAACCTGCAGACGAGCGTCGAGAACCTGATCGGTCCCACCCAGGTGCTGGTCAAGCAGCGCGACTCCCTGGAGGAGTCGGTGCGACTGATCCCGTTGGTGCTGCAGAACTTCTTGCGCGCCTACAACCCGGCCACCCAGACGTTGGACGGCCGCGGCAACCTCAACGAGCTGACGGTGTACGCCGAGGACGGCCTGTCGGGCTCGACGTCCGAGACGCCGCCGCCGGTGCTGCTGCCGGGGATCGGCCAGCCGGATGCCAGCCAGCCCGATACCGACGGAGGCCAGCGGTGAACGGCCTGCAGCGAGTCGCCGCCGGAGTGTCCGCGCTGGTGTCCACGGCGCTGATCGGTGGCTGCGGAGTGCTCAGCGGCGGCGTGTACGACGCCCCGCTGCCCGGTGGCGCCGACGTCGGTTCCGATCCGTTGCGCATCACCGCCGAGTTCGACGACGTGCTCGATCTGGTGCCGCAGTCGAGCGTCAAGGTCGACAACGTGGCAGTCGGGCGCGTCGACAACATCCGTCTCGACACCGATGGGCAGACCGCGCTGGTCGACATCCTGGTCCGCGACGACATCTCGTTGCCCGCCGGCACCACGGCACGACTGCAGCAGACCGCGTTGCTGGGTGAGAAGTACGTGGCCCTGGTGCGTCCCGAGGTCGCCCAGGCGGGCGCGCCGATCGCCGACGGAACCCGGTTGCAGCTCGACGAGACCTCGCAGGCCGCGCAGGTCGAGCAGGTGCTCGGTGCCCTGTCCCTGGTGCTCAACGGCGGCGGCATCGGGCAGTTCCAGGAGATCTCGCGCGAGCTGCAGAAGATCTCGACCGGCCGCCCTGAGGAGATCAAGGCATTCCTCAACGAGATGGACACCTTCGTCTCCGGACTCGATGACCGCAAGGAGGCCATCACGGGCGCCATCGACGGGCTGGCCCGGCTGTCCGAGACCCTGGACGCCGACAAGGACAAGATCACCTCGGCTCTCGATGGGCTGAGCCCGGGCATGCAGGTCATCGTGGACCAGCGCGAACAGTTGGTCGCCATGTTGAGCTCGCTGGACCGGCTGTCCGACGTCACCGTCGACACCCTCGACGCTGCGCAGGACGACATCGTGGCCGACTTCGAGCTGCTGGCCCCCATCCTGGACCGGCTCGCGGCGTCGGGTCAGGCTCTGCCGGAGTCGCTGGAGATCCTGCTGACGTACCCGTTCCCGGACTCGGTGCTGGGCGCGATCAAGGGCGACTACATGAACGTGTTCATCGAGACCAACTTCCGCACGCTGCCGCCGGACTGTGGTGCGATCGGCTGCTTCTGGCCGCAGGTGACCACCAACGAGCCGGTCGGTGGCTCGGGCGAAGGTGCTGCGCGCACCCCCACGGCCGACGAGGACGTGCCACCGTCGTTGCTGCCGCCGACCACGGCACCGTCGCCTGGCCTGCCCGGTCCCACGGTGACCGTGCCGACGCCTGGTGCGGGAGTGCCGCCCACCCTGGCCCCCTCTGCTCCCAGCAGTCCGGAGCCCGAGGCACCACAGAGCTCTGCGCCGCCCAGTACGCCGCCCCCGAACGACGAGCAGGAGGGTGACAGCTGATGCTCACCGCACGCACCAAGATCCAGGTCATCCTGTTCGCCATCGTCGGCCTGCTGGCCACCACCTACCTCGGTGCCACGTATGTCGGCATCAATCCGTTCAGCTCGGGCTATCGGGTCTCGGTCGAGCTGCCCGAGGCGGGCGGCACGTTCGAGAACGGCGAGGTCACGTACCGCGGTGTGCCCGTCGGTCGGATCGGGGAGCTCGAGGTCACCCCCGAGGGCAGCAGGCTGATGGTCGACATCGACGCCGATGCCGCGCCGATCCCCAGCAGCGCCCGGGCGCACGTGGCCAACCGGTCGGCGATCGGCGAGCAGTACCTCGATCTGCGCGCCGAGACCACCGGCGGACCGATGCTCGGCGACGGCGACGAGCTCGTCACCGCCGAATCGCCCGTGCCGCCACCGATCGAGGACGTCCTGCGTGTCGGTCGCGACTTCGCGGCCTCGGTTCCCGAGGACTCGCTGACCGTCGTGATCGATGAGTTCTACAACCTCTCGCGCGGCGTCGGCGACGACCTCGGTCGTCTCGTCGACACCTCCAAGGACTTCGTCGAGACCGCCGACGAGAATTTTCTCGTCACGTCGTCGCTGATCGAGAACTCCAAGACGGTGCTCGCCACGCAGGAGGAGGCCGGTGACAGCATCCGCGGCTTCAGCGAGGACCTCAACACCATCGCGTCGACGCTCGAGTCCTCCGACGGCGACCTGCGCCAGTTGATCGAGAACTCGCCGGCCGCGGCCCGTGAGCTCGACCGGTTGTTCGGTGAGGTCGGGCGTCCTCTCGGCGTGCTGATGGGCAATCTCGTCTCGACCGCCCAGGTGTTCGGCGTCAACTCCGCCGGCGTCGAGGACGCACTGATCCGGGTGCCGGAGGCCCTCAGCGTGGGGTGGACGGTCGCGGGCTCGCGGGGCATCGACCTCGGCCTCGTCACCTCGTTCTTCGATCCGCTGCCGTGCACGGCCGGATACGGCGGAACGCAGCGCCGTGCCGGCCTGGACACCAGCGAGGGCCGCCCGTTCAACACCGCGGCCGGGTGCACTGCAGACCCGGTGTCGGGCTCCAACGTGCGGGGACCGCAGTCGCTGCCCGGGCGCACGTCTGATGCGCCGCCGGCCGCCGCGCGGGTCGGAGTTGCCGACTCGCTGTCCGATCTCATGGGAGGCTCACGATGACCATCACTCAGATATCTGACACTGAGACATCAGGAGGGCGCGTGGACGAGACGGCCCCGACCGACACCGACAGCACGGCAGCGGACGCTGGTGACGGGTCCGCGGACTCTGGCAGCTGGAAGAGTCGCATCAGGCGCCCCGGCCCTCCGATCATCCTGCTGCTCGTCGCGACGCTGATTGCCGCTTCCGGGCTGGTCGCGTGGTGGCAGACCGCAGGTGACGACCAGCTGGTGCGGGCCGAGCAGCGCGACACGGTGCTCCTGCAGGCCAGGCAGGGTGTCGAGATCATGAACACGCTGGACTACCGCGACGTCGCAGGCGGCATCGCGCAGTGGCAGGACGTCACCACGGGCACGTTGCGCGACCAGCTGACCGCTGTCGACGAGGCCGAGCAGCAGCTGCTGGCCGATCAGCAGAAGATCTCGACCGGTGATGTCGTCGACGCTGCCGTGGTCGAGCTCGAGGACGATCGGGCCAGTGTCATCGCCTCGGTCGAGATCACCGTGGCCGACGCCGATCCCGAGGTGGAGGCCACGGTCAAGCGCAATCGGTTCGCCGCCGACCTGATCATGGCCGACGGCCGATGGCTGATCGAGGACCTGCGCCAGGTGGCGGTGAGCCTCGGATGAAGAACGTGACCGCGAAGCAGCTCCTGCGCATGTGGCTGCCCCTGCTCGCTGCGGCCCTGCTGGTGGCGGTGGGTGCCGTGGGCTGGGTCAAGACGGTCGACCTGCGCTCGTCGGACTCCGCCGACAACATGGCCGTGGTCGATGCGACCGCCACGGCTCAGGTGCAGTCGGAGGTGAGCCAGGCGCTCACCCAGGTCCTGACCTACAGCTACGAAGACCCCGAGGCCACCGAGGCCGCGGCGGATGCGTTGCTGGCCGGCGACGCCCGCACCGAGTACGACACCTTGTTCGCCGAGCTGCAGCGACGTGCCCCTGACCAGGAGCTCGTGCTGTCCGCGCAGGTGCAGGTCGCCGCGGTCGAGGAGCTGAGTGGCGACGAGGCCCGGCTGCTGGTGTTCCTCGACCAGTCGAGCCAGCGCGCCGCCGACGACGAGGCCAGCGTGTCCGCCGCGCAGCTGTCGGTCGGAGCCGAACGCATCGACGGCGCCTGGAAGATCACCGGCCTGACCCCTTTGTGAGACCCGCCTGCTTCGGGTGACCGTGGCAGCGTGCAGGGGGCGGGAATAGTTCTGCTGAGGACGTAGTTGATACGGTAAGACTCAAGTCAGTTGATCTGACTTCATCAACTTCGTTTCACTCATTCATCAGCAGGAGGAATCACCATGGCACGTGCGGTCGGAATCGATCTCGGCACGACCAACTCGGTCGTCGCAGTCCTGGAGGGCGGAGAGCCCACCGTCATCGCCAACGCCGAAGGAGCGCGCACCACGCCTTCGGTCGTCGCCTTCGCCAAGGACGGCGAAGTCCTGTCCGGCGAGGTCGCCAAGCGCCAGGGCGTCACCAACGTCGACCGCACCATCCGGTCGGTCAAGCGCCACATGGGCACCGACTGGACCACGTCGGTGGACGACAAGTCGTTCAACCCCCAGCAGATCTCGGCTTTCATCCTGCAGAAGCTGAAGCGTGACGCCGAGGCGTACCTGGGTGAGCCCGTCACCGACGCGGTCATCACCGTGCCGGCGTACTTCAACGACCACCAGCGCCAGGCCACCAAGGAGGCCGGCGAGATCGCAGGCCTCAACGTCAGCCGCATCGTCAACGAGCCGACCGCGGCAGCACTGGCCTACGGCCTGGACAAGGGCGACGACCAGACGATCCTCGTGTTCGACCTCGGCGGCGGAACGTTCGACGTGTCGCTGCTGGAGATCGGCGAAGGTGTCATCGAGGTCAAGGCCACCAGCGGCGACAACCACCTCGGTGGCGACGACTGGGACGAGAAGGTCGTCGAGTGGCTCGTCACCCGCTTCAAGAGCTCGACCGGAGTCGACCTGACCAAGGACAAGATGGCGATGCCCCGCATCCGCGAGGCCGCCGAGCGCGCCAAGATCGAGCTGTCCAGCTCCTCGAGCACCTCGATCAATCTGCCGTACATCACGGTGCAGGACGGCAACCCGGTCTTCCTCGACGAGACGCTGACCCGCTCGGAGTTCGAGAAGATCACCGCCGATCTGCTCGAGCGCACCAAGGCGCCGTTCAAGAACGTCATCAAGGACGCGGGCGTCGACGTCAGCGCCATCGACCACGTCGTCATGGTGGGCGGTTCGACCCGCATGCCGGCCGTCACCGAGGTCGTCAAGCAGCTCTCCGGTGGCCGCGAGCCCAACAAGGGGGTCAACCCCGACGAGGTCGTGGCCGTGGGCGCCAGCCTGCAGGCCGGTGTCCTCAAGGGTGAGGTCAAGGACGTGCTGCTGCTCGACGTGACCCCGCTGAGCCTGGGCATCGAGACCAAGGGCGGCGTCATGACCAAGCTGATCGAGCGCAACACCACGATCCCGACCAAGAAGTCCGAGGTCTTCACCACGGCCGACGACAACCAGCCGTCCGTGGCGATCCAGGTCTACCAGGGCGAGCGCGAGATGGCCTCGGGCAACCAGCTGCTGGCCACCTTCGAGCTCACCGGGCTGCCCCCGGCGCCGCGCGGAGTGCCGCAGATCGAGGTGACGTTCGACATCGACGCCAACGGCATCGTGAACGTGTCGGCCAAGGACCGCGGCACCGGCAAGGAGCAGTCGATGACGATCACCGGCGGCTCGGCGCTGTCCAAGGACGACATCGACAAGATGGTCAAGGACGCCGAGGAGTACGCCGACGAGGACCGCAAGCGTCGCGAGTCGGTCGAGACCCGCAACCAGGCCGAGACGCTCGCGCACTCGACCGAGAAGTTCCTGTCCGAGAACGGCGACAAGGTCGACGACGCCACCAAGGCGGAGGTCCAGACCGATCTCGATGCGCTGAACGAGGTGCTCAAGGGAGAGGACGCCGACGCCGTGCAGGCAGCGGTGACCAAGCTGGGCGAGTCCAGCTCGAAGATGGGCGAGGCGATGTACGCCGCGGCCGCAGCCGAGCAGGCCGATTCTGCGGATGCCCAGTCCGGGGATGCGCAGGGCGACGAGAACGGTGCAGGTGACGACGAGGACGTCGTCGAGGCCGAGATCGTCGACGACGAGCCCAAGGACGAGGACTCCTCCAAGTGAGCGAGTCCACTCCGGACGCGACTCCCGAGGACGCTGTCGCGCCCGAGGACGTGCCCGAGCCGGCGGGGGAGACCTCGCCGGACGGGGACGCCCCGGCCGAGTCCACCGAACCCACGCTGGAGCAGCAGCTGGCCGAGCGCACGCTCGATCTGCAGCGCACGCAGGCGGAGTACGTGAACTACAAGCGTCGGGTCGACCGCGATCGTGAGCTGGTGCGCGCGCAGGGCGAGGCTGCCGTGCTCAGCTCGTTGCTGACGGTGCTCGACGACATCGGTCGGGCCCGCGAGCACGGGCAGCTCGAGGGTGGTTTCAAGTCCGTGGCCGACGCGCTGACGGCCGCAGTGGCCAAGCACAAGCTGGAGGCCTTCGGGACCAAGGGCGACCCGTTCGATCCGTCGATGCACGAAGGGGTGTTCCACGCCGGAGAGTCCGCCGACGTCGAGGTCACCTCGGTCGACACCGTGATCGGCACCGGCTACCGCATCGGCGACCGCGTGCTGCGCGCCGCCACCGTGGGAGTTGTCGACCCGGCTGCGCCTGCCGTGGAGGACGAGCCAGCGGTGTCGGGCGAGGCAGAGACCGACACCGACCAGTGAATCATCGGTTCTGAGTGAGAGGAGGGGTGTGAATGTCCAGCAGTGACTGGGCGTCCAAGGACTTCTACAAGACCTTGGGTGTCGCGAAGGATGCGTCGGCCGCCGACGTCAAGAAGGCGTACCGCAAGCTCGCACGCGACAACCACCCCGACTCCCACCCGGGCAACAAGGCCGCCGAGGAGCGTTTCAAGGAGGTCTCCGAGGCCTACTCGGTGCTCTCCTCGGCGGACAAGCGCAAGGAGTACGACGAGCAGCGCACACTGTTCGGGCAGTTCAGGGGCGGCAACCCGCCGCCCGGTGGTGGGCAGGACTTGGGCGACCTGTTCGGTGGCATGTTCGGCGGCGGTCGGTCGCGCAGTCGGACCCGCCAGCCGCGCGGTCGTCGCGGCGACGACCTCGAGACCGAGGCCACCATCGACTTCGACCAGGCCGTCAACGGTGTCACCCTCCCGCTGCGTCTGACCAGCGACCAGGCCTGCGTCACCTGCCACGGCACCGGGGCCAAGCCGGGCACGGTGCCCGTCGTGTGCTCCAAGTGCCAGGGCAGCGGCATGCAGACCGGCGCCGCCGGTGGCGTCTTCGCGATGACCGAGCCGTGCGACGTGTGTCGCGGTCGTGGTCTCAAGGTCGAGCACCCGTGCGCGACCTGTCGTGGTTCGGGTCGATCCCCGTCGAGTCGCACCCTGCAGATCAAGGTGCCGGCGGGCGTCAAGGACGGTCAGCGCATCCGGCTCAAGGGCAAGGGTGACCCTGGTGTCGGCGGTGGGCCTGCCGGCGACCTGTTCGTGGTCGTGCACGTCGGATCGCACCGATTGTTCGGCCGCAAGGGCGACCACCTCACCATCACGGTCCCGGTCGCCTACGACGAGGCGGTGCTCGGTGCCGAGATCGCAGTTCCGACGCTCGAGGGACCTCCCGTGCGCATCCGTGTGGCTCCCGGGACCCCCACGGGCCGGGTGTTGCGGGCCCGCGGCAAGGGCGGCGCGCGTCGCGACGGAGCTCGCGGCGACCTGTTGATCACCCTCGAGGTCCAGGTACCCGCCGACCTCACCGACGAGCAACGTGCTGCGGTCGAGGCCCTGCGTGCCGCGCGTGGCGACGCCGATCCGCGTGGTGGACTGATCGCCAACGAGGCGGTGAGCTGACATGACGGATCCTGGTTTCGTGCCGCCCGGCCCCGAGGTCAAGGTGTTCGTCATCAGCGTGGCCGCCGAGCTCTCGGGGTTGCATCCGCAGACGCTGCGCACCTATGACCGCCTGGGCCTCGTGCAGGCGGGGCGCACCGGCGGCGGCGGCCGTCGCTACTCGCTGCGCGACGTCGAGCTGCTGCGCACCGTCGCCCGGCTGACCGCCGAGGGACTCGGGCTCGAAGGGGTCAAGCGCGTCATCGACCTGGAAAACCAGGTCTCCGCCCTGCAGGCCAAGATCGCCGAGCTCCAGGCCGACCTCGCCACAGCCCACACGGTCCAGAACCTCCCAGTCCCCCTAGCCACCCAGCAACTAACCGTCTGGACCAGGCGCCCCGGCCGGTAGGCCCCAACTTTTGTAGCGGTACGCAGGCATCGGAGGCTCCGATACCTGCGTACCGCTACAAAAGTTGGGGCTCTGCTGCCCGGATTCGACAATTTGCTCCCTCTTGTCAACTGCTTGACATTTCGCTATCGTTTGTCGAAATCGTGACGCAGTGCACTCAGGAGGACGTCGTGAGCAGCTCCCCAGCCGATCAGACCGGCACCATCCCGGACGGTTCCACCGAGATGTGGACGGACAAGAAGCGCTACCTGTGGCTGATCGGCCTCGTGGTCCCGTCGCTGGCCTTCGTCGGATATGGCGGCTGGCGACTCACCGACGTGGGCGCGTTCTTCTGGATGGGTCCCATCGTGGTGCTCGTGATCGTGCCGGCCATCGATCTGTTCGCCGGCCTCGACCGCTCCAATCCGCCGGACGACATGATCGAGTCCCTCGAGAACGACCGGTACTACCGCTGGGTCACCTATGCCTTCCTGCCGCTGCAGTACGTCGCGTTCCTGGCCGCGATGTACCTGATCGTCCAGGGCGACCCCTTCGGTGGTGGCGACCTGTCGCTGCTCGACAAGATCGGCTTGTCCGCGACCATCGGCTTCATCGGTGGCATCGGCATCAACACGGCCCACGAGCTGGGGCACAAGCGCGAGGTCAATGAGCGCTGGCTCTCCAAGATCGCGCTGGCGCAGACGTTCTACGGGCACTTCTACATCGAGCACAACCGCGGTCACCACGTGCGCGTCGCCACTCCCGAGGACCCGGCGTCCTCGCGCTTCGGCGAGAACTTCTACCAGTTCTGGCCGCGCACGGTCGGTGGTTCGGTCAAGAGTGCCTGGGGTGTGGAGAAGAAGCGCTACGCCCGCAAGAAGACGCACCCGTTCCACGTCGGCAACGACGTGCTCAACGCCTGGGCCATGTCGGCGGTGCTGTTCGGCGCCGTCATCATCTGGTTGGGCATCGGCGCGGTGCCGTTCCTCGTCCTGCAGGCCATCCTCGGCTTCTCGCTGCTGGAGATCGTCAACTACATGGAGCACTACGGGATGAAGCGCCAGCTGGTCGGCCCGGAGGGCAAGCAGCGGTTCGAGCGGGTCACCCCGGAGCACTCATGGAACTCCAACAACATCGCCACCAACGTGCTGCTGTACCACCTGCAGCGCCACAGCGACCACCACGCGAACCCCACCCGCCGGTACCAGACGCTGCGCGACTTCAAGGAGAGCCCGGTGCTGCCCACCGGCTACGCCGGCATGATCGTGATCGCGTTGCTCCCGCCGGTGTGGCGTCGGGTCATGGACCGTCGCGTCGTCGAGCACTACGACGGGGACATGACGCTGGCCAACGTGATGCCACGCAAGCGCGAGAAGGTGCTGGCCCGCTACTCCGCCACCTCGCAGGAGACCGTGGTGGCCCGCGAGGACACCATCGTCGACGTCAACGCCGACGAGGTGCTGGCGGCGCGCTGTCCCGGGTGCGGACACACGTACGAGGTCGCGGCGGGCAACGAGCTCGAAGGATTCGCGGCGGGCACGTCCTGGGCCGACATCCCCGACGACTGGTGCTGCCCCGACTGTGGCGTGCGTGAGAAGGTCGACTTCGTGCCGATCGACAAGGTGGAGGCTTGATGCGCATTATCGCGGACCATGACACGTGTGAGGGGCTCGGCATGTGCGAGGCCATGGCGCCGGACTTCTTCGAGGTCGGCGACGACGACCTGGTGCAGGTGCTGAACTCCGAGCCCGCCGAGTCCGATCGCGGCGACGTCGAGGCCGCGACGCTCGCGTGCCCGGTGATGGCGCTCAAGCTCGAGGGCTGAGGTGCGACTGGTCGTCGTGGGCGCCTCCCTGGCCGGGCTTCGCGCCGTCGAGGCTGCTCGGCGGGCCGGCCACACCGGCGAGATCGTCCTGGTCGGCGCCGAGGAGCACCTGCCGTACGACCGGCCACCGCTGTCGAAGGCGTACCTCGACGCGGACTCAGACGGTGAAGCTACGGTGTTTCGCGACGAGGCGTCCTTCCGTGACGAGCTCGACGTCGATGTGCGCCTCGGCGTCGCCGCCACCGGCCTCGACATCGAGGGCCGCACGCTCCACCTGGGCGAGGACTCACTGGACTACGACGCGCTGGTGATCGCGACCGGTGCCTCGCCGCGGCCGTTTCCCGGTGCTGACGAGCTCGTCGGCGTGGCTGCGCTGCGGTCGCTGGACGACGCGCGCACGATCCGGACGGCGCTGGACCAGCAGCAGCGGATCGTGGTGATCGGTGCCGGACTGATCGGATCGGAGGTCGCGGCGGCGGCGCGCAAGCGTGACCTGCCCATCACGGTGGTGGAGGCCGCCGATCTTCCCCTGACCCGCAGCATCGGGCCGGACGCCGGGCTGGCGTGCGCCGAGCTGCACCGGGCCATGGGGGTGGACCTGCGCCTCGGCACCGGCGTCGACGCGCTGGAGTCCGAGGACGGGCGTGTCACCGGTGTGCGCCTGAGTGACGGCCAGGTGCTGCCGGCCGACCTGGTGGTCGCGGCCACCGGCGTCCTGCCGAGCACCGCCTGGCTCGCCGGCAGCGGGGTGACGCTGCACGAGCGCGACGGCGGCATCGTGACCGATGCTGCGCTCAAGGCAGCGGACGGGGTGTGGGCTGCCGGCGACGTGCTGCACACGAGACTCGAGAACTGGACTGCTGCGGCGTCGCAGGGTGCCGCGGCAGCCAAGCACGCGATCGGCGAAGACCCGACCGACTGGGACGACGTCGCCTTCTTCTGGTCCGACTGGTACGACCGACGCATCCAGATGCTCGGCACGGCCGACGCCGACGAGGTGCGCGTGATCCATCCGGGCGACACCGGTGACGACGTCGCGCGCGGCTTCCTTGCCCTGTATCGCCGCGGTGATCACGTGGTGGGCGCGTTGTCGATCGACCGCCCCCGCGACATCATGAAGTTCCGTCGCCGCATCGCCGATGCGGGTGCGTGGGACGAGGCGGTGGCCTTCGCGGTTGAACGGGTCGGGCTAGCCTCATGACTGTGGCCGCACCCTTGCAGATCGGTTCCCCCGACATCTCGGTGATGCGGCGGCGACTGCTGGACACCGCGCTGCAGATGACGGCCGCCCGCGGGTGGGGATCGATCACGATGGGCCGCCTGGCGAGCGAGGCGCGTGTCAGTCGCCAGACGGTCTACAACGAGATCGGCACCAAGCCCGCGCTGGCCGAGGCCATGGTCCTCGACGAGCTGTCGCGCTTCCTGGCCGTCGTCGATCGGGCGTTTGACGACCACTCCGACGACGTGATCCACGCCCTGCGCGCCGCGGTGCACGACGTGCTGACGATGGCGCAGGGCAATCCGTTGCTGCAGGCGGTCGCCTCAGCCACCCACGGAGCCGAGACCGACCTGCTGCCCCTGCTGACCACCCACGCCGGACCCCTGCTGGAGATCGTCACCGACGTGGTCCAGACACGCGTCGCCGCCCACGACACCGGCCTCGACGACGACCGCCTCGCGACCATCGTCGACGTCATCGTCCGCTACGTCCTCAGCCACGTCATGCAGGACCCGGTCGACCCCGACCAAACGGCCGACGGCCTAGCCTGGATCGCCCAGCAAGTCCTCCGCCGCTGACCAGAACCCCCAACTTTTGTAGCGGTACGCAGGTATCCGAGCCGGGTTTACCTGTCTTTCGCTACAAAAGTTGGGCCTTAGGGCCGCTCGTCCAGGGGGGTCATGGGGGGCATGAGGTGGGTGAGCTCGGCGGACATGTGGGTCCAGCGGCTCGCCGCTCGCATGCGGTCGCCCTCCGCAGTGCGCTGGCCGTCGCCCCACAGGCGGGGCCAGCCGCGGGCGAACGTGAGGGTGCCCGCTGCGGCGAGCAGTGCTGTGCCGATGCTGCGGCGTCGCCAGGCTGGTGCCACGTACAGCTGGTCGCCGAAACCAGAGGATGGCACCCAGCTGAAGGCGCCGATCTGGTCGGCGCTGGTGACGCTGGTCTCCTGGAGCTCTGCAGCGTTCAGCAGGGTTCCGGGCTCCACGTCGTGACCGCTGAAGGCGATCAGTGTCGCGGTCGCGGGCGTGGCCTTCACGTCGTGCAGCTCGCCGAACCACAGCGGCGGTGCCTTGGGTGCTGCGTGGGCCGTGACCTCCAGCCGCCTCACCCGCCGGTCGGCGTCAGGGCGGGCGAAGACCACGGCATCATCACCGAGGTAGGCGAGCGCCTCGGCCTCGGGCAGGTCCAGGACCTCTGCGTCGTCATGACGATCGGACTGGGCGATCGCGACCCACGCCACCGAGCCATCGGCGGCGCGGGCGCGACAGCGCCAGATCGGGAAGGCGACCGGTGCGGGATCAGCCACGATCGGCGGCGCCGACACGACGGCGAGACCGCAGGGTCAGCCAGCCGCCACCGGTCAGCAGCAGGGCGCCGTAGCCCAGCAGGGAGAGGTCAGGCCCGCCGGTGTTCGGCAGAGCCGAGCTCACCGCAGCGGCCTCGCGCGGCTCGTCAACCTCCTCGGCCACCGGAGCGATGACCTCGTCGGCCTCGACCTGCACCGTGACGGTGGCCGTGTCCGAGCCGTTCTGCGTGGTCAGCGTGTAGGCGAAGGTGTCCGTGCCGCTGAAGTCGGCGTCGGGGGTGTAGCGGGCCACGCCGTCGTCGTCGATCGTGACGGTGCCGTTCGAGGCGTCGTCATCGATCTCGACGCCGGTGATCGGCGTGATCGACGGGTCGTCGTTGGCCAGCAGGTCGATATCGACTGCTTCGCCCTCGTCGGTGGTGGCGGAGTCGTCGACCGCCACGGGCGGGGTGCCCTCGTTGTCGAAGATGACGTCGGCCGTGGCGAAGATATCGCCGCACGTCTCGGACTCCTCGCCGGTCTCGCAGGGGCTGAGGACTGCCGTGTCGGCTGAGGCTTCCAGACCCTCGACGGCACCCGTCTGGACGATCGTCGCCGTCTCGCCCGGCTCGAGGAAGTAGGTCTGGATGTCATTTTCGTCGCCGTCGCTGATGTCGACCGATCGGGCCTGGCTGCCGGGGAAGGGGAATCCGGAGTCACTGTCCCCGGGGCAGACGGATTCTGCGTCCGGGTTGTCGGCGCCCTCGTCGAAGAAGCGAGGCTCGGTCGTGCAGGTGATGACTTCGGTGCCGCCCTCGCCGCCGGTGAAGGTGATCTCGAAGGTCGAGCCGATTGTGCCGCCCTCGGGCACGAACGAGCCGTCGGCGACCTGGACGCCGACGCGGAACTTCCGGTACCCGAAGTCGGTCACGATCTCCCCGCCTGCTGCGCGCTGCTCGGCCGCCATCCGCTCGGCCCGGGCATCGCCCGCGGGAGCCTCGATCGACTCCTCGGCGGTCGCCTCGTCCTCGGCTGCGGCGTCTTCCGGAGCAGCCGACGGGTCGGTCGGCTCGGCGACTTCGTCGGTCACCTCGGTGTCGGCCGGGTCCTCGGCCGGCGCGTCGACCGCTGGAGCCTCGGTGGCGGGGGTTTGCTCCTCAGGAGCCTGGGTGGTGTCGATCGGATCGGCGACGGTGGCGTCGTCGGCCATCGCGGGTGACCCGGCGAGCACGGTGGCGAGGGCGGCAGCCCCGGTGATGGCGATCGAGGTGATCGACGAGCGCAGGGGACGGTGCTGCAACGACATGGAGTTCTCCCGAACAGGACAAAGGCCTCACACAGCGTGCGGCATGCTGATCATGTCGGTGCCGGCCCCCGGTGGCAAGCGATATGACGTAGTCCGTTGGGATCATTTTTGGTCGGGCCAAGCCCCAACTTTTGTAGCGGTACGCAGGTATCCGGGCCGGTTTTACCTGTCTTTCGCTACAAAAGTTGGGGCCTCTACTTCTTCTGGCGGCGGCTGCCGGCGTGCCAGTCCTCCTGCGCGCCGGCGGTGCCTTCCTCGACGCCGAAGGAGCGCAGCTGGGGCTTCTCGCGCAGGCTGCGCTTGAGCTCGGCGAACCCCGGGAACGTGGCCAGCCCGACGACGTGGTCCCACAGCTGGGCGGCCTCTTCGTCGTTGGGCAGGCGGCTGATCACGGGGCCGAAGAAGGCGGCACCCTCGGGCGGTGCAATGTGCAGGATCGGGGTGCCGACATCCTTGCCAGTGAGCTTCAACGCCTCGTCGGTCTCGGTCTGGATCTGGGCGTCGCGCGAGTCGTCGTCGAGGTGCGCGGTCAGCGCTTCGGGCAGGCCGGCCTCGGTCAGGGCAGCGGTGACCAGGGGCCCGATGTCCCCGGCATCGTATTCCTGCGGCTCGACGTCGAAGATTCGCCGGCCGAGAGCGGGATACAGGCGAGCGACGGCGTCGGGGCCGTGGTCGTCACGCACGTGGGCCAGGACGCGCAGCATCCGAAGTCCCGCGGTGTGACCGACCTCGTACTCGGGAGGAAAGTGCGCGTCGTAGTCGATGTGCGAGTTCAGCAGGCGCAGGGAGATGAAACGCCACTCCACGGTGTAGTCACGCTGAGCCTGCACCGTGCGGACCCACGTGCTGGTCATCCAGGCGAACGGGCAGACCGGATCGAACCAGAACCGGACGTCAGGAGAGGAAGTCATGTGCTCCAGTGTGCCGGTGAGCCGCGTGACCGGCAGTCCGTGCAGAGCCAGAGTTTATGTTGCCGACGCGTGATGACCGTCCAGGTGTGTCACGATCGGATGACGAGATCCAGTGTTCGGCATCCAGCCGCGACAGCTCGAGAATGTACGCCGGGGAGCGGTCAGATGACCACAAACGTCCAGCTTGCAGGCACCGGGGACCGACACGAGCCTTCGTCCTACGTCAGCCACTTCACCGATCTGGTGCGCGAGGTGCGGGGAGCCGGTCTGCTGGAGCGCCGTCACGGCTACTACTGGGCACAGATCGGGGTTCACGTCGCGGCGTTCTTCGCGATCTGGGTGGGGTTCTTCCTGCTCGGCAACTCGTGGTTCCAGCTGATCCTCGCCGCAGCGCTCGGCGTGATCGTGACGCAGTTCGGCTTCCTCGGCCATGACGCGGCGCACCGACAGATGTTCACGTCGGGAGCCTGGAACTCCTGGACCGCACGCATCCTGGCCGGTGGATTCGCCGGGCTGAGCTTCGCGTGGTGGCGGGCCAAGCACAACGCCCACCACAAGGCGCCGAACCTGGAGGGGTACGACCCCGACATCGGCGCCGGTGCGATCGCCTTCACGCCGGGCATCATCGCCGACCGCACCACCGGTTTCGCCGGGTGGTTCTCCAAGCGCCAGGGGTGGCTGTTCTTCCCGCTGCTGACGCTCGAGGGCCTCAACCTGCACGCCGAGAGCATTCGCGCGGCCCGGGACAAGACATCCAAGCAGCCGTGGCGGCGCACCGAGCTGGCCCTCGTCGTGACCCGGCTGACCGTCTACGTCGCGATCTTGCTGGCCTTCCTGCCGTTGGGCAAGGCGGCCGCGTTCTTCGCGCTCCAGATGGCGGTGTTCGGGTTCTGCCTCGGGGCCTCCTTCGCGCCTGCCCACAAGGGGATGCCGATCGTGCCGCCGGAGATGAAGCTGGACTTCCTGCGCCGCCAGGTGATGGTCTCGCGCAACGTGAAGGGCAACCCGGTCGTCGACTGGGCGATGGGTGGACTCAACTACCAGATCGAGCACCACCTGTTCCCGAGCATGCCGCGCTGCAACCTGCGCAAGGCCCAGCCGCTGGTCCGTGCGCACTGCGAGGCCAACGGCGTCGACTACATGGAGGTGGGCCTGTTCCACTCCTACGCGATCGTCGTGGACTACCTCAACAATGTGGGCATCCGCGCGCGCGACCCGTTCGACTGTCCGCTCGCCGCGCAGCTGCGCGGCTGACCGCTACAGGTTGATCGTGATGTCGGCGTCCTTCTTGAGCTCGTCGACGAGCGCCTGAGCCGCGGAGTTCTCGTTCTCCTGCTGGACCTGCTGCTCGAGCTGCGGCCGCGCATCCTCAAATGACGGCACCTCAGGCGCCTCGGCGCCTTCCTCGGCGCCCTCGGCGGCAGCCCTCTGCTGCTCGACCACGTCGTCGTAGACGGTGCGCAGGTCCTCCTCAGACGGCTTGCTGTCACCGGCTTCCTCGGCGGTGAGGCGGTCGAGCTTGACCTGTCGCTCGAGCTGGGAGTCGATCTCCGCCTCGTCCAGTCCCTGTGCGGTCAAGGTCTCGACCAGCTCGTCGGGCGAGCTCAGGCCGTTCTGCTCGGCCAGGGCGGCCAGGGTCGAGTCGAGGTCCTCCTGGCTGACCTCGTAGCCTCGCGCGTCGGCCTCGTTCAGCAGCAGCTGGGTGTCCACGAGTGCGTCGGCGGTCCGCTTCTTCAGTGCATCCTGGTCGACCGGCTCACCGCCGGCCTGGGCCTGGGCGGCAGCGCTGGTGAACTGCGCCTCGTAGGTGATGGCGAACTCTTCCTTGGTGATCTCGGTGTCGTCGACGACCGCCACGACGTCCGGCACGCCGTCGAGGTCGGGCTCGGAGGAGGCGGGCGAGTCCGAGGCGGAGTCGCTGGGCGACTCCTCGGAGCCGCCACAGGCCCCCAGGACTCCGGCTGACAGCAGTGCAGTGGCAGCGACAGCCACGATTCGCTTGCGAAGACTCATGGCGACGACGCTAGCAATGCGAGGAAAGCGGGCCGGGGGCGAAGGTGGGCATCCCATCCGTCCCGGTTCCGGCTCGACGAGGTTTTGTGGCGGGCGAGGATGGGTAATTGTGCATGAGAGGGAGAAGAGATGATCAGGGTATGAGGGAGCACGACGTCCGGGGATCTGTGGCGGCCTCGGTCGGCTCGTTGCGCGATCCCGCGACGCAGACCGACCTGCTGCAGCTGCTCAAGGCGGTGGCCGCGTCCGTGGGCGCCTGGTGGATCGCCGACGACCTGCTGGGATTCGAACAACCCTTCCTGGCCGCGTGGACCGCACTGCTGGCCGTGCACGCGACGATCTATCGCAGCTTCGTGCAGGGGGCGCAGTCGGTGCTGGCGACCGTGCTGGGGATGGTCGTGGCGGTGGCAGCCGCCGAGCTGTTGGGTGCGAACCCGCTGTCCCTGGCCATCGCCTTGGTGGTCACCTTGCTGTTCGCGCGGGTGCGGACGCTGCGCACCGAGGGTCTGACGGCGGCCACCACGTCGCTGTTCATCATCACGACCAACTACAACCAACAAGAGGCGATCCTGCTGGATCGTTTCGGTGACCTGGTGGTGGGGGTCGTCGTGGGAGTCCTGGTCAACCTCATGGTCTTCGCTCCCCTGGCTGCACGCAGTGCCGAGCAGCAGGTCGATCGGGTCGATCGGAAACTGGGTGGGCTGATGCGCCAGATGGCCACCGAGATAGGCGAGGGCCCGACGTCGGAGCAGGCGGGGGACTGGGTCGAGAAGACGCGAGAGATCGACCGGGATCTGAACCGCGCGCGGCGAGTGATCGACCACGCCCAGGAGAGCCAGTGGTGGAATCCGCGCCGCTCGAGAGTGCAGGAGTCCCCGACGCCTGCGAGTGATCGCGACCTGCTCATCCGGCTCGAGGAGGGAGTGGCTCAGGTCCGGGCGATGGCCCGCGTCGTGCGCGAGTCGACCTTGGCGGCGGAGGACTGGGCTCCAGAGTTCCGGGACCCGTGGCTGCGCCTGCTCGCCGACCTGGCTGAGCGGGTTGCTGATCCCGATCAGGAGGTCGCGTCGCTTCGCCAGCAGGTCAATGATCTGGCGCGGGACCTGTCCAGCGCAGATCTGCCCGGGCTCTACTGGCCGATGTACGGCGCCCTGATCTCCTCCACCCGCATCGTCATCGACGTCGTGGACGACGTCGCCTCGGGCCGCCCGGTTCGAGTCTGAGGACAGGCCAGGAAGTCCGGGACGGCTCAGGGGCAACCCCGATGGCCTTCGGGCGGTCTGCCGCCGAGGATCGAAGCATGAGATCACCGAACCGCGCTGCCGCGCTCGCCATGGTGCTCGCCGGGGCGTCGGCTGTGGTGTCGATGTGGTGGCTGTGCGGCGGGACCCTCGGGCTCGACGCGCTGGGTGGCGGCCTCGAACGGCTGGCGCGCGAACGCTCGGTGACGGCGCTTGCGGCCTTGAGCATGGTGGTGGTTGCCAAGCTGGTCGCCGTCGTTCTGGCCTGGTCGATGACGCGGTCGCGCGTCTCCCCGACGCTGGTGCGTCTCGCCACCTGGGGCGGTGCGGCGCTCGCCGGCTACGGACTGCTGCTGACCGCCGGGAGTGCCGTGGGTCTGGTGCTGGACGGTGACGGGGCCGACCGGACCGCTCTGTGGTGGCACGCCCTGCTGTGGGACCCGTGGTTCGCGATGTGGGGCCTGGCCCTGATGGTGGCGGGCCGATCAGCTGCACGCTCGCCCTCGACGATTCAGGACGACTCGCACAGGTCCGCTGACTACGTCGGCGACTGAGCTTCGGGTCGCGCTGCGCGCTCATCGCCGCTGGACGGCACCGTGTGTGTCATCGACGTGTGGACGGTCGTGGGCCACATCCGTTCGATCTCGGCGTTGAGCTCGGCCCCGAGGAGGACGGCGATGGAGGAGACGTAGAGCCACAGCACCACCGCGATCGGCACGCCGAGCTGGCTGAACACGGCGTCGCCGCCGATCGTCAGGGCCAGGTAGGCCCGCAGGCCCGCGGCGGCCAGCAGCCACAGGATCATCGCGAGAAGTGCCCCTGGGAGGTCGCGTCGCCACGGAGTCCGCCACGGCACGCCGACGTGGTAGAGCGTCGTGATGCCGGCGATCGCGAGCGCGGCCAGGACGGGCCAGTACAGCGCCCCCAGCACGTCCAGCGTCACGGAGGCGACGGCGTCGGGTGCCAGCCACTCGACGATCCGCGGGCCGAGGACCAGCAGCGGGAGGAGCGCGATCGCGCCCAGCAGTGCGGCTGTGGTCAACCCGACCGCGAGCAGTCGACGTTTCCAGCTCGGTCGGGACTTCTCGATGTCGTACGCGATGGTGATCGTCTCCAGTGCCCGGGCCGTGGCCCGGGATCCCGTCCACAGGCTCAGCAGGGCACCGACGGAGATCACGTCGGCGCGTCCGTCGGAGAGTACGGTCGACGCCAACCGTTCGTACGAGGCGTAGGTCTGATCGGAGAGGAATCCCCGCGGCAGGTCGAAGACGATCCGGTTCAGCTCTTGCGCGCCCGCCGGCCCCAGCGCGTCGGCGACGAAGCCGAGCGAACCCAGGATGACCAGGATCAGCGCGGGCAGCGAGATCAGCGTGAACAGGGCGATCTCGGCGGCCAGCCCGGGCACCCGGTCCTCGACCGTGTCTCGCCAGGTGCGCTGGGTCAGCACCCAGCCTCGCTGCAGAGGATGGGGGAGGCGGTCGTACGTGTCCCGTGCCTTGTCGTCGGCCCAGCCACGAGATCGCGCGGCGAGTGCGGCAATTCGTCCGTGCCGATCCGCGGGTGACTGGGGGGACTCGTCCGGGGTGCCTGACATTGACTCCATCGTACGAGGGCGTGAGCACGAGATGTGTTCGGAACGGATCGTGAAGACATGGATCGGATGATGGGTGGCGTCGCGAGGAACGCTTGACCCCGACGCGGCGTCGTAGTTTCTGCTGGGGGCATGGATCGCTCGGTGCTCGTCTACCTCACCTCCTACGGCTTTTCCTCCTTCGGCAACTCGGTGGCGGCGGTGGTGCTGCCGCTGGTCGTGCTGATGACCACCGGAAGCGCGCTCGACGCCGGGATCGTGGCGGCCGCGACGGCCGGGCCGGCGGTGCTGGCCGGGCTGCTGATGGGAGGTCTCATCGACCGCTACAACCGCAGGACGATGTCGATCGTCACCGATCTCGTCTCGACGGTCGCCATCGCGGCCCTGCCGATCGTCGACCTGATCACCGGACTGTCCCTCGGTTGGTTCGTCCTGTTCGGCATCCTGTCCTCCTTCGGCGACGTCCCCGGGCTCACCGCTCGCGAGACACTCGTGCCAGATGTCCAGAAGCGCAGCGGCCTCAGCTTCGAGCGGATCGTCGGGCTCCGTGAAGGCGTCTCGGCGGTCACGATGATGGTCGGACCGGCCGTGGCTGCCTCCCTCGTCGTCCTGCTCGAGGGCGCCGGAGCCCTGTGGATCACCGCGGGTCTCTCGCTGGTCGCTGCCGTGACCACCCTGCTGATGCCGCGCGACATTGGCCGGCGTGCCCCCGCCGAGGCCGACCACTCGCCGCGGCGGGCTCTCGCGGACATGTCCACGGGAATGGTCTGGCTGCTCAGGCGGAGCCCGTTGATCCTGTCGGTCACCGCGGTCAACCTGGTGCTGGTGACCGTCCTGGTGGCCCTGCAGGGACTGATCCTCCCGGTGCACTTCACCCTGCTCGGCCAGGAGGACAGGCTCGGGCTGGTGCTCAGCTCCCTCGCCGCCGGGATGCTCGTCGGGGCCGGGACCTACGCGATGCTCTCCTCGCGGCTGAACCGTCGCGCCTGGTTCACGCTCTCGCTCGCCGGGACCCTGCTGGGCATCGGCACGATTGGCGCTCTTCCGCAGGTGATGTGGATCTTCGCCGGCGCGGCCACGCTGGGCCTGTTCGCGGGCGTCCTCGGCGCGCTGCTCGGCGTCGTGATGATCGAGGCCGTCCCGGACGACCTGCGTGGGAGGGTGATGAGCGCCCAGAACGCCCTAATCACGGCGACTCCCGCGGTGGGCATCCTGGGTGCGGGGGTTCTCGTGGAGGAGGTGTCCCTGACCGCAGCCGGGGGGATCGCCGCCGCCGTGTGGTTCGCTGCTGTCGTGGGGGCGCTGCTCCTACCTCCCCTCCGCCGACTCGACTCCACCGCCTGAGGAACACCATGCGCAGTCACGACGTCGCCGAGCTCGCTGGAGTCAGCGTGCGGACCCTTCGGCACTATCACCAGATCGGCATCCTGCCCGAGCCGTTCCGCCAGGCCAACGGCTACCGCAGCTACGACCTCGCCACCATCGCCAGGCTTCTGCGCATCCGCCAGCTCACCGAGCTCGGTGTCCCGCTGGACCGCGTGGAGGTTCTGCTCGAGACCACCCCGGACGAGGGCATCCTCGATGAGATCGACAGCCGGCTCACCGCCGCGATCGAGCGACTGCAGGGGCAGCGCCGCCAGATCGCGCGCCTGCGCGAGACGGGCGAGAGAGCCGACCTCCCCGAGGGTCTGGCGGAGATCCTCTCCCTCGGACCGCCGAGCGGGACGGTGGGCGTGCTCGCCGAGCTGGATCAGGACACCCTGCTGCTGGTGGCTCGCGTCCTCGGCCCGGACACCCTGAACCGGCAGGCGCTCGACGACCTCGCCGGCGTCCTGCAGTCGATGACCGACGACGCCGACCTCGGGGCCGCGGGAGCGGAGTTCGACCAGCTCCCTGTCGACGCCACGTCCGCCGACATCGGGCGGGCCGCGCAGCGACTGGCCACCGCGCTCGCCCCGATCGTGGTGCGGCTCCAGGACTCTCCAGCCGGCCGGGCAATCTCCCGCACGTCCGCCCGGCGGTGGCCGGACCCGTCCCAGGACAGTCGGCTCAACCCGGCCCAGGCGCGCGCGATGACTCAGCTGACCGAGCTGCTGGACCGTGACGAGCCCGGGTGATGCCCGTGCACCCCGACGTGGTGCGAGCGACCCAACGCCACACCGATCCCTGATGCTGCGCGGTCAGTCGTCGGGGAGGGCGGCGAAGGCCCGCTTGGTGTCTCGGTACCAGCCCATCGACTTCTTGGGGTGCCGCCAGCGGCTCTTCATGGCGTCGCGGGCCTCCTGATGGGTCGAGTCTGCGGCCTTCGCCGCTTCCTCGAGGTGGCGGTCCTGGGCCTTGATGATGTCGTCGGCGCTCTCGCCGTGGTGCTCGAGGTCGCAGGGCCCTCCGAGGGCCTGGCAGGTCATGGTCTTCATGGTCGTCTCCTCCTGATGTGGTCTCCTGATGTGCTGACGATCGAAACGGTGAAGGTGTGACTGGGTCAGCTGCGCGGCCGACCGCCGTGTCGGCGCACGACCTGCGCGAGCACGTCGGGCGCTGCGCGGAAGGTGATGGCGTGCACGAGGCCGTCGTCGAGGGTGAAGTCGAAGACGACCCTGGCCGCGCCGAGGTGGAACCAGGCCGTGCCGGGCCGGTCGCCGATGAAGACCGGGAGCGCGGCCGCGGCGCTGCCGTTGAAGAACGTCGCCACCTCGTCGCGGCCCTGGATCTGTCGCGGTGTGCCAACCAGGACTGCGGCATCGTCCGCGGTCACGGCGGCGTCGGGTGCGAGCAGTCGCAGCAACGTGTCGAAGTCGCCGTTCTTGGCTGCGGCCATGAAGGCGTCGACCACTTCCCAGTCGGCTGGACGGCCCTCGGGATGGGGCTGGGCGACCTTGGCCCGTGCCCGCGAGGCGAGCTTGCGTGCGGCCGAAGGTGTGGTGTCCAGGAGCGACGCGATCGTCGGGAACTCGAAGCCGAAGCTGTCGTGGAGGACGAAGGCGACCCGCTCACGCGGGGAGAGCCGGTCGAGCACGACGTGCAGGGCGAGGCCGACGGTGTCGGCAAGCGCGACGTCCTCGGCCGGATCATTGACGGTCTCTCCGAGCTCGACGTCGTCCACGGGTACGGGAGTGCGTGAACGCAGCCGGTCGAGGCACAGTCGGGTGGTCACCGTCGTCAGCCAGGCCGGGAGGTTGTCGATCTCGGCGTCCGTCCGGTGCAGCCGCAGCCACGCCTGCTGCACGATGTCCTGAGCCTCGGCGTGATCGCCGAGCACCCGGCTGGCGATCCCCACCAAGCGCGGTCGTTCAGCCTCGAACATGTCCGTCTGGTCCACGGCCTTCACCCTTCCACCTCTGTTGGTCACCCTGCTGACGCGCGAAACGGGCTGGGTGTGACCGCTCGGCGTGGGCGAGTCGGCGTTCGATCGTCATGCCAGTCCTGAGCGATCGATGGTCCGGACGTTCTGGCCCGTGGTCCAGCCGACCGTCAGACGCGACTGCCGGCGTACCCCAGAACGGCCGCGAGCCCCAGCGCGCTGCGCGGCTCGTAGGGCGTTCGCCACAGTCCGCCGTGGACGGCGGCGTACGCCTCGTCCTGCCAGGGATGGTGGTGCACCGGGGTGCCGACGGTCAGGTCGTGCACGAGCAGAGCGGCCATCAGGACGTTGGCGGTGCCGGGCTCGAAGACCTCCACCCCGAACCGGTGGGCCCCTGCGAACGCTGCGGCCAGCGCGCGGCTCTTGACCACGGACTTGGTGCGGGTCGACGGCGCGACGTGGAACGACACCGTCTGCCCGTCGCGTCGGGCAGAGGTTGCGCGCCAGCGCTGGATCCGCTTGGCCAGGGCGTAGTTCGGGCCCTGCACGGGCACGAGTGCATCGCCGATCCCGGGGTCGGCGTCGGGTGAGTAGGCGCGATGCAGCAGGCGGCCGCGCGTCGTCCAGCTCAGCGGCCGGCCGAGGGTCTTGGCCGTCGCCGAACGCTGTGCCCAGGCCGTGTTGGAGTGCTCGACCGCCTCGCGCGGGACCACGAACACGTCGGTGGGTGTGGCGAGGAAGGCGAGCGCGGTGTCCGGACGAGCCATCGTGAGGCGCCGACCCAGCACGTCGGCTGCCACCGAGACCAGCACGTGCGAGCCGCCATCGGCATACAGGTAGT
Source organism: Aeromicrobium sp. CF3.5 (assembly GCF_051262695.1). NCBI lineage: Bacteria > Bacillati > Actinomycetota > Actinomycetes > Propionibacteriales > Nocardioidaceae > Aeromicrobium > Aeromicrobium sp. CF3.5. The sequence goes on from NZ_JBIMEZ010000003.1 coordinate 341,960, forward strand.
TGCCCAGGGTCAACCGGCCGTCGAGCGATCCCAGCCAGTCAGCCACCGCAGGAACGTCGGCGACCAGATCAACCCCCGCAGAGCCGGCGATCCCTGTCGAGGCGACGTCGGTGTCTCGCTCAACCGGGACGAGCAGCCGACCAGCCCCCTTCTCGGCGGTCTCGACGATCCGCTCCCACACGGACGGGACAGGCAGGTCGACGGCGGCCACCGTCGCGCCCCACCTCAACAGGGCGGTGAGTGGTCCCATCTCGGCGCCGGCGCCGAGCACGGCCACCGTCTGACCGGGCAGCGCCAGCCACTCGGGATGCGCGGCGACCTCCAGCACCGCCTCCACGGCCGACGGTTCCAGCACGCCCTCGCGCGCCCACTGCTCGAGCTGGTCGCGCAGAGCGGCACCACTCAGGCGGCTGCCCCGGTACGGCAGGGTGAACTCCGTGTCGGGCTCGCGCTGGCCGCGAATCTCGATGGTCTCGAGGTTCGTGGAGCTCTCCATCTCGAGCACCGAGTCGAGCGGAAGATCCTCCCCGTCCTGGGTGATCACCCGCATGCGCGCGTGCACCGAGTCGAGGCCCGCGTCCGCGATCGCTCGCCACGCTTCCGGTTCGGGGAGCCCTGCCTCGACGAGTCGGCGCATGTGCAGCAGGTAGCGGCTGCGCCAGGCAGTCTCCTGCTCCGCGGCTCGACCGCCGACGGGATCGACGGCGCGCAAGGCGTCGGCCACGATGGCGCGACCCGTGGACGTGGTGCTGCGATTGCCGTCGGGCTGGGCGGGGAAAGCGATGCCGGGCGTCATGGCCCCATCATGGTCCACGCGGGTACCGCAACGGTGCGACTACCGTCGGGGTGGGTAGTTGCCCATCCTCACTCCCAGGAGACGAATTGATCCTCATCACCGTCAAGACCAAGGTCAAGCCGGGCACCGCCGAGGAGTACCTCGCGGCGAACCGCCCCTTCCTCGAGGCAACGCGTCGGGAGCCGGGCAACAAGTGGTTCGAGCAGTACCGCAGCGTCGACGAACCTGACACGATTCTCACCTCGGAGGCGTTCGACGACGCAGCGGCAGGCGAGGCGCACGTCAACTCCGAGCACTTCCAGGAGTTCCTGGCCAATCCGGCGACCAAGCCGTTCGTCGCCGAGACGCCCGACATCATCTACGTCGACGTCCCGGACCAGGACGGTTGGGGCAGGATGGCCGAGTTCTGAGCCGTCGCGGTTCGGGTCAGCGGTGCTGCTGGACGATGTTGAGCACGTTGCCGTCCGGAGCGCGGACGAAGAAGCGCCGCACGCCCCACTCCTCGGTGTTCAGCGGGTGCACGATCTCGAAACCGCGCCGCACCGCCTCGCCGTGGGCGGCGTCGACGTCGTCAACCGTGACGGAGAGCACCGGGTCCTCGGGGGCGGTGGCGTCGGGGGTCATCAGCTGGACGCTGGTTCCGGTCTCCGGTGAGGTGTAGCGCGCGACCCAGCCCAGGTTGAACTCTTCGTCGGCCAGCCCGAGGTAGTCGGTGTAGAAGCTCTTGGCTGCCGGGAGGTCAGGCACGTGAAGGTCGGCGATGATCCGGGTGACACGCATGCGTTGCTCCTCACAAGGGTGAGCAGCAACGATACCGATGGCAGTCAATGTACGGAGGCGCACCGGATGCAGGTGCGTGCCGTGGGTCTGGCCCGGAGCCTGCCGTCACCGATCGGCGCACCGCACTGCTCGCACGTCCCATACGTGCCGGAGTCGAGTCGCGCCACGGCGGCGTCGATCTCCGCGAGGTGCAGCTGCGCCTGCCGGACGAGGGCCCCGATCTGCGAGCGCTCGAAGGCGATCGTCGCGCCCTCGGGATCGTGCTCGTCATCAGCGTTGGTGTCGCGGGAGGCCTCCACCACCGAGGCGTGATCGTTCGTCAGGTTCGCCAGGCGTCCAAGCGTCTCCTGCTGATCGACCTCGAGCTGAGCGCGCACGTGTTCCACGACCCCATCGTGACGCACCGCGCACGGACAGCTGCTCAGTCACCGCGTCCCCTCCGTGCTGGAGCGATACGATCACGACGTCCGATCCACGATCACTGCGAGGGATCCCCATCATGGCGCGCATGACTTCGCAGACGGTCGTGCTGCACCGTCACGAGCTGTCCTACATCGACAGCGGCTCCGGTCCGGTCGTGCTGTTCATCCACGGCATCCTCGGGTCGCAGCAGCAGTGGTCCCACCTGGTCGACGCGATGGACGACGACCACCGCGTGATCGCGCCCGATCTCTTCGGGCACGGCGAGTCGGCCAAGCCGCTGGGGGACTACTCGCTCAGCGCGCACGCCGCGGCCATGCGCGACCTGCTCGACCACCTCGGGGTCGACCGGGTCACGCTGGTGGGGCACTCCCTCGGCGGTGGCATCGCGATGCAGTTCTTCTACCTCTTCCCCGAGCGGGTCGAGCGACTCGTCCTGGTCTCCAGCGGTGGCCTCGGGCGCGAGGTGAACCTGATCCTGCGGTCGGCGACCCTGCCCGGCGCGGCCCAGGTGCTCAGCGTCGTCGCGTCCGCCCCCGTTCTCTCGCGGGTCGAGGCGCTGGGGCGCGGCGCCTCGAAGCTGGGTTGGAAGCCGGGCGCCGACGTCAACGCGATCTGGCAGGGCTTCAGCTCCCTGGGCGATCGCGAGAGCCGGGTCGCCTTCCTCGCCACCACCCGCGCCGTCATCGACATCGGCGGGCAGAGCATCAGCGCCCACGACCACCTCGGGGACGCGCTGCCGATCCCGGCCATGATCGTGTGGGGCACGAAGGACCGGATGATCCCCGTCGAGCACGCGCGCAGCGTGGAGCGCGAGCTCCCCGACTGCCGGGTCGAGCTGTTCGAGGGGGCCGGACACTTTCCGCACCTCGACGATCCGGAACGCTTTGCACGCGTGCTGCGTGAGTTCATCGCCACCGACGCCTGACCACCCGAGGGCCTCGAGCGGTCGGAACGACTCAGCTCTCGTCGGCCGCCTGGTCGAGCGCGCAAGCGATGACGGCCGTCAGGTCGAGCCCGTAGGTCGGGCCGTCGCCGACCGCATAGGCCTGCACCCGCCCCGCGCCACGCTCGAGGAGGCGGGCCGCTCCGACGGTGTTGCCGCGTGCGGCGTGGGTCAGGCCGACGCACACCTGCGCAAGTCCCTGCCACAGGTCACGCTCGGCTGGTGGGGCGTCCTTCCAGCGAGCCTCCAGGACCTCGTGAGCAGCGAAGGGCCTGCCCTCGTCCAGCAGCCTGCGAGCCACGTCCACCGTCTCCAGCGCCGGGAGCGGTTCCTCAGAAACGGGCTCGACACCCACGGCCCCGTAAGGGAGAGGACGACCGAGGGCGTCGCGAGGCCGGCTCTGTCTGGGCCGCCCAACGTCGTCGCGGTCTCGGCCACCGGTCACGTCGAGCGCCGACCCGCCGCGAAGTACGCCAACGGGCCCACGGGCTGGACGAAGGACGCGAGCACCCAGATCACCTTGGGGCCCCGAACCGTGGTCGCAGGCCGTCGAGCGAGATCTCGCAACGCCGCGATGGTGACGATCGCCTCGGCCGCGCCCGCAGCGAACACCGCTCGCTGCTGACCGGTCGTCAGGTCTGACCACTTCCTGGTTGCCATGACTCGACGCTACCCCGTCGGGCAGACACGCAGCGTCGAGTACGAGGACAGCGCAGCTGGTCGCACCGTAGGCTGGGCATCACCACCTGACACGGGGTGCCCTGCGGGGCTGAGATCACACCCGTCGAACCTGATCTAGCTAGAACTAGCGAAGGGATGTCGCGCATGACGCGTACGCCTACCGACCTGCTGAACACCACCGGCGACCTGTTGTCCCAGGTCCGGACCCACGGGCCGTTGGTCCAGTGCCTGACCAACACGGTGACCACGAATCTCGTCGCCAACGCAGTGCTCGCGGTGGGAGCGAGCCCCGCGATGGTCGACATTCCCGGCGAGGCCGGTGTCCTGGCGCAGGCCGCTGGGGCGGTGCTGATCAACCTGGGTACGCCCTCGGGCGAGCAGCGCGAGGCGATGGTCGAAGCGGCCCGCGCTGCCTCGGCCTCAGGCACCCCCTGGGTGCTCGACCCGGTGGGTGTCGGGTTGCTGCCGATCCGCACCGCGCTCGCTCAGCAGCTGCTGGAGCTGCGTCCGACGGTGGTGCGCGGGAACTCCTCGGAGATCCGCACCCTGGCGGGATCCGGTTCCGGTGCACGCGGTGTGGACGCGGTCGACGAGGTTGAGGCGGCCCGCGACGCAGCGGTCGAGATCGCCCGCTCGTCGGGCGCGGTCGTCGCGGTGTCGGGCGAGGTGGATCTGATCACCGACGGAGCCACGGTGGTGCGGGTCGCGAACGGCACCGAGCTGTTCACCACGATCACCGGCGCCGGGTGCGCGTTGGGCGCGGTCACGGCAGCGTTCGTCGCGGTCGGCGAGAACCCGCTGCTGGCCACCATCGCGGCGTGCACCGCCTACGAGATCGCCGGGGAGCTGGCCGCAGCCCGGGTCGAGGGGCCGGGCTCGTTCGTGGTGGCGTTGCTGGACACGCTCAGCGTGATCGACGCCGACACGGTGACGAGCCACGGACGGGTGTCGTAGATGGACCTGTCCATCTACCTGGTGACCGATGCTGCGCAGGTCGAACGTGGTGGCCGTGACTTGGTGGATGTCGTCGTCGAAGCCGTCGCGGGCGGGGTGACGGCTGTGCAGGTGCGCGAGAAGCACGCTGATGTCCACGACGTGGTGCGCCTCGTCGAAGCCCTGTCCCGGCGACTGCCCGCGCACGTCGCCCTGTTCGTCAACGACCGGGTCGACGTGTTCCTGGCCGCCCGTGCCCGGGGCGCACGGGTCACCGGCGTGCACGTGGGCCAGCAGGACCTGCCCGTCGAGGAGGTGCGCGCCCTGGTCGGGCCTGATGCGGTGATCGGGTTGACCGCGAACACTCCAGAAGATCTGGCTGCGGCCGAGACGAGCCCGGCCGGGGTCGGGTACGTCGGCATCGGCATCGTGCGCCAGACCGGTTCGAAGTTCGACGCCCCTCCCACGTTGGGCGTCAAGGGTGTCGCCGCCCTCGCCCGCAGCTGCGCGCTGCCAGCGGTCGCGATCGGCGGGATCGTCCCCGACGACCTGCGCGCCCTCCGCTCCGGTGGACTTGCGGGCGCAGCGGTCGTTTCCTGGGTCTGCGCTTCACCCGACCCGCGCACCGCCGCCGCCGAGCTGGCCCGGGCCTGGGCCGGGGAGCCGCGGCCGATGACCCAGATCCCCCGGGTGCTGAGCATCGCCGGCACCGACCCCACGGGAGGTGCGGGGATCCAGGCTGATCTGAAGAGCATCGCTGCGAGTGGCGGCTACGGGATGGCGGTCGTCACCACGCTCGTCGCGCAGAACACCACCGGCGTCCGCAGCATCCACACCCCACCGCTCGACTTCCTGATCGAGCAGCTCCGGGCGGTCAGCGACGACGTGACCATCGACGCCGTCAAGCTCGGGATGCTGTTCGACGCCTCGATCATCGCCGCGGTGGGGGACTGGCTGGGGGCGAACCGACCTCCGGTCGTGGTGCTCGACCCGGTCATGGTCGCCTCCAGCGGTGACCGGCTCCTCTCCGAGGACGCCGAGTCCGCCCTGCGGGAGCTTCTCCGCAGCGCAGATCTCGTCACCCCCAACATTCCCGAGCTCGCAGCACTGCTGGGTGAGGATCCTGCTCTCACCTGGGATCACGCACTCCGACAGGCGCGTGACCTCGCGGCACGACACGACGTGCAGGTGCTGATGAAGGGTGGACACCTCGACGACGCCGAGTCCTCCGACGCCCTCGTCACCCCCGGCGGCGACGTGGACGTGTTCACCGCGGCCCGCATCGACACGCCGCACACGCACGGCACGGGCTGCTCACTGTCCTCCGCGATCGCCACGCTCCAGCCCCGCATCGGCGACTGGGCCGAGTCGGTCCAGCAGGCGAAGACCTGGCTCACCGAGAGCATCGCTGCGGCCGACCAGCTCCACGTCGGCCACGGCAACGGCCCCGTCTCACACTTCGCCGGGTTGTGGAGGCGCGGAGGAGTCCCCGCGATCACCGCCGAGCAGATCGCTGGCGACTGGTGGGACGGTGTCGCGGACACAAGAGCCGCGATCGATGACCTCGAGTTCGTCCGCGGCCTCAGCGACGGCACGCTCGAGCAGGAGTCGTTCGCCTGGTACCTCGCGCAGGATGCCCTCTACCTGAGGGAGTACTCACGGGTCCTCGCCGAGGCGAGCAAGCTCGCACCGACCCCTGCCGAGCAGGCGTTCTGGGCCTCCAGTGCCCACGGCGCCATCGCCACCGAGCTCGAGCTGCACGCGAGCTGGCTGCCGACCGGCGCCGTGTTCGACGCCGAACCGAGCGCCACGACCACCGCGTACGTCGACCACCTGCTGGCGATCGCCGCGCGCGGTGGCTACGCCGTGCTGATCGCAGCGGTGCTGCCCTGCTTCTGGATCTACGTCGACGTGGGCACCCGTCTCGCGCCCCACGCGACATCGGACCACCCGTACGCGGCCTGGCTGCGCACCTACGCCGATCCGGAGTTCTGTGCCCTCAACGATCAGGCCATCGAGATCGTCACCCGCCACGCCGCCGCGACCGACCCCACCACACGAGAGCGCATGCGACGAGCGTTCGTGACCTCCAGCCGGCACGAGCTGCAGTTCTTCGCCGCGCCGATGCTGCGGTGAGCTCGGTCAGCGCGGCGGTGTGCGGCCCTGGTTGCGACGGTCCTTGACCTGTTGGACCGCGCGCTTGATGCGTGCCTGGTTCTGCGGCTTGCGAGCCTCGTCGAACACCATCTTGGCCACTCCAAAAGCACCGGCTTTTCTCATCATTCCCATGGCTGAAAACTAGCGCAGGAGACCTATCCCTGCTGGGGGAGGACGCCGGGCGTCCGAGGTTCGCGCAGGACCTTCTCCATGGCCTTGCCCTTCGCGAGCTCGTCGACGAGCTTGTCGAGGTAGCGGATCTTCTGCATCAAAGGATCCTGGACATCCTCGACCCGGACACCGCACACGCTGCCCGTGATCAGGGCCACCTGAGGGTTCAGATCTGCTGCGGCGAAGAAGTCCTCGAACGTGGTGCCGGCCTCGAGGTGCTGGGTCAGCTGGGACTCGTCGAAGCCGGTGAGCCACTCGATGACCTCATGCAGCTCGGCACGGGTGCGCCCCTTGCGCTCCAGCTTGGCGACGTAGAGCGGGTGGACCGACGCGACGCTCGTGGTGAAGATCCGGTGCATGCGGCGATGCTAGCGCTGGCCGGCGGACCTCAGGGCGCGAACGATGCCGCCTCGGCCGAGTCGATGTACTCGTCCAGGCGAGTGATCTGGCCGTCGACGACCGTGATGACGGCGCACGCGTGCAGCGCCACCTCCTCGCCGGTCGAGACCCGCGTGCCGCGCAGCACGTGCTGCTGCACCGCTCCGCCCTCGAACGCGGTGACACGGCGCTCGGTGTAGCGACGGTCAGACACCCACCGGGCCATGCCCTCGAGGAGGCGGCCGTTCTGCTCGACGCTGGTCTCCTTGTCGTCGTGGTTGTGCCAGATGACGGCGCCGGGCGCGTAGATGTTGGCCAGGTCGGTCGCGTCGCCGGCCTCGGCAGCGGCGATGATGCGATCGAGCAGGGCGATGTTGGGGTGGGTCATGAGGTCTCTCCTGGGGTGGGGTCGGGTAGATCGCGGAACAGGGCTTCCTGCACCACGTGACAGACGGAGTCGCCGTGCAGGTCGAAGACCGCGGCCTCGATGAGGGCGCGGCCGGATCCGGCCATGGGGGTGGTGTGCTCGAAGAGCAGCCACTCGTCGGCGCGGGTGTCTCCGCGGAACCACATCGTGTGGTCCAGCGAGACTGCGTCCCACCGGCTGGCGAGACTGCGTTCGTGACCGCTGATGTGGCCGTGTGGTGTGACGGCGGTCGACATCAGCATCAGGTCGCTGGCGTACGCCAGGGCGGCCCGATGCACCAGTGGATCGTCGCCGAGCGCGTGCGTCGAGCGCATCCAGACGCCGTTCCGCGGCGAGGCCGAGTGCGGCACCGTGCCGGGGACGTCGGGGGCCAGACGCACCTCGATGGCGGCGAAGTCGGCCCAGAACTCGCCGAGACCGCCATCGGCCTCGGCCACCTCGGCGAGCGTGGGGCAGTCTTCGGGCCGCGGCGTGCTCGGGGCGGGTCTGCTGTGCGCGAGACCGGGTGAGTCGGCGGCGTGCGAGACGATCGTGCGGCACAGCAGCCGGTCGCCCTGGCGGGCGCTGACCTCCCGTGTCGAGATGGTGCGGCCGTCGCGCAGCCGCTCCACCGCGAACGTCACCGGCTGGCCGGGCAGCCCACCGCGCAGGAAGGTGGTGTGTGTCGAGTGCACCGTCTTGCCCTCCACGCTCGAGCCTGCCGCGATGATCGACTGACCGACCAGCTGACCCCCGAAAAGCTGGGGCAGCCGCAACCCGTCGGTGCGCCCGGTCCAGACGTCGTCCTCGGTCCGATCGAGGACGAACAGCTCGGCCAGACCGGTCGTGGCCTGCGTCATGACGTTCTCCTCAGACATCGGCGCGCGAGCGCTTGGGTGGCATCGGGAAGAAGCCGCTCGTGCTCGCGACGTAGACGTCGTAGGCCTCGCCGCGGCTGCGCCGCATGCCACGTTCGAGCACGGCCTTGCCGCTGAAGCTGAGCAACAGCTTGGTCATGATGATCGGCGAGACGATCGCGACGACGCCCCACGGAGCGCCGAGCGCGAGCAGGAACAGACCCACCCACACGACGGAGTCGCCGAAGTAGTTGGGGTGACGGGTCCAGCCCCACAGGCCGCGGTCCATGATCTTTCCGGCGTTCGACGGATCGGACTTGAACCGGGCCAGCTGCCAGTCGCCGACAGCCTCGAAGAACAGACCGATCGCCCACAGGACGATGCCGATGGACCCGATCACGCCGATCGAGCGCTCCTGGTACATCGCGAACTGCACCGGAAGCGACACCACGACGATCAGGGCGCCCTGCATGCCGTAGATCCGGCGGACCAGGAAGACGATCAGCGAGCCGGACTTCCGCTGGCGCATCATCGAGGTGTAGCGACGGTCCTCGCCGTGGCCCCGATTGCGGTTGCCGATGTAGAGCCCGAGCCGCAGGCCCCAGATGGCGGTGAGCAGCAGCACGACGAGCCGCCGGGTGTCGTTGCCGTCGCCGCCGATCGACATCAGGTACGACACGATCGCTGCGAGCACGAAGCCCGGACCCCAGAAGATGTCGATGATCGACTGGTTCTTGAGTCGGATGGCGGCCGCCATGATGAGGCCGACGAAGATCACCACAGCGAGGGTCACGGCGAGCAGGTTGAGGGCGAGGTCGCCCCAGGGGATGGCGTTCATCAGGTTCTCTCTGCTGGTGGTGTCAGGTCTGCGGCGAAGTCCAGGAAGGCCTCGTGCGCGTGGTCGTACGTGTGGGAGGTGCCGGACCGGCTGAGGGTCAGCAGGTCGTCGAGAGCGGCGGGCGTCAGCGCGTCGGGCAGTCGGACCGTGGCGTGCTGGACGGAGTCGGCGACCCGAAGTCCCGTGCCTGCGGCCACGATGACCTGCCCGTTGACGTTCGAGGTCGGATCGGCCAGGGCCGTCACGACGGGCGCGACGAGCGCGGCATCCATGGTCGCGGTGTGGCGGGGGTCCATCCCGCCGGCGGTCATCTGGGTCGTGGCGTAGGGCAGCAGCACATTGGTGAGAACTCCTCGGCGCGCGCCCTCGACCGCGGCGGTGCGGCCCAGCGCGATGACGGCGCCCTTGCTCGCGGCATAGGCCGACACGGTCGGCTCGCCGTGCAGGCCGGCGGTCGACGCAACCATGATGATGCGTCCGTGGCCGGCCTCGCGCATCACCCGCATGGCGGCCGAGGTCACCATCGCGGTGCCGATGACGTTGGTGGTCATGACCTGGGCGAAGTTCTCCGCGGTGGTCTTGTGGAACATCTGCGGGTTGTTGATCGCGGCGCTGGTCACCACGATGTCGAGGCGGCCGTAGGTGTCCAGCGCGGTCTGGACCAGGGTCTCGCCGGTGGACGGATCGGCCGCGTCGCCGTGATCGGCCACCGCTCGCCCGCCGGCCGCGACGATCTCGTCGACGACGTGATCGGCGGCGCTGCGGCCGTCCTCGTGCGGGACCCGATTGCGGTTGTTGACCACCACGGCGGCGCCGGCCGCAGCCAGGTCGAGCGCGAAGGCACGCCCCAGTCCCTTGCCGCCGCCGGTGACGATCGCGACCTGGCCGGCGAGAGTCTGGTGGGGGCGTCCGGTCACGAGGAGATCCGCTCGACCAGCACGGCCACCCCGAGTCCGGCCGCACCGCTGACGGCCGCCACGCCGTAGCGGCCATCGCGACGTTCCAGCTCCTCGATGCAGCTGCCGACGAGGATCGCGCCGGTCGCGCCAAAGGCGTGGCCCATCGCCATGGTGCCGCCGTTGGGGTTCATCCGCTCCGGCCCGGCGTCGAGATCGCGGCGGAATCGCAGACAGAGGGCAGAGAACGCCTCGGCGAACTCGAACACGTCGATGTCGGACGGCTGCAGGCCGGCGCGGGCGATGACCTTCTCCACCGCGCTCTGGCCCGCGGTCAGCATGACGACGGGGTTGACCGACGTCGAGGCCGCGCCGAGGATCCGGGCTCGGGGGGCGAGTCCGGATCGCTCGGCGGCCTCGGCGGTGCCGAGGAGCAGGAGAGCCGATGCATCGGCCATGGCCGGCGAGGTGCCGACGGTGTGCAGGTGGTCGATGTGGTCGACACCGCCGTAGGCGTTGAGGGCGATGGCGTCCTGGCCTCCCTCGCCCATCTCGGCGAACGCGGGATCCATCGCCGCCAGGCCCTCCAGCGTCGTGTCGGGACGTACCAGCTCGTCGTGGTCGAGGCCGGCACCACCGTCCTTGCCCGGGACGGCGACGAGTGAACGTCCAAACACCTGGTCGGTGCGCGCCTTCGCTGCCTTGAGCTGGGTCTCGAGGCCGTAGGCGTCGAGCTGCTCGCGGGTGAATCCGTCGAGGGTGGCGTTGAGGTCGGCGGCGATGCCCATGTGCACCGACCCGATCGCGCGGATCGTCTCGGGGTCTCCCCACAGCGGCCCGCGGTCGGTGAACATGGGCACGCGCGAGACGCTCTCGACACCACCGGCCACGGCCAGGTCGAGGTCGCCGGCGCGCATGCGACCCGCCACCTGGCCGACCGCGTCGACGCCAGAGGCACAGAATCGGTTGAGGGTGCCGCCGGGAACGCTGTCGCCCCAGCCCGCCATCAGGGCGGCGGTGCGGGCGATGTTGGAGCCCTGCTCGTCGACCTGTCCGGCACAGCCGAGGATCACGTCGTCGATGGTCTCGACGTCCAGATCGTTGCGCTCGACCAGCGCGTTCTGCAGGTGGACCACGAGGTCGACGGGGGAGTGCGCGGCGAGCGATCCGCGCTTCGACGCCTTGCCCCGCGGGGTGCGGACGTAGTCGAGGACGAAGGCGTCCGGGCGGTCTTGCGACATGGTTCCCCAATCATCGGGAGGAGTCATCTGGTGGAGATACTCTGTTAGTTGTAGTACGTTTGGTGTGACCTACGCAACCCCATCCCCGCGACCCGACCCGACGACGAGGAGAGCGACATGAGCGAGAACATCTGGGTGCTCGGCGGCTACCAGAGCGACTTCGCCCGCAATCTGACCCGCGAGGGCAAGGATTTCGCGGACCTGACGTCCGAGGTCGTCGACCAGACCCTCGAGGCCGCCGGCATCGGCGGTCACGACATCGGCGTGGTGCACGTGGGCAACGCGTTCGGCCAGCTGTTCACCGGCCAGGGCCAGCTCGGTGCCATGCCGGCAACCGTGCGCCCCGACCTGTGGGGCACGCCGTCGTCGCGCCACGAGGCCGCCTGCGCCTCCGGCTCCATCGCCGTCCTCGGTGCGATGGCCGATCTCGGCGCGGGCCACTACGACAGCGCGCTCGTGGTGGGCGTCGAGCTGGAGAAGACCGTCAGCGGCGACCAGGCGGCCGGCCACCTCGGCGCCGCCGCGTGGATCGGGCACGAGGGCCAGGACGCCACCTTCATGTGGCCGCACATGTTCAGCGAGATCGCCGAGGAGTACGACGAGCGCTACGGCATCGACGAGGTGCACCTGCGCGCGATCGCGCAGATCAACTTCAAGAACGCCCGCAACAACCCCAACGCGCAGACCCGCGGCTGGGACGTGCCGGACCTCGTGGCCGGGCTCGGCCGCGACGACGAGACCAACGCGGTCGTCGACGGTCGCATCCGCCGCTTCGACTGCAGCCAGGTCACCGACGGCGGCGCCGGCGTCGTGCTGGTCAACGACACCTTTCTGCGCAACCACCCCGACGCCGTCGCCACCCCCCTGGGCCGCGTACTCGGCTGGGGCCACCGCACCGTGGGGCTCGGGCTGCAGCAGAAGCTGGACCACGACCGTGACAACCCCTACGTGCTGCCGCACCTGCGCGACGCCGTCAACGATGCGTTCGGCCGCGCCGGCGTCACGCTCGAGGCGCTCGACGGACTGGAGACGCACGACTGCTTCACGCCGAGCGAGTACGTGGCGATCGACCACATCGGGCTCACCGGCCCGGGGGAGTCGTGGAAGGCCATCGAGAACGGTGAGATCGAGATGGGCGGCACGCTGCCCATCAATCCCAGCGGCGGCCTGATCGGCGGCGGCCACCCGGTCGGCGCCAGCGGCATCCGCATGCTGCTCGACGCCGCCAAGCAGGTGAGCGGCACCGCCGGCGACTACCAGGTCGAGGGCGCCAAGACCTTCGGCACGCTCAACTTCGGCGGCAGCACCGCCACCACCGTCAGCCTCGTCGTCGGCGCCACCCCCAGCTGATCAGCTCCGCCTCAGACACCATCCCGACCCCGCAGATTAAGGAACCCACATGGACGTCGACGTCGTCGGTCGCCTGCTCTCCACCCTCCCGGAGGACGACGACCACCCGTACCGCACGGGCCCCTGGCAGCCGCAGACCACCGAGTGGAAGGCCGACGACCTCCAGGTCGTCGAGGGTGAGATCCCCACCGACCTCGACGGCGTCTACCTGCGCAACACCGAGAACCCGGTGCACCCGTCGCTGAAGAACTACCACCCGTTCGACGGCGACGGCATGATCCACGTGGTCGGTTTCCGCGACGGCAAGGCGTTCTACCGCAACCGCTTCATCCGCACCGACGGCCTGATGGCCGAGCAGGAGGCCGGGCACGCGCTGTGGGCAGGTCTCGCCGAGCGCCCCTCCAGCGCCCTGCGCGACAAGGGCTGGGGAGCGCGCACCCGCATGAAGGACGCCTCCAGCACCGACGTGCTGGTGCACCGCGGCATGGCGCTGAGCACGTTCTACCAGTGCGGCGACATGTACCGGATCGACCCGATGTCGGCCGAGACCCGCGGCAAGGAGGACTGGAACGGCAAGTTCCCGTTCGAGTGGGGCGTGTCGGCACACCCCAAGGTCGACGACCGCACCGGCGAGATGCTGTTCTTCAACTACAGCAAGGAGGCGCCGTACATGCACTACGGCGTCGTCGACGAGAACAACGACCTGAGCCACTACATCGACGTGCCGCTGCCCGGCCCGCGCCTCCCGCACGACATGGCGTTCACCGAGAACTATGCGATCGTCAACGACTGCCCGCTGTTCTGGGATCCCGAGGCGCTCAAGGCCGACGCCCACATGGCGCGCTTCCACCCCGACATGCCCATGCGCCTCGGCGTCATCCCGCGCAAGGGAAAGACCGAGGACATTCGCTGGTTCGACGCCGAGGCCACCTACGTCCTGCACTGGGTCAACGCCTACGAGGAGGGCGACGAGATCGTCCTCGACGGCTTCTTCCAGGGCGATCCGGAGCCGGCCGACAACGGCATGGGCAACGCCTGGGAGCGCGCGTTCCGGTTCCTCGCGCTCGACCGCATGCAGTCGCGACTGCACCGCTGGCGCCTCAACCTCAAGACCGGCGAGGTCAGGGAGCAGCAGCTCAGCGACTCGATCACCGAGTTCGGCATGATGAACGGCGCCTACGCCGGCGGCGAGTACCGCTACGCGTACGCCGCCACCGGCAAGCCCTCGTGGTTCCTGTTCGACGGCTTGGTCAAGCACGACCTCAAGCTCGGCACGGAGGAGCGCTACTCCTTCGGCGACGGCGTCTACGGCAGCGAGTCGGCCATGGCGCCGCGGATCGGCAGCACCGCCGAGGACGACGGCTACCTGATCACGATCACCACCGACATGAACGATGACGCGTCCTACGCCGTGGTGTTCGACGCGGCGCGGGTCGGTGACGGGCCGGTGTGCAAGCTCAAGCTGCCCGAGCGCGTCTCCAGCGGAACCCACTCCACGTGGGCCGCCGGTGAGGAGCTGCGTCGCTGGCAGACCGCCGACACGGCTGCCGAAGCGGTGGGGCTGTAGTCATCGACGCCTCCGGGGCCATCGACGACGTCGCCGTGGAGCTGCAGACGCAGCCCACGGCGCTCGAGCCCGGCTCGGCCAATGCGGTCGGCCGGATGCTCGGGCTGCTCGGCGACGAGTGGACCCTGCTGATCGTGCAGCAGGCGCTGCAGGGTGTGGGCCGGTTCGGCGAGCTGATGAAGGCGATGCCGATCTCCAACTCGGTGCTGACCAGCCGGCTCAACCTGCTGGTCCGCGAGGGCCTGCTGCGGCGCCACATCTACCAGTCCAACCCGCTGCGCGCGGAGTACCTAGTGACCGATCGCAGCCGCGCGCTGTGGCCGTTCATGCTCTCGATCTGGGAGTGGGAGCGACGCTGGGTTGACGACCACGCCGACCAGCTGCCGGTCATGCATCACGAGGCGTGTGGCCGCGACTTCAGCCCGCTGCTCACCTGCGGCTCGTGCGCCAAGGCGGTCGAGGCCAAGGACGTCGCCGCCGGATGGGGTCCCAGCGGCACGTGGGAGCGGTCCGTGCCCGAGTCCGCCACGCGCCGACGCTCGGACAACGCGGGCGCGCGCTCGAGTGCGGGGCTGTTCCCCGAGACCATGATGGTGTTCGGCAACCGCTGGTCGTCGGCACTGCTGGGTGCGGCTTTCCGGGGCGTCACCCGCTTCTCGGACTTCGAGGCCCACCTCGGTGCGCCGCCCACCGTGGTCGCCGAGCGGCTCAGGGCGTTCTGCGCGCACGACATCCTCGCCGCGACCGCCCACGAGCAGCGGCCCGACTGGGTCGAGTACCGCCTCACCGAGAAGGGCCGGGCGTTCTACCCGGTCATCGCGGCCTCGCTGCAGTGGGCCGACGACTGGTTCCGCGCGCCCGAGGGCCCCGCGCTGGTGCAGCACCACCGCTCCTGTGGCGACCGTTTCGACGCCACCTTCCGCTGCGACCAGTGCCACGAGGCGCTGGCCGGCCACGAGATCACGATCGTCGATCGCGACACCCACCCATCCCGAGAGGACGACCGATGAGCCACCAGAGCCTCGCGGACGTGATCCGCACCAACGCCAGGAAGTTCGCCGATTCGCCGGCCATCGTCGGCGAGGGTCGCCCCACCACGTACGCCGAGCTGGGGGAGCGGTCTGACGCGATCGCCAGCGGGCTGGTGGCCGCGGGTCTCGGGGTCGGCGACCGCGTGGCCTACCTGGCGCGCAACGCCACCGAGTACTGGGAGCTGTTCTTCGCGGCGGCCAAGGCCGGCCTCGTGGTCGTGCCGCTGAACTTCCGGTTGTCGGCCGACGAGATTGCCTGGATTCTCGGCGACGCCGATCCGGCCGCGATCCTCGTCGAGGAGCACCTCACCAGCCACGTGCCGGCCGACTGGGCGGGCCTCAAGCTGGTCTTCGCCCAGGGTCAGGAGCCGCTGGTGACCTCGGGCTGGCAGGCGCTCGAGGAGTGGATCGGCGAGCAGGACGGCGTCGACCCACACCGCGAGCAGAGCGGCGATGCGCTCGCCTCGATGATGTACTCGTCGGGCACCACGGGTCGCCCCAAGGGCGTCACGACCACGGTCGGCGGGTTCCTGTGGGCGGTCGAGGCGTTCGGCGCCCTGTTCGATCCCACGCCCGAGTCGGTCAGCCTGGTGCCGACGCCGTACTACCACATCGCCGCCGGGGGCTGGTCGCTCATCGCGCTGGCCGCGGGCGGCCGCATCGTGCAGTTCACCGAGGTCACGCCGCAGAACATGCTCGGCCTTCTGGTGGGTCACAAGGCCACCCACGTGATCATGGTGCCGACGGTGATGCAGTTGTTCATCACGAGCCCCGAGGCGTCGCAGGCCGATTACTCCAGCGTCGAGCACGTGGTCTACGGCGGTTCGCCGATCTCCGAGACGGTCATGGTCGGCGCGCAGGAGACCTTCGGCGCGCAGCTGTCGCAGAGCTATGGCCTGACCGAGACGGTCGGCGTCACCACGTTCCTGCGGCCCGAGGACCACGTGGTCGGGCCCGACAGCAAGCTGCGCTCGGCCGGTCGTGCCGTGCCCGGGCTGGAGGTCAAGGTCTTCGACCCCGAGAGCGGCGAGGAGATGCCCACCGGCGAGGTCGGCGAGATCGTCACCCGCGGCCCGGGCGTCACCACGGCGTACTGGCGCAACCCCGAGGCCACGGCGGCCGCGTTCTGGCCCGACGGCTGGTTCCGCACCGGCGATGCCGGCTACATGGACGCCGAGGGCTACGTCTTCCTCAAGGACCGCATCAAGGACCTGCTGATGAGCGGCGGCGAGAACATCTACCCCGCCGAGGTCGAGAACGCGATCATGGCGCACCCCGCCGTGCAGGAGGTCGCCGTCATCGGCGTGCCGTCCGAGCGCTGGGGCGAGACGCCGCTGGCGGTGGTGGTGCCCAAGCCGGGCCAGACCATCGACGGCGACGAGCTCATCGCCTTCACCCGCGAGCGGCTGGCGCACTACAAGTGCCCCACCGCCGTGCAGGTGATCGAACAGCTGCCCCGGAACCCGTCCGGGAAGGTCCTCAAGCGCGAGCTGCGTGCTCCGCACTGGGCCACACACGACAGGAGCATCGGATGAGCAATCCCACCGTCACCCATGGAACGTTCCCCATCATTCGCCAGGTCATCATCGGCGCCGGCGACATGGAGACCGCCAGCAAGGAGATGCGCGAGGCGTTCGGCCTGGCCAAGGGCTTCGCCGACCCGCTGCTCGAGGGCATCGGCATGGACGACGAGACGTTCCGTGTCGGCCCCGAGGCCCACCTCGAGCTGGTCGGTGCGCTCACACCGGAGGCCCCCATCGCGAAGTGGTGCGAAAAGGTCGGCGGCGGTGGCGGCTACGGCCTGGCCATCCAGGTGCCAGCGCTCGGCCCATTCCTGGAGCGAGCCGAGTCGATCGGTGCCCGCACCATCGAGGACATCGTCGTCTACGAGCGCCGCATCGTGCAGCTGCACCCCAGCGACCTGGGCATCCTCGTCGAGCTCGACGAGATCCCCCAGGCCGACCAGTGGTTCTGGGACGACATCGAGGCCGAGAAGTCCGAGAACCCGGTCATCGACGACGTCCTCGCCGTCGAGATCAGCCACCCGAATCCTGAGGCCATCGCCCAGAAGTGGTCGACCCTGTTCGACGCCCCGGTCGAGACCGTCGACGGAGTGCTGCAGATCCCGCTCGGCGCACGGACCGTGCGGTTCGTGCAGGGCGACACCAAGATGATGACCGGCTGCGACGTGCAAGTGGCGGATGGCGTGGAGCCTGACAGCCGCGAGTTCACCGTCAGCGGCGTGAGCTTCACACTCATTTGATCGGACGGCGGCGGTAGGTCGCCTGGTTGCGTCCTACCGCCCACTTAGTCGCGGCGTGTGGACAGGGTGCATGAATGCAGGACGCCGCTGGTGCCTGACGCCGGGTGCCATCGGCCGGGTGGGCCAGCGTGGCTGACCCCAGTCACCTCTTTGCCCGATGCAATTGTCATAACTATTGCGTGAGACCTGGAACTGTCGGTCGTCCCGGGTAATGTCGATTACATGGCCTACTGCACCGCACCGTCACGTGGGCACCGCACCGCAAGCGGAGCCGCCGCCTGTCCAGTCCACGGGCGCGGTGGGGGTTACGGCTACGGGTACTCGGCTCCACGACCCTCGACTTCCTGGGCCGACTACAGACCCGCTCGCAGCAGTTCGTCCTCGTCCAGCGGCGGCCGCAGCACTGGTAGTCGTTCCGCTCGCCCCAGTTGGTCGCCGGCCTCTTCGCCTGTTTCGTACACGACTGGAGAGGTGCGCGACCTCACGCCTGTTCGTGGAGCCGTCCTGGCTCGCGTCCAAGCCACCGACGTGTTCTTGTGTCACGCCTGGGCTGACCGCCAGGATGACGCGAAGAATCTCTACGACCTGCTCTTCGGCAACGATGTGTCTGTCTGGTTCAGCGAGGTCAGCTTGAAGCTCGGTACCGACATGCGGGCAGCCATCGACAAGGGGCTCGTCAGCTCCCGCATCGGCATCGTGCTGGTGACGCCCGCAATGCTTGAGCGTCTACGCACTGACCGAAGTGTCGCGGGGGCCGAACTCAGCGCCCTTCTGCGACGAAACCTCCTCGTGCCGGTCCTGCACAACGTCACCTTCGAAGAACTCGACCAGGTCAGTCCCTTGCTCGCCTCACGCGGAGGGCTTAGCACGGCAGAAGACTCCCTTACGGACATCGCAGTGAAGATCACCGAGCTCGTGAGCGAGGAGTCGGAAGAAGACAGCAAGGTATCGAACTAGGCGCGTCATGACGGTGGTCGCGCGGCAGCCTCGACCATCACGGCGTCCACTTCCTGACGGCCCACGTCGCCGGTGTCTGAACGACGCTGACGCCGTTTGCGCCTAGGTTGACGCGCCCGGCCCCAATCGGCAGTTGCCTTGGCAACCCGCTGCTGTCGAGCCCTCTCTGCTGGCCGTGAATCAATCGCTACCAGGCGGCAACGAGCGAGATCACGAAGAGTTTGTTGTCGCTGACACAGCCGGGAAGGTCAGTGGCACCTCGCCATGCTTGGCTTCGGAACTGTATTTGAGCCAGAGGCGGCCGCATCTTCAGCTGACCTCCATCCGATCGCCGTCGCTCGCCAATCGAGTACCGACTCGACAGCTGTGCGAGAGTGCTCGACTGACGCGCCGCCGTAGGGCCGCGCGTGGTTAAGGAGAGAGCGGTTCGGAGCCTTGGCCACGCCTCTACACGACGGTTCCTAACGGCCGGTGTCTTACGGTCCGCCGCGGTCCGGGTGCTCAACGTTGCCTTCTCCGGCACCGGGTCGGGGCAATGTCTGCACATCTGTCGCCGCGAGACAGTACGGTTCATCCGACCAGGCCGGGTTGTACGTCCCTCGCGTCTGACGCTGCTCGTGACCGGAGTTCCTATGACGTTGACGCTCAAGACTGTCGGTGTCGACGACCCAGTTCTCGATGACGTCATCGCGCTAGGGGACACGTACAAGCGGACGCTGGGATTTCTTCCCTGGGGCGGCTTCATTGCTGCCGCCGCACGAGGCGGCATCTTGGCTGCCGTGACCGAGGACGAGCGCGTCGCGGGTTACTGCCTGTACGACCTACCTGGCAACTATGTGCGTGTAACCCACGTGTGTGTGCACGCCGACTTCCGGGGCCAGGACGTGGCCCGCACTCTCGTCCGGGCTGTCTCGGACACGCACCAGGCCCGCTACGGCATGAAGTTGAAGTGCCGTGCTGACTGGCCCGCCGACAAGATGTGGCCGCACCTAGGCTTCATCCAGAGAGCCCAGGTGCCCGGCCGAAGCAAAGAGGGCCACCTACTGACGATTTGGTGGCGGGGCCACGGCCATGCAGATCTGTTCTCACTGCTGCTCGAAGACAACAACGGCTTGCGTGTCGCCGTCGACGCGAACGTTTACTGCGACCTGCATTCCGCAAGGAGGCGAGGAGGAGCTCAACACTCAGTGGCGCTCGCACCGCTAGTCGCTGATCAGCAGATCAAGGTTGTCGTGTGCGGATGCGTACTCGGTGAGTTGTACGCGACAACCGACCCTCAACTGAGGCAGCGTTACCTCACGGCCTTGGACCACCACGAGATTGTGCGAACTGCCGACGCCGACGCCGACGCCATACGAGATGAGCTTCTCAGCACGCTCGATGACCGAGAACTCGAGCGAGACTCCAGTCTTCGCGCGGACGCCCAGTTCATCGCCGAGTCGATTCGGGCAGACGTCGAGGTGATCATCAGCCGCGACGAGAACGCCGTGATCCAGTTCGCAGACTACGTGCACGACACATACGACACGGCCGTGGTCAACCCATCAGAGATCCGGAGCGTTCTGGACGCCACCGAGTCGCCGCAGGACTACCTTCCCGACCAGTTACGCCATACCGGTTACACCACCACCTGGCCTCAACCACACCAGTGGCGATGGGACACCATGCAGGTGTTCCTCGACCGATCCGGCAGCGAAACGAAGAGCGCTTTCACCGAACTGCTGCGCACCACGGCATCCACCGCAGGCCGCGGCTGCGAACGTCACCTGGTCTCTGACGCGGCCAAACAACCACGCGCAGCGTGGAGTACCCGTGTCGATGGGGCAGTCCTTCGCACACCCTTGCTTCGAGTCGCTCCAGGAACTCTCGGCCCCACGGTCGCCAAACTGCTGGTGTTCCATCTACGGCAGGTTGCGGTCGACACCCGCTGCTCAACGATTCGCGTCGACGACCTCCACTGCCCGCGTGACGTTGCTGCCGTGCTCGAAACCGACGGCTTCATCATGGACGACACGGGATGGACCGCTCAGGTTGTCGCTGAATGTGGAAGTTGGGACGAGGTAGGCGACAGCGGGGACCTGCCGCTCGCCACCGCCGACGTTGCAGAAGCCGAGAGAGTGCGATGGCCGGTCCGGCTTCTCGGCGCGGGCATCCCGAACTACCTGATACCCATTCGCGGCACTCGCGCCTCCGATCTGCTCGGCTACCCAGTCACCCTCGACGCCCGCCCCGACTTCCTTGGGTTGTCGCGCGAGCACGTCTATTACAAGGCTGCCGGCGGCGCTCAACTCATGACTCCGGGGCGGATCCTTTGGTTCGCAAGCGTCAACCCCCAAGAGATCATCGGGTGCTCCCGGCTAGTGGAAACGGTCACCGGCGCACCCAACAACCTGCACCGCCGCTTCGCAAGGTTCGGTGTTTACAACGCGGCCGACGTCCGCGGTGCAGCAAGTCGCAGCGGTCTCGTGCAGGTGCTCCGGTTCGCCGACACCGAACTCTTCACGCGGCCGGTCACCCTGGATCATGTCCAGCGGCTCGCTGCGGCACACTCGAAACGTCCGAAGCTCGTACTAGTCTCAGCGCAACGGATCGACGATGAGCTGTTCGCGATGATCTACCGAAAGGGCACAGGACGTTGACCACCTTTGCACGTGTGGAAACGCTTCTGGGGCCTAACATGCACGAGCGCTGCTTGGTCTTGTCCATCAAGCCCAAGTACGTCAACAGGATCCTTGCTGGCACCAAGACTGTGGAGCTCCGCCGCACCGCACCTGATCTCGAACCTGGTGCGCCCGTCCTTCTGTACTCGTCATCACCAGTCAAGGCCGCAGTCGGATACGCCACCCTCCAACGTATCGACACCCTCAGCCCCAGCGGTCTCTGGGCAGAGGTGGCCGCAAATGCCGGGGTGACAAGAGCGGAGTACCGCGACTACTTCCGAGGTGCCGACCGTGCACACGGTCTACAGCTGTTGAACGTCGTCCAGGCGTCAACGGTGGTCCCGTTGGAACGGATGCGACTCCTAGGCGTTGAGCCGCCCCAGAGTTGGCGCTACCTAGGCTCTGACGTGGCGGACACGTTTCTCGATCTCATGCGCGCCGGCTGATCACAACCCAGCACGGCTTATGCCCCCTGCGTAGCGCTGACTGCTCGATCGAACAGCCCCCGGGGTCCCTTCGTCAGGTGGATAGGAATCATCTGAGGCTGTACAAGAAGACCTAGATGGGGTTCCGGTGTGCGACGCGCGAAGGACCTGATTCGGGCCGGTCGCGATGCCCGGAAGTAGCGGCCGTCCCCTAGCGGATCGAGCGCGAGCGCGAAGTCGCCGTCCATCTCGTCTACGGTCGCAATCCACCCTGCAGCGGGATCTCCCGACAAGAAGAAATCAGTTGCTGTCGAACGTGTTGAACGGATCCCCAGCCGCGCTTGAACCTGCTCGACCAACTTCGACTCAGCGCTCGAGTCGACGGAGCCCACATGCTCCCAGCCCACGCCGGCGTCTGACTGGCTCGGTGAGAGGGGCGCGTCGGGGTCTCGGTTTACCCAAACAAGGAGTTTCATGGTCGGCAATCTAACTTACGCACGGCAGATCTGACCGGGATAGGGGGAGTTGCAGGGTGAGTCGGCAATTCTCCCGAGATTCTGAACGGTCGTGTCATTCCACCGCGACTGGACTATCCGAGCACCGTAAAGGGCACATGGCAGACGGAGATGTGGTTCGGTTCCGCCTGAGAGTCTGCGCTGCCGGGTTGTTGGCTACTCACTACATTCGCGAGACTTGCTGATAGATCTCCGTCCCCGGCCAGCACGTATCGATCTGGGGTTGTGGAGTTCCTGTCCGGAACGTATAGGAACCGCGGTCGGTCGCGCAGAGACTCGGTGAACGCACGGCGCTGTCCTTGCCGTTCTTCGTCGCGCGCCTGGCGCAGTTGCTCGAGACGCTCACGCAGGCGCGCGCGTATCGCATCCGGCACCGGTCCGTCGAGGAGGAACACGCTTGGAAGCGTGGCCGACCCGCAGTCGCGGAACTGCTTCCAGAACGCTTGCCATCGCCAGTGGCTCGCGGGAACGGTCTTGAGAGTTGCATGCTTCTGACCCACGGCTGGCGCGACGTGCGACAGGAGAGCGCTGGCCGTGCAGACCACAGTCCAAGCACCGAACCAACGATGAGCCGCCCGCTTGTACGCGAGATCCGCTCGGCGTTCGATGCCGAGCCACGAAGATGACGCCAGATCGCCAGTCCATGGCGGCACCGGGAATGTGTAGTACACCGGCGCGACTGACGAGACGTACTTGAGCAGCTGCGCGATATCGATGGTCACAACATGTGAACCGTCTGCTTGAAGTTCTGGGACCTTGGCCTCCAGGAGCAGGGCCTTTCCGGGCAGAGTGCCCAGGTCCTCAACTCGGATGTCCTCGCCCGTGGTTGGCCACCAAAGGCCGCCGAGCGGGAAGCGATGCGCCACATACATGCTCGCCCAATGCTCAAAAGTCTTCTCTGGTATTGACCTAACCACCGGGACTCCAATCAATGCGTATCGCCTGTCAAGTCATTCTTGCCCGACTTGGAACTCCAGCGCTCCCAAACCTCAGTGGGCTGCTTTGAGATCTCCGATGATGGGACTCAGCCGCCGTCGCGTTCACTCAAGGTCTCCAGCTCACGGTAGCCACCACCCAAGGTGGGGACTCCGAGACCTTGAGAAGCGACTCAAAGACGGTCGCGTGGTTCCTGAAAGCGGTGCTTGGGGCTACTTAAGGGCAGCGACGGTCGCGGACGACGCCGCTGCTGCTGGGCAATCGTTCAAGGTGGGGCCTTACGGCCCTGATGGCAGTCACCAGTCGATCCTGGTGCGCAAGCCGGACGAGGAAAGGGTGTTCACTGACGTGGGTATCGCTGACTTGACATCGAGTCAGTACGGTTCGTGAGCCTCGGTGCACTCAGGATCGTTCCACGTGTTGAGGACCTCGGAGACGTGGACCCACTCCCATTCGGCTCCTCGCCACCCGGTTACCGGGTCCCAGTGGAGGGTGAGCGCGGGTAGCCACCGTGGCGTTATCCAGAGGTGGGTGATCTCGGGGTCCAGCTGGGGCGGCGGGAGCTGGTCAACGCCGTCGGGTGTTGCGTTCCGGAGCCACTCGAAGACGGGGTCGTTTTCGCTGTCGACTGTCAGGACGGCATGCCGCTCGGGGCCACCAAACTCCTTCAGCTTCTTGGACACGTCCGCGTACCCGGGGCGGGCGAGGACGGCGCAGGCTGCGGCTACGACGCGGCGGCCGTCGGCGACGGGTCGCCCTCCACCGGACCCGACCGTGAACCGGACCTCACCGGGCGCGAACCTGTCGGACGGCGCGATGAACTCGTACTGCTCAGTTCTGCTTGGTACCAGGTCGCGCTTGGCGGGGTCTTCGAGGTCACGCAACGTGTTCTCGAGCCATGTTAGGTCATTGACTCTTGCCTTGGACGTCAGCGAAACCCAGTAGCCGTACTGGAGGCCGACGAACTGCTTGCGCCGACCGAACTTCTCCAGCGCATTGGCGAGTTGATTCTCCGCCTTGTTCGGGTCGGACACGATCTCGAGCGGAACACCACCAGCGCGGTGAATGACAGCGTCGGGGAGGCTCTTGCCACGACGGTCGTCGTAGGAGCAGACACGTACGCCGAGGGTCTTCTCGACGATGAACCGGGCGATGGTCTCGTCGCCGTTCTCTCCATGGTTTCCGACTGCGCGTGGCGACACCGAGTTCTCCGTTCGTCTCTGTCTGCAATGCAGACACTCACGGCTATGGTGCCTGGTTCGAGCAGGTTCCCGGTCGAACTCATCTGTCGCGTGAGTGCGGATCGACCTGAGTCATACCACCGCGTTCCGGGTCGCCGAGATGAGCAGCCATCCCGACGCCTGAGTTACATCCCCGCGGAGAGTTCCGCTGCGGCAGACTCTGTCTATGGCCGACACGAAAATGACGAAGAGTTCGGGCGAGCACTGGGTGTGCTCGGTGCTATCGCAGCATGGCTGGGGTGCCGCGCTCACCCGTGACGGGCTCGAACGGACTGACATTCTTGCCGTGCACACAGCCGCCCGCGGCCGTCCGATGATTGAGGTGCAAGTCAAATCTCTCAACGACGTCGGGCTGAGTTCGAGTTGGCCACTTGGGACGAAGTCACAGAGCCCTTCTCAATCGGACCGTGAATGGTTTGTACTTGTCCTGCTTGGCAGGGTGCCGGGAGACCGCCCACGGTCCTTCGTCGTACCACACGATCACGTGGCCGCCGCGGCCTGGATTCGGCACATGGACTGGCTCACAGAGCCGGGAGTCGCTGCTGGCAAGAGGAACGTGGGGCCTGATCGATCTCGTGTCGAAGTTGCCGCGTTCGAGCGGTACGAAGACCGTTGGGATCTTCTCCTCGGATCGGCAAGTACTGCGCCGATCCTGCTCCCCCCTGACTTCTGGGAACTCGCCCAAGATCCCAGAGTTGGCCTGCCACCGGGACACCCCTGGCGTACCAATCTTCCCGCTGCATGGGACTGATCGGCAGTCGCGCGTCGTGCCCGCGTCAATCCACCGCAAGCGATCGTAGCGTCTTCGTATCGACGGCAGGCGACGGCAGATTCATGGCAGTGCACTACTGATTGTTAGCGTCCTAGTCGCTCGCGCGTGCACGTGAGAACACGGATGCGGCCGGCTCTACTGACGAGACCGAAGAACAACCCCAATAGTCACGAAATGTTGCTGCCAGCCCCAGCCGTCATTAGACCCCTCACGTGACTCAGGGCCGCAGGTTTGCGATGAGCCCCGGACGCAAGCGCTGCGGGCAACCAATCCGGCCCTTTAGAGACACCTAAGTCAGGGGCGAATTGCTCCAACGCGCCCGCCCTAACTGTGACGATGCGACATGCGTCGAGGGAATCCAACAGGCTCCGACCCGCGACAGCCTCGTGCCCTTTGAAGGCGAGCTCCCCGAACTCCTTCAGAGGAGCCCACGGACTGTCAGCAGCTCGCGTCAACTCTCGAAACTCCTGTTGGATCTGTTTGTCCCAGAGTGCCTTCGGATCCTCTAAAAGCTTCTTCTCCAGCAGTCCCCTGACTGCTTCCACAACCGTGCTCACAGAAACCTGGTCCCGCGGTTGCCTAAAAGAAGCGGTTGCGATCTGGTACGTGACGGCGAGGGATTCCCAGTCAGCTCCGAGCGCAAGGACGAGTTTCCGCAAAGTGCCCTCATTGTTGAGCACATCGAGGTCCGGGCTCACAACTACCGGGACGGCCACAGCTTGAAGAGATCGCGCGAGCTTGAAAAGGTTCTGCTTCCCGTTTGACGGCACAAACAGCACATCTGACGTTCTTGGCCACCGGTTTGGCTCAACCTCATTGAGAGCATCAAGCGAAGCCTGGTAGAAACGGCAGTCCTGATCGCCTTCCGCGAGTACTACAACACGGTGGAACAGGCCATCGAGGATATTGCTGTATCGGAGGACCGGATCGCTCCAAACGTCGCGGAGTTCGTCGACCTCAAGCTGGTGCACCGTGGTCGAGGATCCCACGCGGTTCAGACGTACGACCGAGAGGTCGGTTTCAGAACTCAGAAGACCGGCGAGAATATTACGGTCGTGAGTCGCCACAAAGACCTGTGTCCCGATGTCACTTGCGGTCTCGCCAATCAACTCTCCGATTGCCCGAGCCTGTGGAGGGTGAAGGTAGGCCTCCGGCTCGTCGATAAGCAGAACTGGGTATGTGCTCGTCATGAGGGTCATGAGCATGCTGACGACTCTCTGCATGCCGTCCCCTTGTTCACTAAGAAGGGGCAGAAGGCTTAAGGCCTCCGTGTAGGCCTGTTTGTCTCCAAGAAGCGTGGGCTCTGGGACGTGGGTTGCACCGAGCCGTAAGACTCTGTTGCTTCCTGTGTTGTCAACGGTGATTGGCTGACCGAAAATTCTCACCATTGCGTCATTCAATTTCGCGCGGCGATCGGGATGGTCCTCCAGAACGTGCAGCGGGTGGGACGGAGCTTCGAGCGCCGAACTTCGCATGGCCACACCTTGGTGTTGTTCATGTTGAACTTGCAACGAAAAGTGCTGGCCCCACGGCTGATGAGCAGCTGGCCATTGAGAGACCATGTCGTCAGTCAAACCAGAGCTTCGGCCAGTCCAAGTGGTCCGCCCCTCCACGAAGTGAGCAGGTCGATTCAAATCAAGCCAGGCACGCAGGGCTTGCGGAGCGCCTTCATGCGCAGTCTCGACCTCGCGAATGAGACGAAATCCCCCAGGAAAGCCGTACGTGGGCTCGGGATTCGTCATCAGCCAGGAGACTTGGCGCAAGAATGTTGACTTCCCGCAGTTGTTCCCGCCCACAACCGCAGTCACACCGTTAGCCGGCGGTTTGACGACGACGTCGTTCTGGATCGAAATCTGGTCTACGCGGTAGGCGAAGAGGTCTGCCCGGGACGATTCGATCTCAGCCACGGCACCAAGGTACTCATGCGGGGGGCACCTCAGAGGCAACCGCACGCCTCACCCGTTAAGGAGCTTTGAAACTGGCCGTCCGGGTTGGACGCAGCGCGTTTGTTCGATGGCCTGCGAGCGCTTCATTCCACCGCATTCCGGCTGCCCGTCTGAACTCGGTCGTAGGGAGGGCGGTTCAGCGCAGACGGCCCGTATCTACGCGGCCGCTTCAGGGAGCGATCAGTGTCTTCCAGCAACGATCTCAATCGATCGAACGCTCACATGTCCGGGAAGGTGACTGGGATCGAGCTTGCCGGCAAACTCGGCCGACCTGGAGTGCCAAACGTTCAGGTTAAACTCGAGCGCCCCATCAGGAATCGGAGTGGGCGACCACTGGTGCCGCTCATAGACCACCAATCCATCGACCTTCCATCGGATGCGCTCAGGCTGCCAGTCGATCTCGTAGAGATGGAATTCGTCTGCGGCGTCAAAGCCAAGGGAGATTTCAGTAGGAGTTCCGCGATACCCGTACTCGAGTTTGGAGCCCTCAGGACCGGGGTTGTAGAAGACATTCACGAGCATTGTCGAGGTATCCCGACCAAGGAACTCGATGTCGATCTCTTGGCGTGGTCCGTTCCGATGCAGAAACAGCCCGGTGATAAGACCTGCTCCCTTCGCCGGTCGCAGTTCAGCTGAGAAAGTGCCGTAGCGGTAGCTGACGTGACTGGCTACGGCAGCGGCCGTGAAATCGCGAACGATGGCCGGCTCCCGCCGGATCGTAAGATCGAGCCCGTCGACACCTGTGACGACGTTGTCTGACGAGAACAGTGCAAGGTTGCTCGGGAAAGTGTCGTTCCGCAGTCGCCAGACGCTCGGATGGAGTTCTTCGCCCAAACTCCACTTGACCGATGCCGACGGACCTAACGGATCGCTGCGAGGTGTAACCCTTACGCCAGACCATGAATCCGGTACCCGAGAGAGGATCCACGGGGAGACATCGGACTTGAGGTCGCGGGAGGGCGGCAGGTCATCA
This sequence comes from Aeromicrobium sp. CF3.5, assembly GCF_051262695.1. Classification (NCBI taxonomy): domain Bacteria; kingdom Bacillati; phylum Actinomycetota; class Actinomycetes; order Propionibacteriales; family Nocardioidaceae; genus Aeromicrobium; species Aeromicrobium sp. CF3.5. The sequence goes on from NZ_JBIMEZ010000003.1 coordinate 370,096, forward strand.
GGTGTGTGGCCATCGAAGGACACCTCCCGCTGACCGACGTCGCCTTCAGTCGGATACCTGAACGCCGGGTACTCGATACTGAGGAACTCACTCAGCGCGTTCCACTTGTCCTCAACCTCAGGCCTGAGGTTGAGGACGCGACTGCTTGGCAGTCGATCGGTAGCGTCGGGGCTCGTCAGCACGAAGAGCGCCCGAGGACTTGCTTGCGCGATGACACAAGCTGCATCCATGTCGAGTGGCGCGACGTTGACGTACGCGTTGAACATCCTTCGTCGGTCACCACGTCGCAGCGCGGTTACCTCGTCAGCTGGCATTGCATCGGCGTCGCTCAAACAGGTGTATCCAACCATCGAGAGAGCCGTTGCCAATGAAGTGAGTCCTGATCCTGGCTTCCCGACTCCGATCACAGGCCCCGGCAGTTTCCGAGACGGAGGAAGTGCGGCCTTCCCATCGTTGATGATTCCGACTTGCGAGAGCACCGGCAGGACCGAGTACGAGTTCGATGACGGCTCATCAATTCGTTGCTCGATGAGCGGTCGACCAGACGTGTAGGTCCTAGTTGTTTCGAACTGCAGGTTCAGCCAAAGGTCGATGGGCCCGAAAGCCGGCAAACGGTCCAGCAACTCCTGAGCAGCAGTGCGCGTAAGCACGTACGCGGCCGCTTCCCACACGCCAGGCTTGGTCCTGCGAACCGGTTGATTAAACCTCTGAGTCATGGAGGCGTCCACGTTCTTGTAAGCCAAGAACAGCAGGTCGAACCCGAACCCATCTTCTGACTCGAACAGGTAGTCCCACGTGGCCCGTAACCGCCGCGCGAAGCCCCGGGTCATCACGACATCGTCTTCGAGGATCAACGCCGCAGCATCACTACCCGTCGCCATTCGTCGCCAAGCTTCGATGTGTGACAGGGCGACCGCGACTTCTTGGTTCGTCATCTCGATGATGTGCGCGCGACTCTGGTCGTCGATCGCCAGGAGAGGGTTTGGATCGACGGTCAACTGATCCGCCAGCGTGAAGGCCGGACGCAGAACCGCCGGGTCCAGCGGACCAGACATGTAACGAGCGTCAACCGCCGAGATGCGTCGGACGAAGGCGGTCAGTCGTTGGCCGTCCCCGCCGTAAAAGCGATCAAGTTCGCGCCGAAGCCGACGCCAACGGTCGGGTTTCCGGTCCAAGTTGATGACGTAGATCCTGCTGAGTGATCTGGCGGCTTTCTCCCCCGAGAAGGTCGTCACCTGTCGCTGCGGGTCAAGCAGGCGCGTACGGACTCGAACACGGTGGGCGAACCGGTCCTTGAACTCCGCGAAGGTGATTGTGTTCATGTGAGCTTCACCCAGTTGCGCCAGTTTCGATCGTCTGCGCGATATTCAAGCGGCCACACGCTGCGAGCTACGGAACCCCAGTTGCGGAGCAGTCCGAAGTCTCGACCGAGCGCTTGTGCGTTTAGGTGCAGTGTCTGCTCGACTAGGCAGGCCGAAAGGTTACCCGGTCCGGTCAGCGACTGAACATCACTCGAGGTATCGCGGAACAGCAGCACCTGGTCGGTCGCGCGACTGAGCGCTAGCACGATCAGCGGGTGGGCGGCCGGACCGACGATCGGGTTGTTGTTGACGTAGAAGATGCGACCCGGGTCCAGTCCTAGGGGGGCGACTTCGAACGGATCGAGCATTGAGTCGCTGGCGATGTCGTAGCAGAGCGGCTGCAGCCATAGCCGGGGTCGCGGTGGAGGAATCGCAGACACATCGCCGACGAGTTGGTCGTCTGCATCGACGTAGATCCCTCCGAGCACGGCTATGAAACAGAGTCGAAAGTAGTCGGCTCTCATCGCCGGGTGCCCGCATGAAAGGAACGCGGACAGGTGTCGCGGTGTCAGGTGAATCGCTATGAAGTCCGCCGCTGAATCGTCGCCGAAAATCACGCGCTCAAATCCTGCCGCTTCAACTGGGCCCCAGGAATCGATGCACTCCTGAACATCTGCAGGTACCCCAGTCAAATCATCCCAGAACTGCAGGAACGCGCGTGAGATCGGCTCTGGGTAGGCTGAGCCAGGCAAGCCATCGGATGGGTCATTACCGGCTTCAGTCGCGATCAGCAACCGGATGAACTCGGACCGAAGCGCGTCGTCCGTGGCGGCATCCTCAGATGGGGCGCTCGTCGCCTGTAGGTCGTCGGTCATCCCTGTCGCTCCTATATTCGTCGGGCCGGGCAGCGAGAGGCTCGGTGTACGCTCCTCGCCACCACGGGAGGGTCGCACAGATGTCGCCTTGCCGGGCCGAGGACAGAAATTGTCGGTCGCGAAAGCTTTCCAACCTGGCCGGACAGATCCCCGAGATCAGATTTCGATCGCGCTGCTCACCTGGCTCGGACCCAGCCGGCGACTGGATTGAAGTCCTAGGACGCGGAGATCTCCGCGGTCAGCTAAGACATGATGGACAACTACTGTTTCTGCGTCATACGACCGCGAACGACCGCGCTAGGCAGGCCCGCCAATCGACACCGAATCAAGTTCTCGCTGCCATCGATATCGGTCGCCGACCTAGCGGTGCACACCGGGCAAGTCACAATCACGGTCGAGACGTTGTTGGCGTCACATCATTCGACGTAGCGTTCAAGGATGCTGATTGGTGCCTACGGGCGTTTCTGGGATGCCGACAAGGTTGATTGGTCGAAGGCCTCACTGCTGGGCAAACGAGGGAAGTCGCGGAAGACCATGAATGTCGTCGACTTCGGCGCAGCACGAGGCGTCTATGTTCTCTACGACGATCTCGGGATCTACTACGCCGGTCTATGTCGAGGGCGAAATGGCCTTGGCGGACGTTTGAAGGACCACTTGAAAGACCATCACCGCGATAAGTGGACGAGGTTCTCGTGGTTCTCCTTTGATTCTCCAGACTTTGAAAGTGACCCTGATGGTCGAGGCATCTACTCGGTGGCTCTTTGGGAAGGTATCGAGGGTGCCGGAGCCAACGACGTGGTCGAGGACCTGGAGGCGCTCCTGATCGCCGCTATGAGACCTTTCGCCAATAAGCGCAATCCAAAGTTCGGGGACGCTGAGGAGTGGGAGCAGGTGGCCGAAAAGTCCTCCGACGTGCAGCTCTTCGATGACATCAAGCACCTCCTGTCGCCGTGATTAGCCCTCAACCTGCGCGAGCGGACAATTGGTCCCGGCGTGCCAGCGACAACGAGTCTTCACCGGTTGAGAATGCCGGCTGAGTGCACCTTCTAGCTGCCAGACTCTGGGATCTCCCCGACGCGGTCAAGCGGTTTGCGACGTGGGCTCAGCGGTGGACGGTACCTCTCCTGAGTACTCGCGCTCCCGACAGTTCTTCAGGATCTACGGGCTCTTGACGGAGGCGATTCCATACATCGACACGTCGGCGTCGAGGATGTGCGGCGCTGGGGTCGGCTAGTAGTAGTCGCTGACAGGCACGTCGCCCGCCGATCGGCGGACGACTCGTAGATGGCCGGCGATGATGACCATCGGCCGATGACTATTCGCTTGGCAGCCGTCCTGAGGCTTTTAGAACGTCGGATGCGCGAGTCAAGAGAAGCGCGAGCGCAACTCTGTCTTCAGCAGCTTCCCGCTGGCGTTCAGCGGCAGCGCGTCAACGAACGCGACTCCCACTGGGCACTTGTAGTGGGCCATTTGCTCGCGCGCGTAGGCGATCAGATCGGCCTCGGTGACCTCGACGCTAGGCGCCTTGACGACCACCGCATAAGGCGACTCGCCCCATCTTTCGGAAGGGACACCGATGACGGCGGCCTGGGCGACGGCGGGGTGCTCGGTGAGGACGCTCTCGATCTCGGCGGGGTACACGTTCTCGCCGCCGGACACGATCATGTCCTTGATGCGGTCGTGCAGGTACAGATAGCCGTCGGCGTCCAGGGAGCCGCCGTCGCCGGTGCGCAGCCAGCCGTCGTCGGTGATCGTGCTGGCACTGGCCTCCTCGTTGCGCCAGTAGCGGCGCATCACGTGCGAGCCGCCGATCCAGACCTCGCCGCGCTCGCCGACCGGTGTGTCCTCCAGCGTCGCCGGGTCGACGATGCGCACCGGGATGCCGCCCATCGGCCGGCCCACCGACATCAGCCGGTGCTCGGTCTCGGGTGTGGGGTGGTGGTCCTCGGGCGTCAGCATCGTGACGCCGCCGGTCGACTCGGTCAGGCCGTAGCTCTGCAGGAACTTGCAGCCCATCAGCTCGGTCGCCTCGCGCAGCACCGACTTGGGCATGGGGGCCGCGCCGTAGACCATGTACTTCAGCGCCGACCAGTCGCCGGCCTTCGCTTCGGGCGTCGCGATGAGGAACTGGATCACCGTCGGCACCGCGACCGCGTGGGTGACGCGGTCCTCCTGCAGGATCTGCGCCAGCTCGGCCGGCGTCGTCGGGTTGCGCAGCAGCAGCGCCGCGCCGTTGACGTTCGCCACCAGTGCCAGGCCAAGGCCCGTCACGTGGAAGAACGGCACCGGCGCCAGCGCCACCGCCGATGTGTCCAACTCGAGCTCGTAGTGCATCGGGGCGATGGCCTTGCCGAGGTTGGCGCCGGTCAGCTCGATGCCCTTGGGGCGCCCGGTCGTGCCGGACGTGTAGAACATCAGCGCCGTGTCGTCGGTGTCGCGCGCGAAGCCGGGGTCCTCGTCGCTGACGCCGGCCAGCCACTCGTCCCACGACGTGCTGTCGGCGCCCTCGTCGACGGTCACCACCGTGTGCACGGTCGGCATCGCCTTCGCGGCTGCGGCCAACCGTTCCTCGCCGCGCCCCAGCACCACGACCGCCGGCTCGCTGTTGCCCAGGATGTACTCGATCTCGGGCACCGCGAGGCGGAAGTTCAGGGCCGTGGGGATCGCGCCCATCTTCGATGCGCCGTACATGACCGCGAGGAACGACGGCGCGTTCTCGCCGATGTAGGCCACCCGGTCGCCGGGCTGCACTCCGTCGCGCACCAGCGCTTGACCGACCTGGCTGGCCTGGCTGTCGAGCTCGGCGAACGTCGTGACCCGCTCAGGCTGGATGATCGCCGGCAGGTCGGGCGTCGCCGCTGCACGTTGGCGCGTCACGTCCTCGAGCCGCTGCACCTGCGTGCCGTCGGGGAACAGGGCGTAGTCCGGATCGGTGTAGGTCGACGGCACCGGGACCTCCACCTGGCCCTGCTGCTTGACATTGGCCTGCTCGCTCATGAGTCCATCCTGAAGGGTGCGAAGACGGGGGGTTCGAAGATTCCGGCCGGTGCGTCGACCACGGCCTCGATGGCCCGCAGCGCGGGCCCCGCGGTCACGTACTGACCGGCTGTGGTGCGGCTGCCCGGCTCATTGGGCTCGACCATGTTGAGGGTCACGATCATCTCGGGCTTGCCGCGAAAGTGGATGGTCCACTCGTCGCGACCCGCGTACTCGGGCCGGTCGGGCTCCATGGTCCAGATGATGGCGAGGGTGAGGAACGGCTTGCCGTCCACCATCGCGTGCCAGCGCCACTCGGTGCTGGCGACCGTGCCCTCGGCGATGTGGCCGGCGGCGACCTCGAGGTCGCGGGTGGCCGGACGCACCACGTGGTCGGGCTTGACCTCGTCGTACGTCACGCCCATGCGCTCGCACATGAACGCGATGGTCTCCAGGTACAGCGACGCGTAGAGCGTGGGGAGCGGGCCCGAGCCGTCCAGCTCGGCCGGATCGGAGCCCATGCCCATCACGGTGAAGGCGAAGTCGGGGTCGGGCATCTTGCGGGCGTCGAGGACCTCGTCGATCGTGATGGAGTCCAGCTCCATGCTGGCGCCGGTGAGGCCCAGGGCGAGTCGCTCGCCGATGATGCCGGGGCTCACGCCGATTCCGAACAGCGTGCTGTTGCCCTCGTGGCAGGCATCGAGGAACATCTGCTCACGCTCGGAGCCGTGGGCGCGGGGGAAGTGCTGACCGGCCGTGGTGATGACGTTGATGCCGGCGCGCAGCAGGGTGAGGAGGTCCTGGTCGTGCTTCTCGTACGGCACCTGCAGGCGCGGCGCGTGCATGACGACCTGCGGCCTGGTGGCGATCAGGTCGTCGAGATCGCGGGTGGCGATGACGCCGGTGGTGTCGCGGCGGGCGATGTCGCCGGCGTCGCGGCCCACCTTCTTGTCGCCGTAGACGTACAGGCCCACCAGCTCGAGGCCGGGACGGTCGATGACGCCGCGCAGGATGGTCTTGCCCACCGCGCCGGTCGCCCACTGGGCGACCCGGATGGGGGCGCTCATGCCTTGGTGGTCAGGTCGGACAGGAACAGCAGCTTGCCGAGGCCGGTCTCGTAGCGGACCGGGTCGAGGGCCATCCGCGCCCGCGACTCGAACGCCATGCGGTCGGTGTCGCAGGTCCACTCGCCGCGCTCCATGGCGCGCAGGCCTGCTTTCGCGATGTCGCGGGGGTCCTCCTTCTTGCCGTCGACGTGCTCGGCCATGCGGGTGTCGACCGAGCCGACGATCAGCGACGTGCAGGTGATGTGGTCGGGGCCGAGTTCGGCGCGGGTGATGCCGCCGAGGTAGAGGGCGGCGGCCTTGCTGGGGGAGTAGCCACCCATGAAGGCGGTGGGTGCGATCGCCGCGACCGACAGCACGTTGACGATGCTGCCGCCCCCGTTACCGGCGATGACCGGGGCGAAGGCGCGGGTGGTGGCCAGCGGGGCGAAGTAGTTGACCTCCATCTCGCGGCGGGCCGCGTCGGGGTCGTCGCACTTCACCAGGCGGTCGTTGGCGTGCAGGCCGGCGTTGTTGATCAGCACGGTGGCGTCGGTGCAGCGCGCGGCAGCCGCGGCGATGTCCTCGGCGCTGGTGACCTCGAGCTGCACGATCTCGGCACCGGTCTCGCGCAGCTCGTCGGTGACGTCGGCGACGTCGCGCACGCCGGCATAGACCTTGGTGGCCCCGCGGCTCAGCGCCTCGCGCACGAAGCCCAGCCCGATGCCGCGATTGGCGCCCGTGACGACGACGACGGACCCCTCGACGCGGGCCCCCTTCAGCTGACTCATGGCTGTGCTCCTGTCGTGATGCGCTGGCGTGCGAGCGTTGACGACTCGCTCTGTTTACTGTAGTAATGTGTATCACACTGTTAACTGAAGTGTCACGAAGTGGAGCGCACATGGCAATGGCACGAGGACTGCATCCGGCCGACAAGGTCGCCGACTACACGTCGAAGGGCTGGTGGACCGACGAGACCGTCGACCAGCTGTTCGCCCACCAGGTCGCGACCCGCGGTGACGAGCTCGCCGTCGTCGATCCGGCCAACCGCGAGGCGCTGACCGGCACGGCCCCGCGCCGGCTGACGTGGAACGACGTCGACGCCGAGTCGATCGCGCTGGCGGATCGCCTGCTCGACCTCGGCCTGCGCCGCGGCGACGTGCTCGGCGTGCAGATCCCCAACACCATCGAGCTGGTCGAGGTGTACGTCGCCGCCTGGATGGTCGGCATCGTCATCTCGCCGCTGCCCATGCAGTACCGCGAGCGCGAGATCGTCGGCATGGCCAACCAGGCCGAGTTCGCAGCGTTCGTCACGGTGCCGCGGTTCGGCGGTCGCTCGCCGGTGGCCGAGGTGGCCGAGGCCCGCGAGCAGATGCCGTCGCTGCAGCACGTCATCGCGTTCGGGCCCGACGAGGAGGTCGCGGGCGGCATGCCCGGCGGCGTGCTGCACCTGGCGCCGACCGCGGCGTCGACCGAGCAGCGCGAGCGCGTCGCCGCCCAGATGGCCGCCGACCCCAACGACCCCAACGACTGCCTCACCATCTGCTGGACGTCGGGCACCGAGAGCGAGCCCAAGGGTGTGCCGCGCTGCCACTACGACTGGATCGCGGTCAGCTGGGCCACCGTCGAGCTGCCCGACATCACCGCCGACGACGTGCTGCTCAACCCGTTCCCCATGGTCAACATGGCCGGCATCAACGGCATGTTCCTGCCGTGGCTGCGCTCCGGCGCCGTGCTGGTGCAGCACCACCCGTTCGACCTGCCGACCTTCCTGCGCCAGATCGCCGAGGAGAAGGTCACCTACACCGTCGCGCCGCCTGCGCTGCTGTGGACGCTGCTGCACAACGAGGATCTGCTGGCCATGACCGACCTGACCAGCCTCACCCGGCTCGGCTCCGGCTCGGTGCCGCTGCAGCCGGTGATGGTGCGCGGCTGGCAGGAGAAGTTCGGTATCGGGGTCATCAACTTCTTCGGATCCAACGAGGGCATCGGTCTTCTGTCGAGCCCCGAGGACTTCCCCGATCCCGACGAGCGCGCTCAGTTCTTTCCTCGCTACGGCACGCCCGGCGTCACGTGGTCGGGCCGGATCTCCGAATGGATGAAGGTGCGTCTGGTCGACGTGATCACCGGCGAGGACATCACCGAGGCCGGTCGCAGCGGCGAGCTGCGGATCGCCGGGCCGTCGGTGTTCGCGGGCTATCTCAACGGCGAGCAGCGGCCCAGCCCGTTCGACGAACAGGGGTACCTCAAGACCGGCGACCTGTTCGAGATCGCGGGCGATCAGAACCAGTTCCTGCACTACCTCGACCGTGCCAAGGACCTGATCATCCGTGGCGGCATGAACATCGCCCCGGTCGAGCTCGAGGGCCTGGTCGGCGACCATCCCGATGTCGTCGACGTGGCCGTCATCGGTGATCCCGACGAGATGCTCGGGGAGCGCATCGCCGCGGTCGTGACGCTGGCCCCCGGTGCGACGCTGACGCTCGAGGAGCTGGTCGAGTTCCTGCGCGCCAAGAAGATCGCCTCGTTCAAGCTGCCCGAACGGCTGGAGGTGCGTGACGAGATGCCGCGCAATCCAGTCGGCAAGATCCTCAAGCGCGAGTTGCGGCTCGCCCCGACAGAAGGACAGAACGCATGAGCATGACCGACACGGAGAAGCTGGACCTCGCCCACGAGATGTTCGCGGCCTGGGACGCGCTCGACTGGGACAGGGTCGTGGAGATGTTCGCCGACGACGGCGTGCTGCACAGCGTCATGCAGGAGCCGGTGGTCGGACGCGACGCGATCGCCGAGCGGATGGCGATCCTGGGATCGAAGGCCGAGCGCCTCACGTTGCACGTCAAGGCGCTGGGCGTCATCGACGGTCGCGTGTTCGCCGAACGCGTCGACGACTTCGACTTCGACGGCCACCACGGCGAGGTGCCGGTCGTCGGTATCTTGCGCATGGACGGCGGCAAGGTCACCGAGTGGCTCGAGTACTACGACCGGCCCACCCTCCTCGCGGGCATGGGCGTCACTCCAGACGCCGACTTCGGGCACTGAGCGTCTTGCCCGCCCGGCGGCGGTGAGCCTGCGAGCCATCAGAGTGCTTGATGCGACGCAGACTCGCCGCCCAACCGCGCGATAGACCGCTAAGTCACCGCCCTCCACGGGGGCGCGCCGCTCAGAAGTCGGGTTCGGTGGACCAGGGGTAGGACGGGGGCGCGTCGTCGGGGAGGCGGCCGGGAAATTGTGGCGCGCGCTTCTCGAGGAACGACGTGATGCCCTCGACGACGTCGGGGCTGCTGCCCAGCTCGAAGTTGAGGCGCGAGTCGACGCGATGGGCGTCCATGGGGTGGGTCGACGCGCCGAACTGCCACAGCATCTGGCGGATCATGCCCACGGCGACCGGCGAGGTGTTCTCGGCGATCTCGCGAGCCAGCGCGTAGGCGGCCGGCAACAAGTCGTCGGGGGCGTGGACGCTGCGCACGAGACCGGCTTCCTTCGCCTCGACCGCGGACACCATGCGGCCGGTGTACATCCACTCGGCCGCCGTGCTGATACCGACCTTGCGCGGCAGGAACCAGGTGGAGCACGCCTCGGGCACGATGCCGCGCTTGGCGAACACGAACCCGAAGCGGGCGGACTCCGAGGCCAGGACCATGTCCATGGGCAGCAGCATGGTCGCGCCCAGGCCGGCGGCCACGCCGTTGACCGCGCCGATGATCGGCTTGGTGGAGCGGTAGGCGGCCAGTGCGATGAGTCCGCCGGTGTCGCGATAGTCCTCGACGTCGTCGCCCCAGCCCCGGTCCTGCGCGTCGAGGGCGTTGGAACCTCCGGAGACGTCGGCGCCGGCGCAGTAGGCGCGACCGCGGCCGGTCACCACGACCACCCGCACGTCGGGATCGGCGTCGGTGGCGGTGAAGACGTCGATCAGCTCGTGCACCATCTCGGTGGTGATCGCGTTCATCTGCTCGGGCCGGTTCAGCTCGACCGTCGCGATGTGGTCGGAAACGGTGCAGACGAGGAACTCGTAGTCGTAGGCCATGGCGCTCACACTGCCGACATCGTCAGGCCGGCGAACCGCCGGGCCGCAGTCCGGTACTCGGTGTCGAGGCGGTCGACCACGTCGGCGACTGGTTCGATCGCGTGAATGGTCTGCAGGCCCTGGCCGGCCGCCCAGATGTCCTTCCAGCGCTTGTTGCCTCCGCCGGTCGAGTCGTAGTTGCGCGCGGCGGGCGCGGCCAGCTCGTCAGGATCCATGCCGTTGGCGATCAGGCTGGGGCGCAACCACGACGCGTCGGTGCCGGTGACGCCTGAGCTGACGATCAGGTCCTCGGTGCCCTGGTCGACCACCATCTGCTTGTAGGCCTCGGGGGCGAGGCTCTCGGTGGTCGGCAGGAACCGCGTGCCCATGTAGACGAGGTCGGCGCCCGCCGCGATGGCACCGGCCACGCCGTAGCCGTCGCTGATGCCACCGCCGATCGTGATGATGCCGTCGAAGAACTCGCGCACCGCCGACACGAAGGCGAATGGGGACAGGTGTCCGGTGTGGCCGCCGGCTCCGGTGGACACGCACGCCAGGCCGTCGACGCCGAGCGCAGCCGCCTTGCGGGCCAGCTTGAGGTTCACCACGTCGGCGATCACGATGCCGCCGTAGCCCTTGACCACCTCCATGACCGGCGCGGGCGAGCCGAGCGCGGTGATCACGATCGGCGGCTGGTGCTGCGCGACGATCTCGAGGTCGTCGGCCAGGCGGGTGTTGGTGCTGTGGGTGACCAGGTTGACGGCCCACGGCGCGACCACGGCCGAGGGGTCCTCGGCGCGAGTCGAGGCGAGTCGGTCGGTGATGGTGCCCATCCAGGTGTCCAGCTCGTCGGCCGTGCGGCAGTTGGGGGCCGGGAAGGCGCCGATGACGCCGGAGGTGCACGCGGCGATCACCAGGTCGGGTCCGGAGATCAGGAACATCGGGGCCGCCACGACGGGCAGGCGCAGCTGGGAGGGGACGGTGGGTGTGGTCATGGCTGCTCTCTGGTGGTGGGAACGCGAGCGGCGAGCCCGGTGAACTGGGGAGCGCGGCGCTCCATGAAGCTGGAGACGCCCTCGGCGAGATCGGGTGCGGACAGGAAGTCGTCGATCACCTCGTCGACGGCCTCGACCGACTGGGCGAAGGAGCGTTCGCGGGTGGTCCACAGCTGGTGCTTGATGAGGGCCATCGAGGTGGGGGAGCACCGGGTCGCGATGTCGGTGGCGATCTCGAGGGCGCGATCAAGCGGCGCGTCCGCGCACTCGGTCACGACCCCCAGACGCAACGCCTCGACGCCGTCGAAGGTGCGGCCGGTGAGCAGCAGCTCGTGTGCCGTGGCGGCCCCGGCGATCCGGTCCAGCAGCCACTCGCCGCCGTGCATGGCCGGCAGTCCGCGACGCGCGAATGCTGTGGAGAGTCGGGCGCCGGGGGCGGCGACGCGGATGTCGCACATCAACGCCTGCACCAGGCCGATGCCGGCGCAGGGCCCGTCGATGGCCGCGATCATCGGCTTGGGCACCAGGCTCGGGAACCACTCCGGCTGCTCGATGTCGTCCGCGAGCGGATTGGTGGTGCCGGTCTCGGTGTACGTGGTGAGTGCCGCGGTGTCGGCGCCGGGGCAGAACGCACCACCGGCACCGGTCAGCACGATGGCCCGGACCTCCGGATCGCCCGCGGCGTCCTCGATGGACGCGTAGTACGCCGCCTGCATGCCCACGGTCCAGGCGTTCTTGCGCTCGGGCCGGTTGAGCGTGATGACGGTGACGCCGCCCTCGCGGCGGACCAGGACCGGGTCGTCCTCACCCATGTGCGTGCACCGCCCGACCCTCGTGGCCGCCGTCCGGGCCAATTCGACAGCACCCTACTACAGTGACTTGCTATTTAGTAGTGTTGATGATGGAGGAGTAAGAATTCAACGCATACGGCCATTTACTGGGTCAATGGTGACTGTCGCTCTAGTAGTTTCGCTGGTACTCGCCTAGCCTGAGCGAACACCTGAGCACTCATGGAGGTCTCCTGCACATGCGCCTGTTTCCCGAGGTCGAGGCTGCGCGGTTCCGCCGTGACGGCTGGTGGAGTGGCCGCACCTGGACCGATCTGCTGGACGAGCACCGAGAGGGCCGCCCGGATCACGCGTCCTTGCTCGACCCGCCCAACCGTTCGACCTTCCTGGACGGTGAGCCGCGGCGCTGGACGTGGGCCGAGGTGGGCGACCAGGTCGACCGACTCTCACGCGTGCTGTTCGCGCACGGGGTGCGGCGCGATGTCGTGGTCGGCGTGCAGCTGCCCAACTGCGTGGAGCTGCCGGTGGCGCTGCTGGCGGTCGCCCGCCTGGGTGCGATCGTCACGCCGTTCCCTGTCCAGTACCGGCGCCACGAGCTCGCCGGGATGGGCGCGGCCGCCGCGCTCCAGGTCTTCGTCACCGCCCACCGGGCGATGGGGCGCGACATGGCCGCCGACGTCGCGGCGCTGACCGCGGATGTCCACTCCCTGCGCAGCGTGCTCGCGATCGGCCCGGGGTCGTCACCGGGAGTGGAGGCGATCGACGAGGCACTGGCCGCCGCCGACACCGACTCCGCCGAGCTGACCGCCTACCTCGAGGACCTCGTCCGCGACGCGAACGACTGCGTGACGCTGGTCTGGACATCGGGGACCGAGGGCGTGCCCAAGGGGGTGCCGCGCGCCTACGGCGACTGGGAAGTGCTGTCGCGGGCCTGTGCCCAGGCCCCTCGGCTGACCAGCGACGACGTGCTGCTCAACCCGTTCCCCATGGTCAACGGCGGCGGCCTCGCCGGCATGTTCCTGCCCTGGCTGACCCTCGGCACCACCCTGGCCCAGCACCAGCCGTTCGATCTCGACGTCTTCATCGGTCAGGTCGAGGACGAGCGGGTCACCTACACGTGCGCGCCGCCGATGGTGCTCGACACCCTCGTGGCCGACGAATCCACGTTCACGCGCCGGGACCTGTCGAGCTTGCGCGCCGTGGGCTCGGGGTCCGCCCCGCTGTCGGGCTGGATGATCAGCCGTTGGGAGCGCGACCACGGCATCGAGGTGCTCAACCTGTTCGGCTCCAACGAGGGAGGCGTGCTGTTCGGTGATCCCGAGACGGTACCCGAGCCGAACGACCGGGGTCGGTTCTTCCCGCGGTACGGAGTTCCCGGCATGCAGTACCGGACCGATGTCGCGCACGTCATGCAGGCGCGACTCGTCGACCTGGCCGACGGCAGCGAGATCACCGAGCCCGGTCGCCCCGGCGAGCTGAGGCTCAAGGGACCCACCATCTTCGCCGGGTACTGGAACCGCGGTCGGCACGGCTTCGACGACGACGGCTGGTTCTGCACGGGTGACGTCTTCGAGATCGGCACCGACAACCCCGACTTCCTGACGCACGTCGACCGGGCCAAGGACCTCATCATCCGCGGCGGCTTCAAGATCTCGGCCGCCGAGCTGGAGGGACTGGTCATCGCCGACGCCCTCGTCAGCGAGGTGGCCGCCGTGGCCATGCCCGACGACCGGCTCGGAGAGCGGGTGTGCCTGTTCGTGGTGGCCCGCGACCCGGCTGCTCCGCCGACCCTGGAGGGCGTGATCGATCGGCTGTCGGCCGCGGGGGTCGCGAAGTTCAAGTGGCCCGAGCGGCTCGAGCTCGTGGACGCGCTACCGCGCAACCCGATCGGCAAGATCCTCAAGCGCGAGCTGCGCACGCGCCTCGCCCCCGTCCCCGTCCCCCAGGAGATCTCATGACCGCCGTTCCCTGCATCCGCCAAGTCGTCCTGCTGGTGCCCGACCTCGAGCAGGCGCTGGCCGAGACCCGCGAGGCCTTCGGCTTCACCTCCGGCACCCGCGACCCCGAGTCGATGGCAGAGCTCGGGTTCGAGCACGAGGTCTGCTCGTTCGGCGACACGTTCCTCGAGCTGTGCGCCCCGCTGGCCGCCGATTCCGGCCCGGGTCGACTCGTCGATCGCAAGGGTGCGCTCGGCTACATGCTCGTGGTGCAGGTCGCGGACCTGCAGGCGGCCACCGACCGGGCTGCCGCACTGGAGATCGCTCCGCTGTTCGCCCAGGACTTCGAGGGCAACCGCATCTCGCAGTGGCACCCCAAGGCGCTCGGCACTCTCGCCGAGCTCGACCAGGTCGAGCCGCAGGACAGCTGGCACTTCGCGCCGCGGATCTTCGACGCGTCGTGCACGGAGGTCGCGCGCGACATCGTGGGGGCCGACCTCGCCGTTCCCGATCCCGAGGCGATGGCCCGCACCTGGTCCCAGGTGCTCGACGTCCCGCTGGCCGATCCCACGACGCTGCCGCTGCAGGACACCATCGTGCGGTTCGTTCGCTCCTCCGTGGAGTCGACCGGGCTGGTCGCCGTGGACGTCGCGGCCGCGGATCCTGCGCGGGTCGGTGACTCGGTGCGTCTTGGCGGGGTCGACTTCCGGTTCGTCGCATGAGCGAGTTCATCGGCTGTGACGTGACCGATGGGCTGGCCGTGATCACCATCGATCGGCCGCAGAAGCGCAACGCCCTCAGCTACGCGATGCTGGCGGCGATCCGAGAGCACGTGCTGGCAGCCGCCGATGATCCGGCGGTCGCGGCGATCGTGCTCACCGGCGTGCCAGGACAGTTCTGTGCCGGCACCGACCTGACCGAGCTGCACGACGTGGAACCGGGCACCAACGCCCAGGACCGCAGCCAGCACACCGACGGCCAGCACTGGTTCCTGCACGACTGCCCCAAGCCGGTCATCGCCGCGATCGACGGACCGGCCGCGGGTCTCGGGGTCGAGCTGGCCACGCAGTGTGACTTTCGGATCGCGTCGACCGGCGCCCGGTTCTCGTGGATCTTCGTGCAGCGCGGGCTGATCCCCGACACGGGTGCCGGTACGTGGTTGCTGCCGCAGCTGGTGGGCCTGCAGATGGCGAAACGACTGGTGTACTCCGGCGACTTCATCGACGCCGAACAGGCGCGGGAGATCGGGTTCGTGCTCGACGTCGTCGAGCCCGATGACCTGTTGGTCGCTGCCCGCTCGCTGGCGGCGAGCGTGTCGAGCGGCTCTCCGTTCGCCGTGGCTCACGCCAAGCGACTGATCAACGCCTCGTCGGCGAAGTCGCGCGACGAGCACCTCGTCGACCACGTCGCGGCGATGACCGAATGCCAGCTGTCCGACGACCATCGCGAAGGCGTTGCGGCATTCCTGGACAAGCGCCCCGCGGTGTTCACCGGACGGTGACGATGCTCGCCGGGAAGCGGGGCGGTTCGTCAGGAGCGGTCGGGGCCCGACTCGACGACGAAGGACACGGCAGTGGTGAAGGAGCCGCCGACGTTGACCGTCAGGACGCGGCGGGCGCCGTCGACCTGGAGAGGGCCCGCAGTCCCTGTGACCTGGCGCGTCGCGTCGAGCACCATGCGCACGCCGGTGGCGCCGACGGGGTGGCCCCCGGACAGCAGGCCGCCGCCGGGGTTGACCGGCAACCGACCTCCCGGCTCGATGGTGCCGTCGAGCACCGCCTCGCCGCCCTTGCCGCCGGCCACGAGGCCGAGGTGCTCGAGCGTCACGAGTCCGGTGATGCTGAAGCAGTCGTGCATCTCGACGACGTCGACGTCCTCGATGCTGGCGACGTCGGCGCGGCCCAGCGCATCGGAGACGGTGCCCCTCAGGTGGGGGAAGAGGTGCTCGGTGTCGCGCGACGCGGCCAGCTTGTCGGCCAGCAGCAGCGTGTCGGTGCGATGCCCGAAGCCTGTGATGCGGGCCAGCTGGTCCAGCTCGAGTCCTCGGGCGGCTGCCCACTCGGCGGCGTACGTCGGGCCGGCGACGACCACGGCGGCTGCGCCGTCGGTGATACGTCCGCAGTCGGTCTTGCGCAGCTGTCCCTCGACCGGCGGGTTGGCCGTGTCGTCCGTGGAGAAGGCGCCCTCGGCGAACGACCAGTCGCGGGTCTGGCCGAGCGGGTTGCCGGCGCCGTTGGAGAAGGCGATCTCGGCGAATCGCCCGAGGACGGCGTGGTCGAGGCCGTACCGCGCGTCGTACTCCTCGGCGATGTCGGCGAACAGGGCGGGCCACGCGTACTCGGCGTCGAGCGCCTCGCGACCGGCCCAGGCGGCGGCGCCGAGGTGGTCGGCGGCCTGCTTGGCCGACACGTTGCGCATCAGCTCGACGCCGACGACCAGCGCCACGTCGTAGCGACCGGAGGCGATGTCCGCGCCGGCGGCGACCAGTGCGGTGCTGCCTGAGGCGCAGGCGGCTTCGTGCCGGGTGGACGGGCGACCGACCAGGGCCGGCTCGGCCGCGGCGACCATGCCACCGAGCTGGGCCTGGCCGGCGAAGAGCTCGCCGGCCAGGTTGCCGACGTGCACGACCTCGATCTCCGACGGATCGACCTGGGCATCGGCGAACGTGGGAGGAAGCACCTCGCGGAACATGTCGATCAGGCCGAGACCCTCCGAGGCCCAGTTGCGGGCGAAGTCGGTCTGGGCGCCGCCGAGCACGTACAGGTCCTGCGTCATGATTGCCTCCAGGTCTAGACTGCCATTACTACATGGTCAACAGTGACCGGTCAAGGGTGTTGAGAGTGATGCGAACGCCTCAGCGCGACGGCGTCATCGAGCAGGACGGAGGAGTCGTGGCGGATGTAGATTCCGGTCCCGTGACGGCCTCGCCCCTCGGGCGGGCCCTGGTGTTGATGGGCGACATGTGGTCGCTGCGCATCGTCCTCGCGATCTTCTCGGGCAAGCGCCGGTTCCAGGATCTGCGCGAGCACCTCGCCATCTCCGATCCGGTCCTGTCGCGCCGGCTGCGGGGCCTGGTCGAGGACGGCATCTGCGTGACCCGGGAGTACCAGGGCAGGCCGTCGCGCCACGAGTACCTGCTCGCCGACGCGGGTCTGGATCTGTGGCGCGTCATGATCGCCATGTGGATCTGGGACCGCACCTGGGCGGGCTCGCAGCATCGTGACGCAGGATCGCGACTGCGGCACACGACCTGCGGCGCCCTGACCAGCCCGGTGTTCGGGTGTGCCCACTGCGGGGCGATCGGACTCAGCGCGCGTGACGTGCAGGGCTCGGTCGACGACAGGCTGCTCGTCGATGTCACGAGTCGCCGTTCGCGCCGCTCGCCGGCGATGTCGAGTCCCATCGACGCGGCCGGCGTTCTGGGCGATCGGTGGTCGACCCTGATCCTGTCCGATGCGTTCATGGGGAGCCGTCGGTTCGGCGACTTCCAGTCGCACCTCGAGGTCTCGCCGGTCACCCTCACCGATCGGCTGAACCTGTTCGTGGACACCCAGATGATGGCCCGCGAGTCCGTCAACGACGGCGCGCGTCGCCAGGAGTACCGCCTCACGCCGAAGGGGCTGGACTTCTTCTGCGTCACCACCATGATCAACGACTGGGCGGCCACCTGGATGGCGCCGGACGGACAGTCCGGGCTGCGCCTGGTGCACAGCTCGTGCGGCGCCGTGCTGGAGCCGCGGTTCACCTGCAACACCTGCAACCAGGAGCTGGAGCGCACCGAGCTGGAGATCGTGACCCACCCGGACCGTCGCGACGACGCAGCTCGCTAGAGCAGGCGCTCGGCTGAGGGTGCACGTCCGGACTTGACGGTCTCGATGGTCGATCCCCGCAGGGGTTCGTGGCACGCGCTGCAGGTCAGCCGGGAGGACAGGATCGATCCGCAGGGCACGTGCGTCATGACGAGCGCCGGGCCCTCGGGGGCGTGGAACCAGCGCTGACCCCACTCGATCATGAGCAGCGCCACCGGCAGGAACGCCTTGCCCTTGGGGGTGAGGCGGTACTCGTGTCGATCGGGGCGTCCGGCCGAGGGGACCTGGGTGAGCACGCCTAGCTCGCCGAACACGCGCAGCCGGTCGGCCACGACCGTGGGGGAGGCGGCCAGCTTGCGCTGGATGTCGCTGAAGCGGGTCATGCCCTGCAGCGCTGCTCCGATGATGGACATCGACCATCGATTGCCGATCAGCTCCATGGTCTCGTTGACCATTTCGTCGGGTCTTTTGTCCCCGCGGGAGCGCTGGCGCCGGCCGGTCGTGGGCATGGTGCGGTTCCATGCGCCACTCGGCCCGGCAGCGGCCGAGAGGTTCTCCCAGGTCGCCTCGCCGTCGCAGGCCGTGCAGGTGAACACCGGCTCGAAGAACTCCCCGCACTCGGTGTGCTGCATGCGCGGCAGCTCGACGCCGGCGACGTCGACCCAGCGCATCTCCCAGGACCACATGGCGATGAGGATCGGCCAGATCTGTCGCCCTCGTGTCGTCAGGAGGTAGTGGTGGCGCACCGGCTTGTCGCTGTACTGGGTCTTGGTGAGGACTCCTCCCTCGACCAGGGACGTGAGTCGCGAGGTGAGGGCCGATCCGGGGATGGGGCCGCGGTGCACCCAGTCGGTGTAGTGGATGGCCCCGCGCAGGGCCTGCCGGATGATCCACAGCGACCACTCATCGGCGAGCAGTCCGTACGACATGGCGATCGCGTTGGAGCCGCCGGGCTCGAGCGCTGTGGCGAGGTCGGTGCCGGCGGTGTCGTCGATCTTCGATTCGGCAGTCATGGCTTTCCAGTATCGACAGTGCGGCGTTTCGCGCAGGTCGGAGGTCGTGAAACACCACGCCATGAGGCGACGTGATGTCTTCTTTTGATTCGTTGACCCTGCTCGCCCGGATGGGGTATAACTTTAGCCACGTTGCTAACTATAGTGATGGGTGTCACGTTCAGCAAGCATCGTGACGACGAAGACAGAGAGGCACGAGGCATGCTCGAGATCTCCGACCTGGTGATGCGGTTCGGCGGTGTGACCGCGCTCGATCACGTGGGCTTCACCGTCCAGGACAACGAGATCTGCGGTCTGATCGGCCCGAACGGAGCCGGCAAGACGTCGCTGTTCAACGCGGTCACCCAGATCTACCAGCCCGAGGCGGGCTCGATCCGTTTCAACGGCAAGGACCTGCTGTCGCTGAGTCGGCACCGCATCGTGCGCCGCGGAATCGTCCGCACCTTCCAGAACCTGGCGCTCTTCCCGACGCTCTCGGTCCTTGAGAACACCATGGTCGGTGCGCACAGCGTCAGTACTCCCATGCTGCTGCCCTCCCTCATCGGATGGCCCGGCACGCGCGCCGCGCACCGGCGGGTGGAGTCGCAGGCGTGGGATCTGCTGGAACGACTCGACCTGCTCGATGTCGCCGCACTCCCCGCGACCGGTCTGCCGTTCGGCACCCTCAAGCGGGTCGAGCTGGCTCGCGCACTCATCAGTGAGCCCTCGCTGGTCCTGCTCGACGAGCCCGCCGGCGGACTGACCCACGCCGAGGTCAACGAGCTCGGCGAGCTGATCGTCGAGCTGAAGAAGGACTTCGGGTTCAGTGCCCTGCTGGTCGAGCACCACATGGGCCTGGTGATGGGCATCTGCGACCACGTGGTCGCCATGGACTTCGGTCGGACCATCGCCGATGGCACCGCCAGTGAGGTCCAGAAGGACCCGGCCGTCGAGGCCGCCTACCTGGGAAGGACAGCATGAGCACGCAGACTCCATTGCTCGAGGTGCGCGGCCTGCGCGCCGGTTACGGGCAGGTCAACGTCCTCGAGAACATCGACCTCACGGTCGGTCCGGGCGAGGTCGTGGTGGTGCTGGGCGCCAACGGCGCTGGCAAGACCACCTTGATGCGCGCCGTCTCGGGCCTCATCTCGTACACGGGTGAGATGCTCGTCGACGGCAACGTCGTTCGCAGCCCGCGCCCCGACCAGATGCTCGGGCACGGCGTGAGCCTGGTGCCCCAGGGGCGCGGCACCCTCACCGCGCTGAGCGTGCGCGACAACCTGCGGGTCGGAGCCACCGGGCTGGCCGACCGCAGTCAGGTCGACGTCGAGATTGATCGCTGGTTCACCACCTTCCCCCGCCTCGCCGAACGCAGCGAGCAGATCGCGGGAACGCTCTCGGGCGGCGAGCAGCAGATGCTGGCCATCGCCCGTGCGCTGATGAGTCGCCCCCGGCTGCTGCTGTGCGACGAGATCAGCCTCGGTCTCGCGCCGATCATCGTCTCGGACCTGTTCGACACGTTGCGCGATGTCAGCGCCGAGTCCGGCACGGCTCTGCTGCTCGTGGAGCAGAACGCCGAGCTGGCCCTCGCCATCGCCTCTCGGGTGTACCTGCTCGAGGTCGGTTCGGTGGCCGCCAGCGGTTCAGCTCAGTCGTTCCGCGAGAGCAACGACATTCGCAAAGCCTACTTGGGTTACTAGGACGGACATCGATGGACATCTTGCTGGCCCGACTGTTCTCGGGCATGACCGCCGGGTCGATCTACGTGCTGATCGCCCTGGCTCTCGTCGTGGTGTTTCGAAGCTCCACGACGATCAACTTCGCGCAGGGCGAGTTCGCCCTGTTCACCACCTACTTCGCGTGGTGGTTGACCGAGAAGGGCGTCGAGATCTGGGTGGCGCTGATCCCCACGGTCGCGCTCGGATTCATCATGGGAGCCCTCGCCGAGCGATTCCTGATCCGGCCGGTGCGCAAACGTGACGAGACGGCGATCCTGATCATCGGGCTAGGGTTGTTCACCGGACTGAACGGTCTGGACGGCTGGATCTGGGGATCCGACGACAAGGTCTTCCCGACCGTGTTCCCCGACGGCGACGGCGACTACGTCTCGGTGATGGGCGCGCGCCTGCACTACGACTCGATCCTGGTCTTCGCCTCGATGGTCGCTGTCGTCGCCGGGCTGTCGCTGCTGTTCAACAAGACGAGCATCGGACTGCAGATGCGGGCCGTGGCCACCAGCCCAGAGTCCGCAGCCCTGTGCGGCATCAAGGTGGGGCGCATCCTGACCCTCAGCTGGGGACTCTCAGCGGCCATCGGTTCGTTCGCGGGCGTCATCTTGATCCCGGTCGTGCCGCCCGGTCAGCTCAACCTCGCGAGCATGTTCCAGATCCTCATCTTCGCCGCCGCTGCGGCCCTCCTCGGCGGGCTGGACAGCATCAAGGGCGCTGTCGTGGGTGGTCTCGTCCTCGGCGTCGGGCTCTCGATGATCAACGGCTACGTGAGCTTCATCGAGGGCGGATTCTCCCTGACCACGGCCCTCATCCTCATTGTGATCGTCCTGACCGTCCGGCCCACCGGACTGTTCGGCACCCGACGACTGGAGCGCGTGTGAGCACCGACCTCGACCCCACCCCGTCCGCTGCGCAGGAGCCGGCCACGCCGGCGAGCACTCGTCGTGGACCCAAGGTGGTGGAGCGCGGATCGCGCGCTCACCTGGTGATGATCGGCGCCTCGGCGCTCGTCGCCCTGGCCGTCATCGTCTGGGGCGGCCAGCTGGGAACCTTCGAGCAGGGGCAGCTGACCCGCGTGGCGGTCTTCGCCATCGCGATCGCCGGGCTCAACGTGGCCACCGGCTACGTCGGCCTGCTGTCGGTCGGGCACTCCGCGTTCTTCGGCCTCGGCGCGTACACGACCGGCGTGCTGGTGGTCCGCTACGAGTGGAGCCCGCTCGCCACGATCCCGGCTGCGCTCCTGTTGTGCTTGGTGGTCGGCTTCCTCGTCGGGCTCCCTGCCCTGCGCATCCGCGGGCTGTACCTCGCGATGGTCACGCTCGCATTCGGTGTGGCCTTCCCGGAGATCATCGGTCAGTTCGAGGGCCTGACCGGCGGTTCGGAGGGCATGACGATCCGGCGCCAGCAGCTGCGGCCGCCGGAGTGGTCGGGATTCACCCTCGGCGAGCGCGCCGAGTGGCTGTACTGGCTCAGCGTCGTGATGCTGCTGCTCGTCATGCTCGTGATCCACAACCTCGTCAAGGGCCGGTACGGCATGGCCATGATCGCCGTGCGGGAGAACGAGATCGCCGCCTCGGCGTCCGGCGTGAACATCGCCGTCACGAAGACGGCCGCGTTCGGTGTCTCCGGTGCCATCACCGGCGTCGGTGGAAGCCTGTTCGCGATGTACATCGGCAGCCTGTTCGCGGAGGGCTCCTTCACGCTGCTCGCGGGCATCACGTTGCTGATCGGCCTCGTCATCGGCGGTGAGGCCACGCGCATGGGCCCGCTGGTGGGTGCGGCAGCCGTCGTCTTCCTGCCCTACTACACCTCCGAGCTCGGGTCCGGCCAAGGAGCAGCGGTGCTGTTCGCCATCGCCTTGATCGCGGTGATCTTCGTGGCGCCCGCCGGTGTCGTCGGCGGCATCACCAAGCTCGTGCGCCGGGTTGTCGTCCTGGTTCCGGCCCCCCGCGTTTCCGCGCAACGGGGCTCCGCCCCGCGGGACCCGGGACGCCGACCGAAGAAGGGAGCCACCGGCTGACCGTCGTCGGCGCACCACTCGGGAACGCGCATCCATCCGATACTCGAAACACCTGAAAGGCCCTGACATGAACACACGCTCCACCTCCCGCTTCTCGCGGGCTGCCCTCCCCCTGGGGATCGCCGCCGTGATGACCCTGTCCGCCTGTGGTGGCGGCTCCAGCTCCGGCGAATCGTCCGGCAGCGACACCGACACCTCGGCGTTCAGCATCAACCTGGACGACTGTGAAGATCCCGCATCGGCGACCGAGCCGATCACCGACACCTTCGACATCGGCTACAGCGCCCCGCTGTCCGGCCCTGTCGCGGGAGCCGTCGAGCTCGCCACCGCCGGGTACGACGCGCGCCTCGCCGCGGCCAACGAGGCCGGTGGCATCGACGGCGTCATGATCGAGGTCAACTACAAGGACGACGCCTTCGCGCCGGACAAGGCCAAGGCCAACGGCACCGAGTTCATCCAGAACGATGGTGTCGACGCCCTCGCGACGTTCGGCACCGGAGCGCTCAGCGCCATGGTCGACGACCAGAACGCCGCCTGCGTCCCGATGCTGTATCCGAGCTCGTCGACGGCTGACTTCGCCGACATCGAGGCGTTCCCGTGGACCACCACGATCCTCCCGCTGGCGACCAACGAGGCGAAGTTCCTCGTGAACCTGATCCAGGAGCGGTACCCCGACGGTGTGTCGGTCGGCGTCGCGGAGAACCCGACCGCCTCGGGCAAGGTGCAGGGCGACGCCTTCCAGGAGGTCGCCAAGGAGATGGACCTGCCCATCGATGCCGTCGTCTCCGACGGTGACCCCGTCGCAGCCGCGACCGAGCTGAAGGCCGAAGGCGTCGAGGTGGTCTACCACGGTGGCGTGACCGGAACCTGTGCCGCATTCGACTCGGCGCGTGGTCGCATCGGCTACGAGCCCGAGCTGGTGCTCAAGCCCAGCAACTGCGTCAACGCCGTCGAGTACATCGCAGCAGGCAACGCGGCCGACGGCATCGAGCTGGGCGCCTTTGGCAAGGACCCGAACGCCTCGGAGAATGAGGGCGACGAAGGTGTGGCCATGTACAAGGAGCAGATGGACGCGGCAGGCGTTCCTGCTGAGATCCAGGGCAACGCGGTCGCGGTGTCCGGCTGGACCCAGGCTGATCTCGTGGTCAACACCCTCGAGCAGGCTGCGGCGTCCGAGGAGGGCCTCACCCGCCTCGGGGTCATGATGGCCGCTCGCGATCAGGACTACGCCTCGCCCATGCTGATCAACGGCATCAAGTGGTACAGCACACCTGAGCTGTTGACCGGCATCGACGGCTTCAGGCCGATCAAGTGGGTCGCTGCCGACGAGGAGTTCGTCCCGGCGGGCGAGATCATCAGCATCCGCCCGTAGCGGACGTCAGTTGCAGGGCCCGGCACGACTTCGGTCGTGCCGGGCCTCTGTGCGTCGTCCCCTGGGCGGGAGCGCGACCCGGGAGCCGCATCGAGGTGGTGCAGGATGCTCGGACAACTGGCAGGGTCGAGGACGATGACCCATGACACGCCAACCGACCAGACCCCGCGGAGGTCGAGCGCGTCCCAGAAGGACGGCGCCGCTCGATGGCCGATGCTCGGTGTCGACCTGCACCACGGTGCGTGGGCCGCGATGGAATCGCACGCATGAGGATCCTGCCGTACGGGGACCGCGCGCTGCTGGTCGAGCTGGACGACGGCGAGCAGGCGCTGGCGCTGCTGGCCGCCCTGCGTGACGACCGACCGCCCGAGATCGCCGATCTCGTACCGGCGGCGCGGACGGTGCTGGTCGTGGCCGCCGAAGACGCCTCGATCTCGTCGCTGCGTCGCGTCCTGGAGGCGACCGTTCCTCAGCCGGTCGACCCCGCGGCCGCCGGCACCGAGGTGATCGAGGTGCCGGTGGTCTACGACGGCGCCGACCTCGACGAGGTCGCGGAGCACACCGGACTGTCTCGCGCCGAGATCGTCGCAGCCCACACCGGCCAGATCTGGCGAGTCGCGTTTGGTGGTTTCGCTCCCGGATTCGGATATCTCGTCGGTGAGGACGACCGCCTACGGGTGCCTCGCCGGGACACGTCGCGCACCTCCGTGCCGACAGGCGCGGTCGCCCTGGCCGACGAGTACACCGGCGTCTACCCGAGGGAGTCGCCCGGTGGCTGGCAGCTGATCGGGCGCACCGACCTGGCGATGTTCGACCTCGCCCGTGAGCCTGCCGCCCTGCTGCGACCGGACGTGCGCGTGCGCTTCGTCGAGGTGACGTCATGATGCGCTCACTGACCGTGCACGCCTCGGGACCGCTGGCGCTGGTGCAGGATCTCGGCCGGGCCGGACAGGCCGGCATCGGGGTGGGCCGGTCTGGCGCCGCAGACCGCACCGCTCTGCGCCAGGGCAACCGCGCCCTCGGCAACGACGAGAGCGCCGCCGGTGTCGAGGTCACCGGAGGCGGCCTCGACGTCGAGGTGGGTGACGAGCTGATCATGATGTGCGTGTCCGGCGCGCGGTGCGACGTGACGATCGACGGCGGCGCGGTCGGCTCCCACTCCGTCGTGTCGGCACCAGCCGGGTCTCGGGTCAGGCTCGGGCCGCCCACCGGCGGCCTGCGCGCGTACCTGTGCGTGCGGGGCGGGGTCGACGTGCCCGAGGTCATGGGGTCCCGTAGTCACGACGTGCTGTCCGGGCTCGGCCCGGACCCGCTCGCCGCAGGTGAGGTGCTGCCGGTCGGCGCGAGCCGGGGGGAGTTCCCGCAGGTGGACTACCTGGTCTGCCCCCGCTGGGACGATCCGGTGGTGCTGCGCGCCGTGCTCGGTCCTCGCCAGGGCTGGGTCACCGATCCGGACCTCTTGGTGGCCCAGCCGTGGCAGGCCACCCAGGACATCAACCGGGTGGGCATGCGACTGTCCGGCGCCACCTTCGAGCGCGCCCGCCCCGACCAGCTGCCCAGCGAGGGCATCTGGCGCGGCGCCATCCAGGTCTCGCCCAGCGGAGAACCCGTGCTGTTCCTCGCCGACCACCCGGTCACCGGCGGCTACCCAGTCGTCGCCGTCGTGATCGACGAGGACGTCGACCGCGCCGCGCAGGTGCAGCCCGGACAGTCCCTGACGTTCCGATGGGTGGAGGCCCCGTGAAGCCCCAACTTTTGTAGCGGTAGGCATCCGGGATCGGCCTGGAAACCTGCGAAACGCTACAGAAGTTGGGGTGGACTGCCGGGACGGGCTCGGTACCGTGATGTGGTGGCCAGCTCGAGCGTGACTAGCAAGGTGTTGTCTCTCCTGGCTGCCTTCGACGCCCAGCACGTCGAGCTCAGCCTCACCGAGCTGGCGCGGCGCGCGGAAGTCAGCGTCCCGACGGCCCACCGGCGGGCCGCCGAGCTGGTCGAGTGGGGTGCGCTGGAGCGGACCGGCGCGGGCTCGTACCGGATCGGGCTGCGGCTCTGGGAGGTCGGATCGCTCGCGCCCCGGGCGCCCGGCCTGCGTGAAGCGGCGCTGCCGTTCATGGAAGACCTGTACGTCCTGACCCGCCAGAACGTGCAGCTGGCCGTGCGCGACGAGGACGAGCTGGTGTTCGTCGAACGCATTGCGGGTCGGAAGGCCGTGCCGGTGCTGACCCGCGTGGGAGGCCGTTTCCACCTTCACGCGACCGGCGTCGGGCAGGTGCTGCTGGCGTTCGCGCCGGCCGACGTCCAGGAGCGCGTGCTGGCCGGCGACCTGCCGCGCTACGCCAAGGGCACGATCACCGACCCCGCCAGGTTGCGCCGCGTCCTGGCCGAGATCCGCAAGCGCGGCTATGCGGTGTCCGAACGGGCCGTCACCGACGATGCCACGTCGGTCGCGGCCCCGGTGCGCGACGGCGACGGGGCCGTGGTGGCCGCGGTCTCGATCGTGGTCGAGGCCGACGGTGCTCGACCACGAGAGGTCGCACCGTACGTCCTGACGGCAGGGCGAGCGATCTCACGGGCCCTTGGAGCAAGCCACTCTTCCAGTGGTTGAAAACGTCGTGGTCCCAGTCACACGGCGCAGATGACACTGAGGTGGTCGACCCAAGGAGTCACCCCATGTCGCTCGAGACGCACGAGACCGTCACCGCCAAGATCTTCCCGCACCCCCTCAACGCCTGGTACGTCGCCGCGTGGGACCACGAGGTCACCAACAAGGCACCGATGTCGCGCACCATCGCCGACAAGCCGATGGCGCTGTACCGCACGGATGACGGCCGCCCGGTGGCGCTCGCCGATGCCTGCTGGCACCGCCTCGCACCCCTGTCGATGGGCAAGCTCATGGGCGGCGACGAGATCCAGTGCCCGTACCACGGCCTGCAGTACAACTCGACGGGTCGCTGCACCTCGATGCCGGCCCAGCGCACCGTGAACCCGTCGGCGATGGTCGCCTCCTACCCGGTCGAGGAGCGGTACCGCTACGTGTGGGTGTGGCCCGGCGACATGACGATGGCCGACCCCGACCTCATCCCCGACATGAGCCAGATGACCGACCCTGAGTGGGCCGGTGACGGCGAGACGATCCACGCCGCCTGCAACTACCAGTTGATCCTTGACAACCTGATGGACCTGACGCACGAGGAGTTCGTGCACGGCGCCAGTCTCGGCCAGGCCGAGCTCAGCGAGTCCGGCTTTCACACCAAGCTGGAGGACGACGGCAGCGTCACCGTGACCCGGTGGATGCACGAGGTCGAGCCGCCGCCGTTCTGGCGCAAGAACATGCGCGACAAGTTTCCGGACTTCGACGGCCTGGTCGACCGCTGGCAGATCATCCACTTCTACGCGCCCTCGACCATCTGCATCGATGTCGGCGTGGCCAAGGCCGGCACGGGCGCCGAGCAGGGCGACCGCAGTCAGGGCGTCAACGGGTATGTGATGAACACGATCACGCCGGAGACCGATCGCACGTCGCACTACTTCTGGGCGTTCATGCGCAACTACCGACTCGAGAGCCAGACGATCACCACCCAGCTCCGCAACGGCGTCCACGGCGTCTTCGGCGAGGACGAGGTCATGCTGCAGGCCCAGCAGGCCAACATCGATGCCAACCCCGAGCACGAGTTCTACAGCCTCAACATCGACTCGGGCGGCATGTGGGTGCGCCGCATCCTCGACCGCATGCTGGCCGCCGAGCAGGCCGGCGAGGACCCGGTCGCGGTGGCAGACCTCTCGGGCATGGGGCTCAGCGGGACGACCGCTCGATGAGTGCTGATCCCAAGGCGGTCTGGTCCACCGCCCGCGTGGTGGAG
Organism: Aeromicrobium sp. CF3.5; assembly: GCF_051262695.1. Classification (NCBI taxonomy): domain Bacteria; kingdom Bacillati; phylum Actinomycetota; class Actinomycetes; order Propionibacteriales; family Nocardioidaceae; genus Aeromicrobium; species Aeromicrobium sp. CF3.5. The sequence goes on from NZ_JBIMEZ010000003.1 coordinate 397,800, forward strand.
ACGCGTCCGGTCACCGAGGACATCCGCCGCATCACGCTGCAGCGGGTCGGCACCCGCAAGGCTGCCCCGGGCACCCACGTCGACGTCCGGGTCCGACTGCCGCAGGGCGAGGACGTCCGCTCCTACTCGGTGGTCGAGTCCAGCGCCGACGGATCGCAGCTGACCGTCTCGGTCATGCGGACTCCGACGTCGCGCGGCGGGTCCATCTTCATGCACGGCCTCAGCGAGGGCGACGAGATCAGCTGCACCCAGCCGCTGCAGAACTTCGAGCTGCGCCACGGTGCGCAGGAGTACGTGCTCGTGGCCGGCGGTGTCGGCATCACCGCTGTCATCGAGATGGGCCGCGTGCTGCACCGGCTCAACCAGAAGTACCGGTTCGTCTACGTGGGCCGAAGCCGCGACCAGATGGCGTACCTCGACGAGCTCGCGGCGCTGCACGGCGAGCGGCTGGAGGTCCACGTCGACGACGAGGGCACGGCCCTGGACGTCGACGCACTCGTCGGTGCGCTGCCCGCCAAGGGCCGCACCGAGGTCTACATGTGCGGCCCGATCCGCCTGATGGATGCGGTCCGTCGTTCGTGGCTCGCGCACGGACGCTCGGTCGCCGACCTGCGCTTCGAGACCTTTGGCAGCAGCGGCTGGTTCGAGCCCGAGGGATTCGAGGTGGAGATCCCCGAGATCGGCCTGACCACCCGGGTGCGTCCCGACTCCAGCCTGCTCGAAGCCCTGGCCGAGGCTGGCGCCGACATGATGTACGACTGCCGCAAGGGCGAGTGCGGCCTGTGCGAGGTCCGCATCGGCGCCCTGAACGGGCGCGTCGACCACCGCGACGTGTTCCTCAGCGAGGACGAGAAGTCGACCGACCAGACGCTGTGCATCTGCGTCTCCCGGATCGCCGCGCCCGACGGCGACGAGTCGGGCACCGGACGCTTGACGCTCACGCTGTAGTCGGGTCTCGATCGCCCTGGGGTCGGTCGATGGCTCGTTGCACGCCTCCCCTGGTAGCGGCTTCGCCGGGCTGTGGACGTGAGCGGGGTGGGGGCGTCGCCATGACCTGCGGCGTCCGCATGGTGGACCTCGACGGTCGCATCGTCCTCAGCCGTCACACGAGCCGCAGTGGTCACACTTCGCGGTGGGATGGCGCCGCAACCAGGGCTGGGAAGGGACGCAGTGTCACCGCCCAGGGGCGGGGACTGGGTCCTCAGGCCTCGACGAGGTCGACGTCCATGCGCTCGCGCAGCTCGTCGAGCGTGCACCCGAACGTCTCGATCACCCGCACGCCACCGTCGGGGGCGCCCAGCTCGAAGACGGCGTGATCGGTGTACACGCGACTGACGCAGCCCACCCCGGTGAGCGGGTAGGTGCATGACGGCACCAGCTTGCTCGTGCCGTCCTTCGCGAACAGCGTCATCATCACGAGCACGTCCTTGGCGCCGATCGCCAGGTCCATGGCACCGCCGACCGCTGGAATCGCATCGGGCGCTCCGGTGTGCCAGTTGGCGAGATCGCCGCCGGCACTGACCTGAAACGCTCCCAGCACGCAGACGTCGAGGTGGCCGCCGCGCATCATGGCGAAGGAGTCGGCGTGATGGAAGTACGAGCAGCCGGCCGTCTCGCTGACGGGGATCTTGCCGGCGTTGGTGAGGTCGGGGTCGATGGCGTCGCCGGTGACGGCCGGCCCCATGCCGAGCATGCCGTTCTCGGTGTGCAGCACGATCCCGGACTCGACGTCGAGGTGGTCGGCCACCAGCGTCGGCTGTCCGATGCCGAGATTGACGTACGAACCGGCCGGGATGTCCTGAGCGATGCGCGCGGCCAGCTGCAGCTTGTCGAGGGTCTGGGGGTCGGTGGTGGTCATGCGGATACCTCTGTCTGGAGGGTCGACGTGCCAGAAATGTCCAGCCCAGATGTCTCAAACGCGGAGAGGTCGAGCACGCGGTCGACGAAGATGCCCGGCGTCACGACGGATTCTGGATCGAGCTCGCCGGCGTCGACGACACGTGAGACCTCGACGAGGGTGGTGGCTGCGGCGGTCGCCATGACGGGCCCGAAGTTGCGGGCCGTCTTGCGGTACACCAGGTTGCCGGCCGTGTCGGCCAGGTGCGCACCGATCAGCGCGACGTCACCGCGGATCGGCAGCTCGAGCACGTAGTCGCGGCCGTCGATCGTGCGCGTCTCCTTGTCTGCGGCCAGTGAGGTGCCGACCCCGGTGGGCCCGAAGAAGGCCCCGATCCCGGCCCCGGCGGCCCGCATGCGCTCGGCCAGGTTGCCCTGCGGCACCACCTCCAGCTCGATCTGTCCGGACCGGTACAGCTCGTCGAAGACGTACGAGTCGTGCTGGCGTGGGAACGAGCAGACGACCTTGGCGACGCGTTTCGCGGCGAGCAGGGCCGCGAGGCCGGTGTCGCCGTTGCCGGCGTTGTTGCTGACGATCGTCAGGTCGGTGGCGCCGCCGTCGATGAGCGCATCGATCAGGGTGACCGGCATGCCGGCCATGCCGAAGCCGCCGACCAGGACGGTCGCACCGTCGGCAACGCCCGCCACGACCTCGGCGGGACTCTCGTGGAACGTCGTGCGGCTCATCGGTCCGCTCCGTCGGCGTGGGGGTTCTCCAGTACGACCGCGAGTCCCTGGCCGACGCCGATGCAGATCGCCGCCACACCCCATCGCTGTCCCCGTTCGCGCAGGACGTGCGCCAAGGTGGCCAGGATGCGGGCGCCGGACGCGCCGAGGGGGTGGCCGATCGAGATGGCTCCGCCGCGGGTGTTGACGATCTCCGGGTCGATGCCCCAGGCGTCGACGCAGGCGATCGACTGCACCGCGAACGCCTCGTTGAGCTCGACCGCGCCGACGTCGGACCATCCGATGCCGGCCCGTCTCAGTGCCTGCTCGGCGGCCTCCACCGGCGCGAAGCCGAAGCGCTGCGGCTCCAGCGCCGCGACGCCGCGGCCGGCAATGCGTGCCAGAGGATCGCCCAGATCTGCCAGTTCCGAACCGAGCACCAGGGCGGCCGCCCCATCGTTGAGCGGCGAGGCGTTGCCGGGGGTGATCGAGCCGTCGGGACGGAAGGCGGGCTTGAGCCCGGCGAGCTTGTCGGCCGTCGTCCCGTCGCGGATGCTTTCGTCGCGAGCGAGCTCGACGCCCGGCACGGGGACCACGAGGTCGTCGTAGAAGCCGTCGTCCCAAGCAGCTGCGGCCAAGGCGTGCGAGCGGGCTGCGAACGCGTCCTGGCGCTCGCGCGTGATGCCGAACTCGGTGGCCAGTTGCTCGTTGCACTCGCCGAGCGATGCGGTCCACTCCGCCGGCATGGCCTGGTTCACGAGGCGCCAGCCCAGCGTCGTGGAGACGGCTTCGACACCGCCGGCAGGGAAGGCGCGGTCTGGCTTCGGCATGACCCACGGGGCCCGGGTCATCGACTCGGTGCCGCCAGCCACGACGACGTCGGCGTCGCCGCACTCGATGCTGCGCGAGGCCATCATGGCCGCGTCGAGGCTCGAGCCGCACAGACGGTTGATCGTGGTGCCGGGGACGCTGACGGGCAGACCGGCCAGCAGGACCGCCATGCGTCCGACGTTCCGGTTCTCCTCGCCGGCGCCGTTGGCGTTGCCCCAGATGACATCGGCGATGCGCTCGGGGTCCAGCCCGGGAACCTGCGCGAGGGCGCCGGTGAGGGCCGTCGCGGCAAGGTCGTCGGGCCGCACTCCGGCCAGGGCTCCGTTGAAACGGCCGAACGGTGTCCGCGCGGCGGCGTAGAGGTGGGCGGAGCGGAGATGGGGGGAGGTCATGGACGTCCTGTCATCGACTGGTCTCGTTCGCTATGCGAACCTACGTTCGTTGAACGAACGACTTGATCGTAGACCGGCCCGCCGTCGGGGACAACCCCTCAGCCGACGACGCGTTGAGCCGACAGGTCGGCGGCGATGGAGCGTGCGCACTCCAGCATCGGCTCGCGCGCCTGCTCGATCTGCGTCTCGGCGGTCATCGAGGCCGCCGACACGTTGAGTGCGGCGACCGCCTCGCCTCGTGCATCGAGGATGGGTGCGGCCATCGAGGTCAGTCCGCGCTCCAGCTCCTGGTCGACCAGGGCCCAGCCCTGCTCGCGCACGCGACTCAGCTCCGCCAGCAGATCGGCCGGCCGGTGCAGGGTGCGGGGAGTCAGCGGTTGCAGGTCGGCGTTGGAGAGATAGGTCTCGAGGGCGGTCGCATCGAGCGCCGCGAGCAGGACTCGACCCATCGACGTGGCGTAGGCAGGAAATCTCGTGCCGACGGAAATGCCGACACTCATGATGCGTCGCGTCGCGACCCGGGCCACGTAGACGATGTCGGCGCCGTCGAGCACCGCGACCGACGTCGACTCGCCGAGGCGCGCCGACAACGACTCGAGGTGCGGCTGGGCGACCTGCGGCAGACCGAGCCCCGCCAGGTAGGCCGTGCCGAGGCGCAGCACCTGCGGAGTGAGCGCGAAGATCTTGCCGTCGGTGCGCATGTAGCCCAGCTCGACCAAGGTGTGCAGGAACCGTCGGGCGGTCGCGCGGCTGTATCCCGACCGCTGGGCGACCTGGGCGAGCGTCATCTCGGCATGCTCGTCGTCGAAGGCCACGATGATCTCGAGCCCGCGGGCCAGCGACTGGACGAACTGATCGCTGGAGCCGGGAGCCGGAGTCATGGGGTCACAGTAGGCGAGTCCGGCATGACCTACGCGTCCTCGGCGAGCACGCCCTGCGCGATGCGGAAGGCCGTGTTGGCGTCCGGGACACCGCAGTAGATGGCGGTCTGCAAGAACAGCTCCTTGATCTCCTCGTCGGTCAGTCCGTTGCGCTTGGCCGCGCGCACGTGCATCGCGAGCTCCTCGTGATGACCCCGTGCGACCAGCGCCGTGAGAGTGATCAGCGATCGGCTGCGTCGGTCCAGGCCGGGGCGTGTCCAGATGGAGCCCCACGCGTACTGGGTGATGAGGTCCTGGAAGTCGGCGGTGAAGTCAGTCGTCGCGGCGACCGCTCGGTCGACGTGGGCGTCGCCGAGCACCTCGCGGCGCACCGCCATGCCCGCGTCGTGGACCTGGCTCCGGGTGGGATCAGGGATGGGTTCGGTCATGCCGGGATTCCTCCGATGTGGTCGATGAGCAGTCGGGAGAGGTCGTCGGGCGCCTCGGCGGGGGCCAGGTGGGCCACGTCGTCGAGCACGACGAGTCGGCCGTCCGCCACGCCGTCAGCGATGACCTGGAGGCTCTCGGGCGGTGTGGCGACGTCGTCACGGCCCGCCACGGCGAGCACCGGCAGCCTGATCTCGGGCAGGCGGTCCACGACGTCGAAGTCGGCAAGCGCCCCGCAGGTGAGGGCGTAGCCCTCGGCGTCGGTGTCGCGCAGCGCGTGCAGCAGCGCCGAGCCGACGGCGGGCTCGCGCTCCAGGAAGCCGGGGGAGAACCAGCGCTCGGCGGATCCGGAGACCATCGAGCTGGTGCCCGAGTCGCGCACCCCTTGGGCGCGTTCACGCCATCCGTCGACGGTGCCGATGCGGGCGCCTGAGCACAGCACGGTCAACGAGGCGAATCGGTCCGGTGCGTCGAGCGCTGCCTGCAGCCCGACGCACCCGCCGACGGAGTCGCCGGCATAGTGCACGGGACCCGCTGCTGAAAGCTCGTCGGCGAGGGCGATCACGGCCGCGGCGAGCTCGGCCATCGTGAACGATTCGGTCGTCGTGGGGCTGTGGCCGTGACCTGGCAGATCCCACCCCACGACGTGGAACCGCTCCTGCAGCTGGTGGGCGGTGAGGGTCCACAGAGTCGAGGCCGAGGTGCCGAGCGAGGGGCCGAGCAGCAGAACCGGCGAGTCCGCGGTGGGTCCCAGGCGCGCGTCGGCCAGGTCGGTGGCGGTGAGGGTGGGGATCGTCATGGAACATCTCCTCGTGCGGCGGCTCGGGCTCGACCGACGGCAGCGTCGGTGAGATGGTGCGCTGCGCCGAGATAGCTCTCGGACGCCGGACGGCCGGACAGGCCGCTCATGGACCGTTGCTCAGCGTCGATCCCCTCGGCCGTGGCAAGGGTCTGGGCCATCTGCTCGGCATGGACCTGCAGGTGGGCGACCAGGTCGGTCGTCTGTCCTGCGGCAATGACGCTGCGGCGTCCGAGGTCGCGCAGCGCGGCCCACTCGGCGTGCCATGGCCCGTCGGGCCGTTCGTCGACCGTCGTACCCGCGGCCAGGTGCAGCGTGCTGGCGAGCGCGGGCGCACTGAGGGCGTGACGGCGCAGCAGGACGGCGAGGACGGGATTGCTCTTGTGCGGCATCGTCGACGAGCCGCCGCCGTGACCCTCGGAGAGCTCGGCGATCTCGCTGCGCGACAACGTGGCGATGTCCGTGGCGACGTGGCCCTCGGCGTCGGCGAGTCCGACCAGCGAGTCCGCGAAGCGGGTCAGGCGGCCGCGCGAGGTGTGCCACGGGGGCGACGCCGGCAGCCCCAGGGTCGCCGCGGTGTGGTCGACCAGTGACACCGCTGCCTCGACCGATCCCGCCAGCTCGACCGGGCCGGCCAGGGTTCCGGCGGCGCCACCCACCTGCAGGGCGAGGTCGTCGGCGTCGCGGATCACGGCGTCGAGTGCCTCGACCAGGCCGTCGATCCAGCCGGCGACCTTGACGCCGAACGTGATCGGCACGGCGTGCTGGGTCAGGGTGCGCCCGACCATGGCGGTGTCGCGGTGCTCGGTCGCGAGATCGGCCAGGTGTCCCAGCGTGGTGCGGGTGTCCGCCACGACCGCCGTGGTCGCGTCGCGCAGGCACAGCACGAGGGCGGTGTCGAGCACGTCCTGACTGGTGAGGCCGCGATGCACCCACGGAGAGGTCGCATCGTCGGTGCGGTCGCGCAGCGCGGCGACCACAGCGATCACGGGATTACCCGATGCCTCGGCCGACGCCGACACGTCGGCCAGGTCGCTCGGTCCCACGAGACCGCTCAGCGATGCTGCAGCCTCGCTCGGCGCGACGCCGGCCGAGACGAGCGCGCCCAGCCAGGCGTCCTCGACGCGCACCATGGCCGCCAGCAGGGCGGCGTCATCGAGCAGGCCGGCGGCGCGGTGGTCGCCGGGCCAGAACAGGTCGCTCATCTGATCAGTGTCCCGGATAGGACACGAAGACCGTCTCGCCCTCGCCCTGGAGCACGATGTCGAAGCAGTAGCCGGAGGCGTCCCGGTCGGCGACGAGGGTGCGGCGGCGGCTCGGGTCCACGGTGCTGAGCAGTGCGTCGGACGCGCCGTCGGAGCGCAACGGCTCGGGCAGGTAGGCGCGGGTGAACAGGCGGTGCATCAGACCGCGTGCGAAGACCGTGAGGTGGAAAAACGGCAGAGTCGACTCGGGCATGCCCGGTCGCAGGGTGCTGAAGCCGTACTGGCCGGCGTCGTTGGTGCTGCTGCGGCCCCAGCCGGTGAACGTCCGGCCGTCACGGCGCAACGATCCGGCCTGCTGGACCACCTGACCATCGGGGCCGGCCTGCCACAGCTCGATGAGTGCGTCGGGCACGGGTGCGCCGCTGCCGTCGGTCACGGTGCCGTGCAGCCAGATCGCGTCCGCGCGGCCGGGCGGGACCAGCTCGTGGTCGTGCTCGAAGGGGAGCGCGTAGCCGAAGAACGGACCGACCGTCTGGCCCGGTGTCGGGGGAAGGGGAGTGCTCATCAGTCGTCGTCTCCAGTGTCGGTCTCGAGCAGGGTGCGGTGGCTGCCGGTCAGCACGATGTCCCAGCGGTAGCCGGTCGCCCACTCGTGGGTCGTGACGTCGTGGTCGTAGGCAGCGACGAGCCGTTCGCGGGCTCGCGGATCGAGGATCGACTGGTAGATCGGGTCGAGGGCGAACAGCGGATCGCCGGGAAAGTACATCTGGGTGATGAGGCGCTGGGTGAACTCGGTACCGAACAGCGAGAAGTGGATGTGCGCGGGACGCCAGGCGTTGCGGTGGTTCTTCCAGGGGTACGGGCCGGGCTTGACGGTGGTGAACCGGTACCAGCCGTCGTCATCGGTGAGGCAGCGCCCGACGCCGGTGAAGTTCGGGTCGATCGGTGCGGGGTGCTGGTCGCGCTTGTGGATGTACCGGCCACCGGCGTTGGCCTGCCAGACCTCCACCAGCTGACCGCGCACCGGGCGCCCGTCGCCGTCGCGGACCTGGCCCGTGACGACCATGCGCTCGCCGATCGGCTCGCCGTGGTGCTGGATCGTCAGGTCAGCCTCGAGCGCGTGCACGTCCTGCGGGCCGAAGCACGGCGACCACAGCTCGATCGACTCGGGGTCGGCATGGTGCAGGTCCTTGGTGGGGTGCCGCAGGAGGCTGCTGCGATACGGCGCGTAGTCGAGTCGCGGCTGCGTCTCGCCCTCGCCGGAGGGGTCGTAGGCGGAGGTGAGTGCGGCCATCTCGGCGCTCAGGTCCGCCTGGGTCGCGGCGGCGGCGTCGGGGTTGGTGTCGATACGTGCCATGAGCGCGAACGTACGGTCGCGGCGACTCGATGTGGAACACTGAAGTTTCGCTCAGCAGAAGGAATGACGGAAGGGGGAGCGATGGCCGGCAACACCTCGGCCCCCGGAGTCACGGTCACGTCGCGCGTGCTCGCACTGCTCGCGGCGTTCGACGAGCACCACCGGGCGCTGCGGCTCACCGACCTCGCCCGGCGAGCCGACGTGCCGGTGCCCACGGCGCATCGACTCGTCGCCGAGCTCGTGGCCGGTGGCGCTCTGGACCGGCGCGAGGGCGGCGAGTACGTCGTGGGTCGGCGGATGTGGGACGTGGGCCTGCTGGCGCCGGTGGAATCGGGGCTCCGTCGCGTCGCCGAACCATTCCTGCACGACATCCACGCCGCCACCCGGGCCACCATCCACCTCGCGGTGCGCGACGGCGACGAGGTGCTGTATCTCGAGCGGATGTCGGGTCGGGTCTCGGTGCCGGTCGTGAGCAACATCGGGTCGACGCTCCCGATGCACAGCACAGGCGTGGGCAAGGTGCTCCTGGCGCACGCGCCGGCCGATGTGCAGGCGCGCGTGCTGCGTGCTCCGCGCCGCATCACGGCGTACACCGTCACGCAGCCGGGTCTGCTGCAGCGACAGCTCGCCGCCGTCGTGCGTGACGGGTATGCCACCACCGCCGAGGAGATGACGCTCGGCGCCTGCTCCGCCGCGGTGCCGGTGTGGCACGGCGACGAGGTAGTCGCCTCGATCGGCGTCGTGGTCGGCTCGCTGCGCCGCGACAAGGCGCGTCTGGTCACCGCGCTCCAGGTGGCCGCCCGAGGCATCAGCCGATCCCTGCCGTAGGCCCGAGGGCGGCCTAAGCCCCAACTTTTGTAGCGGTAGGCATCCATAATTGGTCCGGAAACCTGCGAAACGCTACAAAAGTTGGGGCTCTGGGCCCTGGGGCCTCGGGCCCTCGGGCCTTGGCCCTTCGGCCTACAGGGGGTACTCGCCTGGCTCGGCTTGCATCGTGATCCAGCGGGTCTCGGTAAAGGCGTCGAGGTTGGCCGCGGCGCCGCCGTGGCGCGAGCCGGTGCCCGAGGACTTGACGCCGCCGAAGGGGCTGTTGGCCTCGTCGTCGACGGTCTGGTCGTTGATGTGGACGATGCCCGACGGGATGCGACCGGCCAGGGCCAGGCCGCGCATGGGCTGCGCGGTGACGATGCCCAGCGAGAGGCCGTAGTCGGATGCGCTGGCGAGCTTGACCGCCTCGTCGTCATCGCTGAACGGCACGACCGAGGCCACCGGGCCGAACACCTCCTCGCAGTAGGCGGGGGCGTCCAGGGGCGGTCCGGCCAGGACGGTCGGCCGCACGAACAGGCCATCGGCGGTGCCGCCGGCGCGCAGCTGTGCGCCCATCTCGACGCTGCGCTCGATCAGCGACATGATCTTGTCGCGCTGGCCGGTGTCGATGACCGGGCCAAGATGGACCTGGCCTGTCGGGTCCCCGACGACCATCGAGTCGGCCTTGGCGGCGAGCTTGTCGACGTACTGCTCGTACAGGCTCTCGTGGACGAGGTGACGTCCGATGGTCATGCAGATCTGTCCCTGGTGCAGGAACGCGCCCCAGGTGGCGAGGTTGACCGCACGGTCGACGTCGGCGTCGTCCATCACGATGAACGCGGAGTTGCCGCCGAGCTCGAGGTGCGCCCGCTTGAGGTGCTTGCCGGCCAGCTCGCCGACCGAGCGACCGGCCTGGGTGCTGCCGGTGAAGGCGATGACGCTGACCTCCGGATCGGTGACCATCGCCGAGCCGACCTCGACTCCGCCGGGCAGCAGCTGCAGGAGTCCGGCGGGGAGGCCGGCCTCCTCGAAGATGCGGACCATCGTGACGCCGCCCGTGACCGCAGTGCGGGGGTCGGGCTTCAGGAGCACGGCATTGCCGAGGGCGAGGGCCGGGGCGACGGCGCGGATGCCGAGGATGATCGGCACGTTGAACGGCGAGATGACCCCGACGACGCCGACTGGCATGCGCTGGGCGAAGGACAGGCGCGGCTTCTCGCTGGACAGGACCTCGCCCAACGGGTGCGAGGGCAGGGACCCGGCCTCGCGGCACTCGGCGGCCGCGACGTGGACCGCGAACCCGGCCATCGGGGCGATGGCGCCAACCTCGCGGGTGTTCCACCCGACGATCTCCTCGCTGTGACGCTCCCAGAGATCAGCCGCCCGGTGCAGCACGGCGGCGCGCTCGGGGTGGGGGAGTGCCGCCCACTCGCGCTGGGCGATGGCGGCCGATCGCGCAGCCCGGGTCACGTCCTCGGGGCTGGCGCCCCCGATCGTCGCGAGCTGCTGACCGGTGGCGGGCTCGATGACGTCGATGGGATCGCCCTGACCCTCGACCCACTCGCCGTCGAGGTGGATGCGTCCGTGGAAGACCGTGGGGTCGATGAAGGTCATGTGCACTCCGGGTGGTGATCGGGGAGCCTGACGCTAGACGACGAAGGACCTCGATGACGTGTCGATTTTCACCCACTGCAAGAACGGGTTCGTCCGGCAGGATCCTGCCCCAGGCGACCTGACGGCTCGCTGCCCTGGAGTGAGGGTGCGGGAAGTGGGAGGCTGACCTGCACGACATTCGGCAGTGACGTCATGATCGTCACCAGAATGACGATCTTCTCGAGGAGCGAAGTGACCGACGAACAGGGTGAGGTGACCGGCGACGCCACGGCGGTGGCGCGGGTCGATTTTCTTGAGTCGGTTCGCCGCCAGCTTGCCGACGGTCCGCGCCCGCGGCAGATGGTGCTGACGCTCCTGGCGGACTACTGGTTGGACGACGGCGCCGTGGTCCCATCGGGAGCGTTGGTGGACCTGGCGCACGACTTCGACATCACCGTCGCCGGCGCGCGGGCCGTGCTCGTCCGCCTGTCCGGCGACGAGCGGGTGATCGTGACCAGGGAGGGGCGCAGGACCCTGTACGCGCTGACGCCGTGGATGCGTCGGCGACTCGGGACCGGCCTGGACAGGATGCGGCGGTTCGGAGAACCTGACCAGCACTCGGGTCGTTGGACCTGTGTGGCGTTCTCCGTCCCCGAGGAGCAACGGGCCGCTCGCTACAAGCTGCGCACCGGTCTTCACTGGTTGGGGTTCGCGCCTTGGTATGACGGGCTCTGGGTGTCACCGGCTCCCACGGTGGCTGCGGCCGCGGCGTTGATCGAGGGGCTCGGGATCTCCACCGCCTCGGTCTTCGAGGCGGACATGAGAGCCACGACGTCCGCCGCGGGTCGACCGGTCGACGCTTGGGACCTCGACGGCGTGCGCTCCACCTACGAGCAGCTCATCGCCGAGATGCAGCCCGTGCTGGACCTGGTGCGATCGGGCAGCTTCGACGACGTGGACGCGCTGGTGTGGCGAACGCAGCTGGTCAACGTGTGGCGCACCGTTCCCACGCTCGACCCGGGACTGCCCCAGGAGGTGCTGCCGACGTCCTGGCCCCGGGAGCGGGCGCGGGAGATGTTCGAGGAGATCTACCGAACACTGTCGGCGCCTGCCCTGACGAGAGTTCACCGGGCCGTGGCGCGCCACGCGCCCCACCACGTGGTGCATGCGCGCTGCCACGACCTTGGGTTGACCAAGACGCTCGCCGACGGGGGTCACCCGCGGAAGCCCTGATGCAACGCGCGGCTATCTGTTGACGATCGTCAAACCAGAGCCTACTGTTAATGAGATCCCCATCACGGCCGCGTCCGCGGCTCCTGTGCGTCGGTCGGGGCGGAATCGAGGAATCTCATGAACAAGCTCACGATCCTGTCCGGTGGACTCCTGGCCGCTGTGCTGCTGGGCGGCTGCGCCAGCGAGGCCGACCCTGCCGAGTCGGCCGACCAAGGACTGACCGAGGTCGACACGAGCGCTCCGCTCTACGACCAGCTGCCGGCGGCGGTGCAGGAGAGGGGAGAGCTGGTCTTTGCCGGCGACTCCCACCCGCCGTACCGCACCGTTGGGAGCGACGGGTCGTCGGTCACCGGGATCGACCCGGACATTCAGGCGGCGCTGTCCGAGCAGCTGGGCGTCCCCATCCGCATCGAGCTGGCGAACGATCTTTCCCAGACCATCACCGGCATGGGATCGGGCCGCTACGACGCCTTCAACGGTCCGGTCAAGGCCACGCCGGAGCGCCTCGCCGACTTCGACGGCGTCAGCTGGTTGACGAGCCGGACCTCCTACCTGATTCCCCTCGATGGCGGCATCGACGCCGACGACGCGGCGGGCCTGTGCGGGACCACAGCCGCGGGTGTCACCGCGTCGATTACCGAGGAGCAGACAGCCAAGCTGTCGGACTGGTGCACCGGGCAGGGCGACGAGCCCGTGAAGTTCCTCGGCCTCGCGGACACCAACGCGACCATCCTTGCCGTGCAGTCGGGCCGGGCCCAGAGCGTGGCCACGACACAGACCGGTGCCCTCGACGTGATCGCTCAGCAGGAGGACACGTGGCGATACGTCACACAGACCGATGAACAGGGCGCCGGCGTCGATCAGCTCGTCGTGCTGACGCCCAAGTCCGCGAACATGGGTGAGGTCATGCTGGAAGCGTTCCAGGGCATCTTCGAGAGCGGCGAGTACGCCGACATCGTCGAGCAGTACGGCCTCGACGACGTCTCGGTCGAGGCGCCGGTCCTCAACCCCGAGGTCGAGTGACATGGGCTCGACGAGCGTGGCGAGCCACGCGGACGAGTCCGTGTCGACCGGCTCGACGCCGAACATCGACGTTGCCGAGAGTCGCCGGCGTCTTCGTCCCGCTCGGTGGGCCTTCTCGGTGGTGCTCGCGCTGGTGATCGCCGGCCTGGGGCACTTCTTCATCTCCAACCCGCGGTTCGAGTGGGACGTGGTGGGCAGCTACCTGTTCTACCCGACCGTGCTCAGGGGTCTGGGTACCTCGGTGCTCCTCGCGGTGCTGGCCATGGCGCTCGGCACCGCGTTCGGTGCCGTCCTCGCCGTGGCGCAGATCAGCGACTTCGCGCCGGTGCGGCTGACCAGTCAGGCATTCGTCGCGGTGTTCCGCTCGATTCCTCCTCTGGTGCAGCTGATCTTCTGGTTCAACCTGGGATTCTTGGTTCCGACGCTGACCCTGTCCCTGCCGTTCGGCCCGGACCTCGGGTCGATGCAGACCACGGACCTGATCACGCCCTTCTCGGCGGCGATCATCGGCCTGACGCTGCACGAGTCGGCCTACATGGCGGAGATCATCCGCTCGGGAATCGGATCGGTGTCGCAAGGCCAGACCGATGCCGCCAAGGCCGTGGGACTGACCTCGCGGCAGAGCTTCTTCAAGATCGTCGTCCCGCAGGCAATGAGAGTCATCCTTCCGCCGTTCGGCAACCAGTTCATCGCCACCGTCAAGGGAACCTCGCTGGTCAGCGTGATTGCGATGAGCGACCTGCTCTTCTCGGTCCAGGTCATCGCGGACCGTACCTATCGCATCGTCCCGATGCTGCTGGTCGCCTGCATCTGGTACCTGGTCGTGATCACGATCCTGACCTACTTCCAACGCATCCTCGAGCGTCGCTACGGCCGTGGGTTCGAGAACGCACCCGTGCGTCGCAAACGCGGCCAACGTCTCGGAGGACCACGATGAATGAATCGACCGCTCACGATCAGGAGGTCCTGCAGGTCCGGGGGCTCCGCAAGAGCTTCGGGGACAACGAAGTGCTGCAAGGCGTCGACCTGACCGTCCGTGAGGGCGAGGTCGTGGTGGTCATAGGTCCCTCGGGCTCGGGCAAGTCGACCCTCGTGCGGTGCGTCCACCAGCTGGAGTCGATCCAAGCTGGTGCGATGTTCCTCGACGGGGTGCTCCTGGGCTACGAGCAGCACCGAGGCGGGGTGCGACCGCTGACGGACAAGGCAGTGGCACATCAGCGCAGACACATGGGCATGGTGTTCCAGCAATTCAACCTGTTCCCGCACTGGACCGTCCTGGAGAACATCGCCCGCCCGCACGTGCTGTCGCACGGCGTGGATCGTCAGACTGCGGAGGATCGCGCGCTCTACCTGCTCGACAAGGTCGGCCTCGCCGACAAGGCAGGCGCGCACCCGCGTGAGCTGTCCGGTGGGCAGCAGCAGAGGGTGGCGATCGCGCGGGCTCTCGCCCCCGGTCCGCGCATCATGCTGTTCGACGAGCCCACGTCGGCGCTCGACCCCGAGCTGGTCGACGAGGTGCTCAGCGTGCTGCGGGACCTCGTCGGCCTGGGCATGACGATGGTCGTCGTCACCCACGAGATGGCCTTCGCCCGACAGATGGGCGACCACGTGGTCTTCATGGACCAGGGACGCGTGATCGAGCAGGGCGCGCCGGCGGACATCTTCGAACGTCCGCAGTCCGAGCGGCTGCGCGGATTCCTGGGTCGTTTCCGCGGCACCGTGGACGGCTCTGCCGAGGTGCCGCTCGTCGAGTCGACGGAGGTTGGGGCATGAACCGCGTATGCATCGCCGCCGTCGGTGATCTGGTTCTCGACGAACCGGATCCTGCCTTCTTCCTGCGACCGTCCACCGGTCTCATCTCGGACGCCGATGTCAGCATCGGACACGTGGAGGTGCCGCACTCCGACACCACCGTGCAGTCGAGTCTCGATGTGCCGGCTCCGCCGGCAGACCCCGCGGCCCTCGCCTCGGTCGCGGGTGCGGGCTTCGACGTCGTGACCCTTGCGGGCAACCACGTCTACGACGCTGGCCCGGACGGGGTCAACGACACCGTTCGGCACGCACGCGACGCCGGGCTGCTCACTGCTGGTGCGGGGGCCGACCTCGCTGCCGCCTCTGCTCCGGCCATCCACAGGGCTGGGGACACCACGGTGGGCGTCCTGAGCTTCAACTGCGTCGGACCGCGCGAGTCGTGGGCTGCCTCGCAGAAGGCCGGCGCGGCGTACGTGAAGGTGCTGACCCACTACGAGCTCGACTCGGCAACACCGGGCGGACCCCCGACCATCTACACATTCGTGGCCCCGGCGAGCCAGCGCGACATGGAGGAGCGCATCGCGGCTCTGGCTGCCGAGGTGGACGTCGTCGTCGTGGCACTGCACAAGGGCGTGGGCCACACCCCCGCCGTCCTCGCGGACTACGAGGTGCCGCTGGCGCATGCCGCCGTGGAGGCGGGCGCCGACCTGGTGATCGCTCATCACGCGCACATCATGCGTGGCGTGGAGATGTACCAGGGCGTGCCGATCTTCCACGGTCTGGGCAACTTCGTGACCGTGACGCGGGCCTTGAACGGAGGTGGCGAGTCCGCCGAACGGCGCGAGTGGGCTGATCGCCGGATCAAGATGTTCGGCTTCGCTCCCGATCCGGCCATGCCGACGTACCCGTTCCACCCCGAGAGCCGCAACACGGCGATGGCGTGGTGCACCTTCGCGGACGGCGCCTTGGTCGAAGCGGCCCTGAAGCCCCTGTGGATCGACGACGAGGCGCGGCCGATCCCCCTCATCGACGAGGACACGGCGAAGCCCGTCGTCGACTACATCATCGACATCACCCGGCGTGCTGGGTTCGACACCGAGTTCACCTGGAGCGGCGACCGTGTCGTCGTGTCCGCGACATCAACCCCGAAGGAGTCCCGATGACCGCCCCGCTCGAAGGCGTGACCGTCCTGGACCTGACCACCGCCCTGGCGGGCCCCTACACGACCTTGCTCCTGGCCGGGCTGGGTGCGCGGATCGTCAAGATCGAGAACCCGGCGACCGGTGGCGACAGTGCGCGCAACAACTCGCCGTACCTCACGCCCGACGGGGTCGACGGAGCTCGTGGCGACGACACCAACATGTCGGTGTCCATCGCCTCGCGAGGTCGCAACAAGGAGTCATTGACCCTGGACCTGAAGAATCCCCGCGGTCGCGAGGTGTTCCTGGATCTGGCGAGCCAGGCCGACATCGTGGTGGAGAACTTCAGCGCCGGGGTGACCAAGCGCCTGGGCATCGACTACCCGGTGCTGCGTGAGATCAATCCCCGCATCATCTACACCTCGATCAGCGGGTTTGGCGCAGACGGCGGGGACGACCGCGCCATGGACACGATCATCCAGGCACTGAGCGGGCTGATGATGACCGCCGGCGAACCTGGCGCCGGGCCGGTGCGATTCGGCGTGCCCATCGGCGATCTCGCTGCGCCCCTGTTCGCGGTGATCGGCACGATGGGCGCCGTCGTCCAGCGCACGAACACCGGCCAGGGACAGCACGTCGACGTCTCGATGCTGGGCGCCCTGACCTCGCTGGTCGCGGCCGAGCCGTTCGACGCCTACGAGCAGATCGGTCTGGAGTATCGCACCGGCGGGTTCGTGCCGCGGCTGGCGCCCTTCGGGCTCTTCGAGGCGAAGGACGGGTGGTTCGCGATCTGTGCCCCGACCGACAAGTTCGCCCACGGGGCCCTGCGGGCCATCGGGCAGGGCGATCTGGTGCACGATCCGCGCTTCGAGCGGCGCGACCAGCGGGTGGCGCACGCCGACGAGCTGCACGCCCTGATCGGTGAGTGGTCGCGCGATCGCTTCCTGGGCGACGTGCTTGCCGCTCTGGGGTCCCAGCACGTCCCGGTGGCGCCGGTGCGTGAACCGGGCGAGGCCGTTCGGGATCCTCGGGTGCTCAAGCGCAATGAGGTCGTGCGGTTGACCCTGCCGGGAGGCCGGTCGGATGCCGACGTCTACGGGCCGGGCATGCCGTTCCTGATGTCTGACTCCGAGATCTCCCTCGACCGCCCGGCCCCTCGGCTGGGTGAGAACACCGACCAGGTGCTGGCCGACCTCTTGGGATACGACGAGACGGTCATCGACGACCTCCGTGCGCAGGGGGTCGTGTGATCGGGTCGGTCGACCTGCCGAGGGTGGGCCTCGTCGGCGCCGATGTGCCACCTGAGCTGGTCATGGCCGCAGCGGCCAGGCCGGTGCGTCTGGGACCCGGTTCGATCACGACTCCGGTCGGCGACGACCAGCGCGCCGCGGCCCATGCACGGGCGGCGGGACTCCTCGGTACTGTCGACCCCGCCGCAGTCGACCTGTTGGCCGGCATCCTGACCGGCGAGCACGGCCCCCTCCTCGGCATCGTGTGCAGCCGGGACCGTGAGGCCTCGCTGCGCATCTTCTATGTGCTGCGCGAGCTGGCCGCGGGCGGCGAGTCGCTGCCGTTCCTGCATCTCGTGGACATGGTCCACCTGCCGCGCGAGGCGTCCGTGCGGTACGACGCGGCACAGCTCTCGAGCTGCGCCGCCGCGCTCGGACGATGGACCGGGTCGGAGGTGACCGCCGATGCGCTGCTCGGCGCCGCCCAGGAGTGTGCACGGACCAGGGAGCTGTTGACTCGGGCGTCGGCCCTCCAAGCTGCAGGACGCCTGCGCGGCAGCGAGGTGCTGGCACTGCACACCCTCGCAGGAACCGAGGAACCAGACGTTGCGAGCGGCCTCATCGAGCGAGCACTGCGCGCCGCCGAGGGGCGCGCGGTCTCGACGCAGCCGCGCCTGTTCCTCTCGGGGAGCGCGCAGGCTGACACCGACCTCTATCTGCGTCTGGAGGAGCTCAGGTGGTCCGTGGTCGGCGACGATCATGACCGGGCAGCCCTGGCGCTGACGATCGTCGTGGACCTGGACTCGATGTCCAACCACCCGGACGTCGAGAGTCGCCTGGCGGTGCTGGCGCGCGCGTACCGTGATCGCGGACCCGACAGCGCCACAGGCGCTTCGCGCGATCGAGCCGTCTGGATCGACCAGGCCGCGAAGGCCAGCGGGGCCGTGGCGGTGCTGTGCTGGGTGCGCCGTCATGACGAGGGACCTTTGTGGGAACATCCGCTGCTGCGTGAGCGACTCGAGGCCCGCGGGGTCGAGGTGGCGCTGCTGCGCGACCAGGACGTGGTCGTGGATCGTGCGGCGCTCGCTGCAGTGCTCGATGGTGCCGACGGCCTGGCTGCTCGAGCACGAGCTGCAGACGTGCACGCGTCGGAGGCCGTTCGATGACGGCGCCGCGTCTCGAGACCTCTCGGCGGGCCGTTGCCCATCAGCGCGAGTGGTTCGCCGAGATGAAGGACCAGGTCGCGAGTGGTGAGACGTTCGCTCTGGTCAGCGCCGATGCGCCTCAGGAGATCCTCCGCGCGATGGACGTGCCGTACGTGGTCAACCAGTGGTGGGCCTCGCTCGTCGGCGCCAAGCGCCTCGCCGATCGCAGCCTCGATCGGCTGAGAGCTGCCGGCTACCCCGACGACTCGCGCCAGTACGACTCGATACCGCTCGGCTCGATGGACCTGCCGGCCGACCTCGCTCCGTGGGGCGGCCTGCCGCGCCCTGATCTGGTCATCGCCGAGACCAGCGGTGACGGCGGGCGCAAGGTCTTCGACCTGTGGGCCGAGCACGACGACACGGAGTTCTTCGCGTTCGAGCGCACCGCGGCGCTGCACGCCCCGGATCGCTGGTGGGAGCTCGTGCCGCACCGGTGGGAAGAGGCGTTCGGCGCCGATCGCATCGACCTGATGGTCGCCGAGTGCGAAGACCTGATCGACGTGCTCGAGCGCCGCACGGGACGGACCTTCGACCCCGCCAGGCTGGTGGAGGTGATGAATCCGGTGAACCAACAAGCCGAGTGGAACCGCCGCTCCCGGGATCTGCTGGCGCAGGCCCGCCCGATGCCCGTCAGCGTCCACGAGACGATCAACTCGGTCATGCTGCCGCAGTGGCACCGGGGCACACAGTGGGCGGTCGACGCCGCTCGCGAGTTCTACGAGGAGCTCGAGGTCGGAGTCGACGCGGGGCGGGCGGTCTGCCCCGACGAGCGGATTCGCCTGATGTGGGTGGGCCGAGGGCTCTGGTTCGACCTCGACCTGTACCGCCGGTTCGAGCGTGATCACGGCGCGGTCTTCGTCTGGTCGATGTATCTCGCGATCGCTGCGGACGGCTACCCGCGCTACGGGGACGATCCCCTGCGCGCGCTCGCCGGACGATTCTGCGGATTCACCGACCAGCTCTACATGCCGGGCTGGGCCGAGCAGTGGTACGTCAAGGAGGCGCAGACCCATGGCGTCGACGGTGTGGTGCACCTCGTCGCCGAGGACCGGCCCGGCTCCCACTTCACGACCGAGGCGCTGGAGCGTGCGGGCATCCCGGTACTGGAGATCCACGCCAGCAATGCCGACTCGCGGTCCGCAGCGGCCGCAGGACTCGGCGACAGGATCGACGAGTTCATCGTGGACCGACTGGGTGGGTGAGGCCTCGACGGGACGGGGCGCCGCCCCGATCCGTCGCCTCTATGTCGCACAGCTCCTCACCCACACCGCTCTATGGTTCCGCAACGTGGCGATCGCGCTCGTCCTGGTTGACCTGACCCGCGGTGCGACAGCGCTGGGCTGGGCCTCGGTCGCGCAGTTCCTTCCCATCTTGCTGCTTGGACCGTTCCCGGGACGCTGGGTCGACCGGGTCGGCCCACGCCGCGCACTGCTGCTGGTCAGTGGCGTGTCCGCCGGGACGGCCGTCGCGCTGCTGGCGGCCCCGCTGTCGGCCTCCGTGGTGTGGTTGTTGCTGGCGACCCTGGCCGTCGGCGGGGTGGCGCAGGCCGCCGAGCGGCCGGCGACATTTGCCCTGACGGCGCAGGTGGTGACGCAGGACCAGCTGGGATCGCAGCTGGCCAGGCTCACGACGGCAGCGGCTGCGGGTCGCTTCGCCGGGCCCGGCCTGGCGGGATTCGCCTACGCCGCGGGTGGGCCGCGTGCTTGCTTCGCGGCCACGGTCCTGCTGAGCCTGGGTGTCCTGGCCTTGGCCGCCTCGATCGGGCCGCCACGGGTCTCGGCTCCGGAGGAGACGTCGGAAGCGACCGTCGCGGCGGGGGAGGACGCGGTGGAGCCCGCTCCCGTCGATGCCCCGCCTCGGTCAGGTGGACGAGATCTGCGCTGGGTCCTGGTGGTGGGTGCGCTGGTCACCGTGACCACGATGAGCTTCAACGTCACGATCACGGCGGTGGTCACCTTGCAGTTCGGCGCTGACGGCACTGTCCTGGGCCTGGCGCACATGCTCAATGCGGCTGGTGCCATCGCGGGCGGGTGGGCCCTGTCGATGCGGCGTCGCATGGGAGCCGCAGCGCTCGCGCCCGCGGTGCTCGCGCTGGGTCTTGGAGTGTCGGGCGCCGCCCTGGCGCCTTCGACGACGTGGTTCCTGGTGCTCTCACCGCTGATGGGGCTCACCTTGGGCAGCTACCAGAGCGTGTTGCAGCGAGCTGCGCAGTCATCGGGCGGGGCACGCGGGACCGCCCGCACCACCTCGCTGGTGAACATGACCACCTTCGGGCTGGCGCCGGTGTCCGCACTCGTTGCCGCGCACGTGGCGGATTCCTGGTCACCGCGCACCGCGCTGGGCCTGGCCGGGCTCGGCGCGGTGGCCGCTGCGGTCGTCGCGTTCGCTGCGATCAATCGTGATGGGCGGGCTTCCGACCAGCGGAACAACTCGCTTTCCTGACGGTTCGACAGCGGGTCGAATGATGCGGTGAACAGCATCGAGTCAACGCTTCGCACCGACGTCGTGATCATCGGGGCCGGCCCCGCAGGGCTGCTGCTGTCCCACTTGCTCGCCGCCCAAGGTGTGGAGTCGGTGGTGGTCGAGTCGCGGTCGGCAGAGTACGTGGCGAGCCGCATCCGCGCAGGCATCCTGGAGCACTCGACGGTCGATCTGCTGCGCGAGCACGGGCTCGGCGAGCGGCTCGAGCACGAGGGTGACGAGCACCGTGGCATCTACCTGGCCTGGCCCGAGGAGAAGATCCACATCGACTTCGTCGACCTGATCGGCCGCAGCGTCTGGGTGTACGGGCAGACCGAGGTGCAGAAGGACCTGGTCGCGGCGCGCTCCGCGGCGGGCCAGGAGGTGCTGTACGAGTGCGCCGACGTGGAGCTGCACGACCTGGAGTCCGAGCGCCCGGCGGTGACGATGATCCACGAGGGGCGCCCGGTGCGCGTGGAAGGGCGTGTCGTGGCGGGCTGCGACGGATCCTTCGGGCCCAGTCGTGCAGCCGTCCCTGATGCGGTGCGGCACACGTGGGAGAAGGTCTACCCGTACTCATGGCTGGGCATCCTCGCCGACGTCGCGCCGTCGACCGACGAGCTCATCTACGCCTGGCACCCCGACGGCTTCGCGATGCACTCGATGCGTTCGGCCTCGGTCAGCCGGCTCTACCTGCAGGTGCCGAACGGCACCCCGGTCGACGAGTGGAGCGACGACCGCATCTGGGACGCGCTGGCGCAGCGGCTCGGGCATGGCCACGACGGCTGGGAGCTGACGCCGGGACCGATCACCGACAAGAGCGTGCTGCCGATGCGCAGCTACGTGCAGACGCCGATGCGCCACGGCTCGCTGTTCCTGGCCGGTGACTCCGCGCACATCGTGCCGCCGACCGGTGCCAAGGGCCTCAATCTCGCGGTGGCCGACGTCGGCGTGCTGGCGCCCGCGCTGATCGACCTGGTCAAGTCGAAGGACTCCCGGCTCGCCGACGCGTACTCCGGCGACGCCTTGCGGAGAGTCTGGCGATGCACGCACTTCTCGTGGTGGATGACCACGATGCTGCACACCAGCGACGATCCGTTCGACAGTCAGCTACAGCTGTCGCAGCTGCGATGGCTCGCCTCGAGCGAGGCCGGTCGAGCTGGTCTGGCCGAGAACTACGCGGGGCTGCCGATCGGGTTTTGAGCCGATGACTTCACTGAGTGAAAGCCCGCTGTCAGCGGTGTGACCTGTGGCATAGTGTGGTGTCCACGGAACGTACACACGTTCGCATAGCGAACATCAAGGACGGTCATGACAGCAGACACCATTACCCGGACGTCACCGTCCGCCGCGCCACAGGGCCCGGCGCGGCGCAGCCTCTGGCCGTCGAGTGCGCCCGCACGCGGTGCGGCAGGTCTCGTGCTGTTCCTGCTGGTGCTGGAGCTGCTGCCCCGTCTCGGCGTGGTCAACGACGCCTACCTGCCGCCGTTCAGCGAGATGACACGCGCGCTGGTCACCCAGCTCGGTTCGGGCGACTTCTGGGCTGCCCTGGTCAGCACCATCCGCGGCTGGGCCCTGGGGCTCGGCATCGCGATGGTCGCGGGCGTCGTGCTCGGCATCGTGATCGGCAGCTCCGAGCTGCTGCGCCAGGCCACGGCCTCGACGATCGAGTTTCTCCGACCGATCCCCTCGGTGGCCCTGATCCCGCTGGCTGTCCTGATGTTCGGCACCGACATGCGCTCGACGCTGCTGCTGGTCGTCTACGCCTCGTTCTGGCAGGTCCTGCTCCAGGTGCTCTACGGCGTGCAGGACGTCGACCCCGTGGCGGCCGAGACCGCTCGCTCCTACGGCTTCAGCCGCCTCACCCAGATCCGTACGGTCATCTGGCCCACCGCGCTGCCCTTCGTCATGACCGGATTCCGCCTGGCTGCCTCGGTCGCCCTGATCCTGGAGATCACCGGCGAGCTGATCATCGGCTCACCCGGCCTCGGCCAGAGCATCGGCGTGGCGCAGTCCTCCGGTGCTGTCGACACCATGTACGCCCTGGTCATCGTCACCGGGCTGCTCGGTGTGGCCATGAACTTTGCCGCGCGGGCCGCTGAGAAGCGGGCCATGCGCTGGCACCCGTCCGTGCGAAGGGAGAACCCGTGATGTCGAGCGTCCAGCGGGTCGGTTACGCGCTGGCCCTGCCCATCATCTTGATTGCCGCCTGGTGGTTCGCCACCGCGAACAGCACCAGCTTCTTCTGGCCGCCGCTGCAGTCGATCCTCGAGGTCTTCCCCGAGACGTGGTTTGAGGGCCGGTTCGTCGCCGACGTGATCCCCAGCGTCACCCGACTCCTCACCGGCTACGCCATCGCTCTGCTGATCGGTATCGGCGTCGGTGTCGCCGTCGGATCGTCGCGGGTGCTGCGCGAGACCGCCGAGCCGGTGCTGGAGTTCCTGCGCGCCGTGCCGCCGCCAGTGCTCGTTCCGGTCATCATGCTGTTCGCCGGGATCGGCGACGGCATGAAGATCTCGGTCATCGCGTTCGGCTGCGTCTGGCCGATCCTGCTCAACACGGTCGAAGGAGTCCGCGGCGTCGACGAGGTGCTGTCCGACACGGCCCGCACCTATGGTCTCGGGACTGCCA
Organism: Aeromicrobium sp. CF3.5; assembly: GCF_051262695.1. Classification (NCBI taxonomy): domain Bacteria; kingdom Bacillati; phylum Actinomycetota; class Actinomycetes; order Propionibacteriales; family Nocardioidaceae; genus Aeromicrobium; species Aeromicrobium sp. CF3.5. The sequence goes on from NZ_JBIMEZ010000003.1 coordinate 421,324, forward strand.
CCCGCGTCCGCTCGCTGACCTTGCGTGCCGCGAGCCCGCAGATCATGGCCGGCGCTCGTCAGGGTCTCTCGGTCGGCATCATTCTCATGGTCATCAGTGAGATGTTCGCCGCCAGCAACGGTCTGGGCTTCACCACGGTGCAGTTCCAGCGCAGCTTCGCGATCCCCGAGATGTGGACCGGCATCATCTTGCTCGGCCTCATCGGCGTCGTCCTCGCCTTCGTCTTTCGACTCGTCGAACGACGTGTCCTGTCCTGGTACCTCGGTCTTCGGGCCGCTCAGCGGAAGGGCTGACCCACCATGACCACCACCCCGATGACCCGTCCGGAAGGACCCGCCATGGACTCCGTCACCCAGCCGATGCTGGCCGTCAACCACGTCAAGAAGACCTATGTCGGCAAGCAGCGCAGCGTCGAGGCGATCGCCGACCTCGACTTCCGTGTCGAGCCCGGCGAGCTGGTCTGCGTCGTCGGACCGTCCGGTGCGGGCAAGACCACCCTGCTGCGCTGCATCGCCGGCCTGCTCGACGTCACCGAGGGCGACGTCCAGCTGGAGGGCGAGACGGTCACCGGCCCGCCGCGCGGCATGGCCGTGGTCTTCCAGGAGTACGGGCGCAGCCTGTTCCCGTGGATGACGGTGCGTCAGAACGTCGAGCTGCCGCTCAAGGAGAAGAAGATCAAGGGCGACGAGCGCAAGCGGCTGGTCGACGAGGCGCTCGACGCCGTACACCTGTCGGACTCCCACGACGCCTACCCGTGGCAGCTGTCCGGCGGCATGCAGCAGCGCGTGGCCATCGCCCGCGCCGTGGCCTATGAGCCCCAGGTCCTGCTGATGGACGAGCCGTTCGCGGCCGTCGACGCGCAGACGCGCGCCGACCTGGAGGACCTGGTGCGCGAGCTGTGGATCCGCCTCGGCGTCACTGTCTTGTTCGTGACCCACGACATCGACGAGGCCGTCTACCTCGGACAACGCGTGCTCGTGCTGTCGAACCGGCCCACCATCGTGCTCGAGGACGTCGCGATCGACCTGCCGGCCGATCGCGACCAGCTGGGGACACGCGCCCTGCCGCGCTTCGCCGAGCTGCGCGCCCACGTCTACGGGCGGATCCAGGAAGCCAAGCGCGGCGTGCGCTGAACCGACCTCCCCCTTGCACCACCGCACCATCCATCCCGCACGAATCGAAGGACGTTCCATGCTGAAGACCCCCCGCAAGACCGCCGCCGTGGCCGCTGCCGCAGCAGCCAGCCTGATCCTCGCCGCCTGTGGTGGTGGCTCTGAGGAGGTGTCCGCCGACGGCACCCAGGCGGTCACGGTCGGCGCCCTGCCGATCCTCGACGTCGCCCCGCTGCACCTGGGCATCCAAGAAGGCCTGTTCGAGGACGAGGGACTGGACATCACGGTCGAGAACGCGCAGGGTGGCGCGGCCATCGTGCCGGCCGTCCTGCAGGGCGACACCCCCATCGGCTTCAGCAACGTGACGTCGCTGCTGATCGCCCGCAGCAAGGGCCTGCCGGTGCAGATCATCGCCCCGGCGTCCGCCTCGACCGGTGAGGTCGAGAACGACTTCGCGGCCGTCGTGGTCAACGACGACAGCGACATCCAGGAGCCCGCCGACCTGGCCGGCAAGACCGTCGCGATCAACACCTTGAACAACATCTCCGACACCGTGATCCGCGAGACCGTGCGCAAGGACGGCGGCGACGAGGGAGCGGTCGAGTTCGTCGAGATGGCGTTCCCGGACATGCCTGCTGCACTCGATGCGGGCAACGTCGACGCCGTGTTCGTCGTGGAGCCGTTCCTGGCGATCACCCAGAAGGCCGGCGCCCGCGCCGTGGCCTGGCCGTACGCCGAAGCGGTCGACAACCTCGAGGTCGCGGTGTTCTTCACCTCCGAGCAGACCGCGCAGGAGAATCCCGAGCTGATCGAGAAGTTCACCCGTGCCATGGTCGCCTCGCAGGAGCTGGCGTCCTCGGACGAAGAGAAGCTGCGTGCGATCCCCACCGCGTACACCGAGATCGACGAGGCGCTGCTGGCCGACCTGACCTTCCCGCGGTTCCCCAGTGAGGTGAGCGAGGAGTCCGGGCAGGGCTTGGCCGAACTCGGCGTCGAGGACGGACTGTTCGACGAGATGCCCGACCTGGACGCGCTCTACGGCAACTAGGCCCGGCTAGCAGTTCTTTCGCCACCGAGCACTGGGGAGCTAGCGGCTGGTCGACGGTCCTGATCGAACACGGGTGGTACTGGGAACTTCTCCCTTGAGCCAGACGGCCTCCTCACCGCAAGCCGAACGGCAGGCGGTGCGGCCCGCTCGGACCGGGCAACCCCGTGGCCGCGGTTCCGTAGGACCTGTCCGGGGACTGTTCCGGGATAGGGACGTTCTACGGGACGCGGCTGAGTCGAAAACGGTCGTTTTCGGTGGCCTTGAGCAGGCTTCGGACTGGTATGCAACACGCCGAGGTGGCGAGCACCGGAACCCCCCACCGAAACCAGAGGTAATGGTCAAATTCGAGTAGGGCTTGAACTATTCGTACAGTTCTCGAGACAAGTGGTCCGATGCTGTGCAAATATTCCGCTGCCGGATCGCTGTGAACCGGCCTGTCTTGGAGGGACGGGTTCGGGATGCGGGTCCTGGCTTTTGGTTCGTGGTGGGCAAGTCCGACGCGGACGATTCGGTTCGTGTGTGTCGTGGTGTCGCTGGTGATGGGGTTCACCGTCTTGCCCGAGGGGGGTGCTTTCGCTGCTCCTGGCCTCGCTGAGGTCGACGGCGAGGTCGAGGCCGTTGAGTCGCGGCCGGACACGGTGTCAGCGGCGGTTTCGGCTCGTGCGCAGGGTGCGCGGGTTGAGGTGGAGGGTCTGCGTGATGAGTTCTCCTCGACGTGGGTGAATCCGGACGGGACGATGACGACGAAGGAGTTTTCGGCTCCGGTGCGGTTCAAGGATTCGCGTGGTAGGTGGGTGCCGGTGGATCTGGAGCTGTCCGAGACCGATGACGGCACGGTCGAGCCGCAGGGTCACCCGGTGGACCTGACACTGGCTGGCACCGATGAGGCGTCGGCTGGTGACGTGTCATCGTCGGGCACTGATCTGGCTTCGGTGGTGGAGCCGGTCCGCGGCGGCGATGCGGGTGTGGTGCTGGGCTGGGACGGCGACCTTCCGGAGCCGTCCATCGATGGTGAGGCTGCGACCTATGAGGACGTGACCCCCGGGGTCGACGTGGTCGTGGAGTCGAGGCTTTCTGGGTTCGAGCAGCATGTGGTCATCAACGACGCAGCAGCATTGAAGACCCTGCAGGAGAACGCGGCAGCAGTCGATCCCGACACGGCCGCCGGAGGTGATGACGCCGCGATTGAGCCCGGCGGCGACACTGACCCGACTGCCGAGCCCAGCGCCGGCGATGAGCCGGATTCTGGTGCAGAGCCCTCCCAGGACGGGGTGGTGTTCTGGGATCTGCCGATCGCTACTGACGGGTTGACCCCGAGGCTCGAGGACGATGGGTCGGTGTCGTTGCTCGATGCCCAGGATCGGGTGGTGTCGCAGTTCGCGACACCGTTCGCGTGGGATGCGAAGGTTGATCCCGTCTCGGGTGATCCGGCGTCGCCGTCGTTGGTCGATCTGCAGGTTATCGATGGCGATGATGGGCAGTTTGTGTTGCGGGTGACTCCTGATCAGGACTGGCTGACCGATCCTGCTCGATCGTTCCCGATCGTGGTGGATCCGACGTATGCGTCGGTGTCTCAAGGCTCGAGCCATGACACGTATGTGGCCAAAGCCAGCCCGAACACGACGGGCTGGTCGGCCACGGAGCTGCGGGTTGGTACGTACAACGGGGGTGCTGAGGCGGCGCGGACGTTCATCAACTTCCCGATCGATTCGATGCGGGGCAAGGACATCGTCTCGGCGTCGTTGTCGCTGTACGAGACCCACTCGTACTCGTGCTCGGCGCGCTCGTTCTACGTCCGGTCGGTCCCGACCGGGTCGTCGGGTTCGGACACCTGGAACAACCAGCCCGGTGTCGGCGGGCAGCATGGGTCGTTGTCGGTGGCGAAGGGCTTCTCGTCCTCGTGCAAGGCGGGACGGGTCAGTGTCGGAATCACGTCGCTGGTTGACGCATGGTCAAACTTCGGCACCGACAAGACCCGTGGTGGGTTGCGGTTGCATGCCTCCGAGACGGACTCGTATGGGTGGAAGAAGTTCGCGTCGCGTGAGACGTCGAACGCGCCGTCGATCACCTTCACCTACAACCGCAAGCCCAACAACCCGTCTGCGCCGTTGGTGGGTGCGCCGGCTGAGTCCTACGCGCCGCCCAGTGGTGGGGCGGCTGAGGTCTACACCTCTGATGCGAAGCCGTCGTTGTCGGCGCGCGCCACGGACGCTGATGGGTCGCGGGTCAAGATGGAGATTCAGGTCCATTCCTCGACCGCAGGGGACGCGGCGTCGTTGAAGGCTTATTGCACCACGTCGTTGGTGTCCTCGGGGGCCACGGCTTCTTGCCGGCCGCCGTCGAGCCTGTCTGAGGCGAAGTACTACGCCCGTTCGAAGGCTGTTGATGAGCGCGGACTGGGTAGTGGTTGGACGGGGTGGACCGCGTTCACGGTTGCGTCCGCGACACCAGCGGCACCGGTGGTCTCGTGCCCGGCGCCGTATGGCAACAACACCTGGCAGGACGACGCGCCGGCTGACGATGTGGTCTGCACGATCACCGCGGCCGGTTCCGGGGCCAGTACGGCCGGGTATGTGGAGCTGACGGTCGATGGTGTCAAGAAGCCGTTGGTCAAGATCCAGCCGTCGTCGTCGGCGGCGACGGCCAAGACCACGGTGACGTTCTCCAAGAGCTCCCGGGGTGCGCATTCAGTCCGTGCGGTTGCGGTGAGTCGGGCGAAGAAGTCATCGGCAGCGGTCTCGTACCAGTTCGGGTGGGGGCCGGCGTCAATGAGCCTTCCCGCGGCCCAGACCTCGACCACGGGCAAGGTGGCCGTCGCCGCTGGTGGACCACCGCGTGGGGGAGCGTCTGGGGTCACGGCGAAGGTGCAGTGGCGTCTGGCGGGTTCCGGTGATGAGCTGACGGGTTGGACCGACGGCCCAGAGCTGACGGTTGAGTCGGGCTCGGCGACTGATCCGGTCAATGTGTCTTCGTCGTGGGATGCGCGCACCGCGACCAAGGAGGCGGGTTCAGATGATCCGATTCCTTCTCGTGTGCCAGTCACGCTGGACGTGCAGGTCTGCTTCACCTACGCAGGCGTCGCCACGGCCCAGTGCACGTGGTCGGCAAGCCCGACGACCGTCACCCGGTTGCCGCACGCCTTCGGAGACGGGTACCCGGTCGCGGAGGCTGGTCCTGGTCAGGTGGCCCTGTTCACCGGCGAGTTCAACACCTCAGCCACCGATGTCACTGTTCCGGGATATGCCAGCGATCTGGCCGTGTCACGCTCACACACCGCGTTCGACGGTGACGGAACGCTGACCGGATGGGCCCAGGACCCGGTGACCGGTGTCTTCGGGCCCGGGTGGACGGCCAGCTTCGAAGGCCCAGAAGCGGGCGCGGCTGGGTACACGATCGTGGACAACACCCGACTGGACGGCACCATCGCCTTGGTTGACGATGTCGGTGAACCGTTGGTGTTCCAAAGCCCCACCCTGACTCGCGCGTACTCAAACAATGCTGCGTATGTGCCGGCGACGATCGAGACCGAGGACTCAGCCACCCGGTTGACGATCACCGGCTCCGGTGCGGCGATGACGATGAAGTTGGCCGAGGAAGACGGCACCACGACGACGTGGAAGCCCATCGCCTTCAACACAACTGGTCGAACTGAGTGGAAGCCGGTCGAGGTCTCCGAACCCGGCCAGGCTGGGCAGACCACCTACGGTCACGACACGAACGGACGGGTGGCCCGGATCGTTGCCGCTGTCCCGACCGGGATGGACGGCAGCGCGTGTCCCACGGCCGGGACACTGGCCAAGGGCTGCCGCGCGCTGGACGTCTCCTACGCGACGACGACCACCGCGACTGCTGATACGTCAGGTGATGTGTCCGGTCAGGTCAAGCAGATCAGTGCGACCCTGTGGGACCCCGCTACCAGCCAGATGCGATCGGTTCCGGTCGCGACGTATGCCTACGACGCGTCCAAGCGGTTGGTGTCGGTCACCGACCCACGAACCGACCTCAAGACCCGCTACGCATGGGCGGGACAGTCCACCCACCTTTCCGCGACGGCCGACCCCGGCATGGCGCCGATCAAGATCGGCTACGACACGACCGATGCCAAAGCACCCAAGGTCAACCAGATCAGCCGAGAGAACCCCTCCGGTGCTGGAGCTGATGTCACAACCAGCCGCTACGTCTACGATGTGGCCTTGTCGGGTGATGGGTTGCCGAACCTGACCGGCGACAGTGTCGCCTCGTGGTTCCAGAACAAGGCCCCAGCGACCGGGTATGCGGTGTTCGGGCAGGACTACACCGGCCCAGTCAGTGGCGGCTCGGTCGACTGGTCCTATGCGGACCTGTCGTATGCCGACGAGCTGGGCTACACCGTCAACGCCGGCTCCTACGGTGCTGGCGCGTGGCGGGTCACCGCGACCGACTACGACCAGACGGGCAACGTCGTTCGCGAGCTCGACCCCGGTGCGATCACCAACATCCGAGCCGCCGTTGACCCGCTGGGACCTGAGCAGGTCGACTCGATGTCCACCCAGACGATCTACAACCAGCCCATCACCAATAACAGCGGCGCGACCGTGGTCGAGGCCGGAACCCTAGTCACCGACACCATCGAACCCTCTCGAAGCGCGGCGTTGAAGGACGGCACGGTCATCCCGGTCCGCCCGCACTCACACACCACGTACGACCAAGGAGCGCCCAACCAGGCAGGCGGGGTGGGCATCAACCCGACCTCCGAGCAGCCCTACAACCTGCCCACCACTGTCACCGACGGGGTGATTGATTCTGGTGCTGCGGTCGTCGCCGGACAGCTCGAGCCTCTCGAGGTGGACTCGGTGACCACCAACTCCTACGCCAAGCTCAACGCCGGCGACACCGGTGAGGGCGACGGGTGGCAGTTCGGCACCCCGACCAAGGTCACCGCCGGTGGTATCGAACGAATCACCCGCATCGACACCGAAGGCAGAACCACCGACATCCGCCAACCGTTGTCCAACGGCAACGACGCCGGCACGATGCGCACCAGCTACTACACCGCCGGCGCCAACAGCGCCGATATGGCGTGTGGGAACCGGCCCGAGTGGGCCGGACTGACGTGTCGCACCTACCCGGCCGCCACCCCCACCGGCGGAGCCGGAGGCACGGCCTCGATGCCCGACACCCGCACCACCGCTTACGGCATGTGGCTCGGCGCTGGCCAGGTCGTCGAGTCCTCGGCCGGAGCCACCCGGACCACGTCGACCACGTTCGACACCGCCGGCCGTGAAGTCACCACGGCTACGACGTCGACGATCCCGGGCTCGACGGCCCGGCCAGGCACCTACACGTCCTACAACGCGGATACGGGTCTGGTTGCGTCCGTGGCCAAGCTCGCCGGCACCGGCCCCGGCTCGGACCGGACCGCCACGGGGTATGACGGGTGGGGTCGTCCGGTGTCGTACAAGAACGACCTGGGCGAAACGACCACCACCAGCTATGACAGTGCTGGTCGTGTGGCCACGACTAGCACCCCGGTCGGATCCACCTCCTACGCCTACGACGGGACCGACGCGGCAGGCAGAGCAGAACGCCGCGGCCTGGTCACTGGTCAGACCGTGACCCGCGGTAGTGGTGGTGATTTGGAGTTCGGTGCCGCCTACGACGCTGACGGCAACATGGTCGAGCAGAAGATGCCCGGGCAGATCAACCAGCGCACCAGCTACGACGAAGCCGATCAGGCGATCTCGATGCAGTACTGGGGTCAAGTCACCGACGTCACAGCCATCGAAGACCCCGAAACCGGCGACGTGACCTACGAGCCCGGCGACACGTCCATCCAGCCGTGGTTGGCCTGGTCCTACACCCACGACGGCCAAGGCCGAGTCCGCGCCGAAGCAACCGGCGCTGCCGCAGCCTTCGACGCCACCGTCCCCGGCGAGACCGGCGACGACCTGCAACGAGTCGCCTCGATCGGCCAAGCCGGCTCCTACGACCGGATCTATGACTACGACGCAGCCGCACGGCTGACGAAAGTCACCGACACCTCCGCGAACCTGGCCGAAGACGCTGACGGATCCAGCACCTGCACGACGCGGGCGTATGAGTTCGACGCGAACTCCCGACGCACCAAGCTCACCTCCAGCGGATACGCCAGCGGTGAATGCGGACAAGGAACCGCCGACACCACTGCGGGCACCCGTGCCTACGACAGCGCCGACCGGCCAGTAACTGGTGCGAACGGGGCAGGGCAGTACGTCTATGACGCCTTCGGACGCCAAACGACCCTGCCCGCAGCCGACGCACCCAACCCCGACGCAGGGAACATCACCCTGGGGTACTTCGACGACGACCTGCCCCGCCAGATCACCCAAGACGGAGTGGCGACTACCTATCAGCTCGACAGCGCCGGCCGGCGACTTAACGCCTTGGTGAGTGGACAGGGATCGTCCGGATCGACCACCACCACCAGGCACTACGCCGACGGATCAGACAACCCAGCCTGGACGTCCTACAACGCCGCAGGCGACACCGTGAACACCCGATACGAAACATCGATCGGCGATGACCTCGGCCTCACCATCGAACAAGCCGGCGACGCCAAACTGACCTTGTCGAACCTGCACGGCGACATCGTCACCACCGTCCCGCTCGCCAACAACAGCATCGGTGATCCGGCGACATCGATCAGCGGATGGTCGGACTACACCGAATACGGCACGCCCCGCCTACCTGACAGCACGACCGTGGTCGGCGAAACCATCGGCTACGGCTGGCTCGGCGCCAAACAACGCTCCACACCGACAGAAGGTGCCGGTCTCACGCTGATGGGCGTTCGGCTCTACAACTCCACCACCGGCCTATTCACCTCCACCGACCCTGTCCTCGGCGGCAACCACAACACCTACACCTACCCCGCCGACCCCATCAACATGTTCGACCTCGATGGCGAATGGGGATGGCGCAAAATCGGGCGGCACTTCAAGCGGCACTGGAGGACGTACGCGACCGTTGCATCCTTCGCCGTGCCCGGTCTGGGCTACGCCGGCGTCGCTTGGCGCACCTACAGAGTCGTGCGTGCGGCGAGGGCCTACCAGGCAGGGACCCGATCGAGGTCGTCCATCAGATCAACGCGCTTCATCTCGAACCGAGCAGGCAAGGTGTGGCAACGGCAGAGTCGTTATCACCAGTATCGGGCACCCGCCTACAAGAACAATCAAAGGCGATGGAGCTCGAACTTCGAATATCGATCCAGGGGCCATCACCAGTACAAAAACTTTCACGTTCAGCATCGCTCGTACCGGAGGTGGAAATGATTTCCGCTGACGATGTACCTAGTCAAGGGCGGATCGGTCGTTGGCTTCCGGACACGGGTGATGAGGTTTTTGTGTTCGTATTTCCTGAGATCCGAGGCCAGTGGGGCTTCTATACCTCTGACGGCGGAGACGACATCCTCCCCGATTGGGAGTACTTGACGAATCGAATCTCAGAAGGGGAGTTCACCTGGATCGATGATCGAGACGATCGCATCGTCGAGAAGAGCATATTCGCGATGCGACCGATCTCGGGTTCTCAGTACGATCCGCCTCCGACAGTTGCGTCGCGAATCAGCTCGGCTCTGAGGCGTTTCGGTTTAGGCCACTGATGCTCCGGGCGTTGAGGTCAAAGTTCCAGTGTCTCAAAATGGAACGTTTCTGAGACACCTCCACTTGACTGTCGACCGAGGCAGCCACTTCCCGGGATCCCAAGGGTCCGTCGTTCTCATAATCCCGTCTCAGTTGATCGTCTCGCTACGTGTTCTGTCGCATGCTTCTGAGACCATGCGTAGATGGCCATGATCGGGTACGCGCGCGTCTCTACGCTCGAGCAGAACGAAGCGCTGCAGGTGGACGCTTTGATCGCGGCTGGGTGTGACCCGGCGCGGATCTATGTCGACCACATCACTGGCTCGTCGACGAAACGGCCGGCTCTCGATCGAGCCTGGGAGTACCTGCGACCCCGCGAGGGGGACACGCTTGTCGTGTGGCGTCTCGATCGGCTGGGCCGAAGCCTCGCCCACCTGGTTCAACTCGTGTCTCAGCTGGCGGCCGATGAGATCGAGTTCCGGTCCTTGAGTGAATCGATCGACACCGCAAGCCCGACGGGCCGGCTCACCTTCCATCTGTTCGCAGCGTTCGCCGAGTTCGAGCGAGATCTCATTCGCGAGCGGACAGCCGCCGGCGTCGCGGCCGCCAGGGCCCGCGGCCGGCAGGGTGGTCGACCACGCGCTCTCAGCGATGCTCAGATCGAGCAGGCCCATCGCATGATGCGTGAAGACAACCTCAGCGCCACAGATGTCGCCGGCGTGCTGCGCGTGAGCCGCGCAACGCTCTATCGGGCCATTCAAGGCGGCACCTGAGCCGATAGCCCTTTCTATCGCTTCGCGGTATGATGGAGCTGTGCCGAGGAGGTGTTGATGATGGTGACCACGAAGGTTTCCGCAGCAGATCAGGTTCAGGACTTGGTTCGGTTCAGGCAGCGGCGTGAATTGGGTGATCTGGACTATCGACGTGCCTTGCGCCGGGCCACAGACGCGGGGTTCAGTCAGCGTCAGCTTGCTGCCGTGCTGCACATCAAGCAGCCGTCGGTGCACAGCGCCTTGAAGAACGCCGTCACCGTCTCCGAACCATTGGAGGGGTTCTCCGGTGCGACCCCCACGGAGATCTGCCAGAGGTTCGCCGCTGAGCACATCAGTCGTGAGGTCCTCGTCGACGAGCTCACTCGGTTCCCCTACGTCGAGGCAGAGTCGACTGACGGTTATGACTCGCTGCTGGTCAACCAGCCGGGCACGTGGTCAGAGGTGTCGGCGGCAGTCCGGCGCGGGCTGATCGACCGCTCTGTCTACGAAGATGTTTTCGCGGCGCGGCACCCGGAGGCAACCCGGTAGTGACCTCGGATCCGCTCGAGCGCCACATGGCCACGGTCCGTGACCTGTCTAAGCCAGGCAAGCCGCTCTCGGTGGCCGCGCCGACCCGGACGCTAGCCAACCCTGCGTGGTGGATTGGCGGTGATCCAACGCCGTCGCGCGATGCGTTGCATGAGCGCCTGCTCCAGGAGTATCGAGGCAACGTGCCCGAGCCGGGCGAGGAAGGCCGCGCGATCGTTCTTGCTGGCCCACCTGGCGCTGGCAAGGGCCGCATTCGCGATGGCCTCTTGGTCGCCGAGGCGGGCTCCTATCTGGTGGTGGACGCCGATGAGTTCAAACGACTCCTGCTGCGCGAGGCCCAGCGCGACGGATCTTATGAGTCCTGGATTAAGCCGGCGGCCGTCGTCGACCTCGAGAGCGCGGGCGAGCAGTTCTTCCCGCTCGAG